>NZ_JBQQCD010000029.1:0-57450 GCF_052245555.1 Streptomyces sp. KR80
GCTTGGTCGGAATGGTCGTGTTGCGCTCGATGAGCTTGGTCATGATGCCGCCCTTGGTCTCGATGCCGAGGGACAGCGGGGTGACGTCCAGCAGCAGGACGTCCTTGACCTCGCCCTTGAGGACACCCGCCTGAAGCGCGGCACCGATGGCGACGACCTCGTCCGGGTTCACGCCCTTGTGCGGCTCCTTGCCGGTGAGGTCCTTGACGAGGTCGGTCACCGCGGGCATCCGGGTCGAGCCGCCCACGAGGATCACATGGTCGAGGTCGGAGACCTTGATCCGGGCATCTTTGACCGCCTGGTCGAACGGGCTCTTGCAGCGCTCGAGCAGGTCGGCGGTCAGCTGCTGGAACTGGGTGCGGGTGAGCTTCTCGTCCAGATGCAGCGGGCCCTCGGCCGAGGCGCTGATGTAGGGCAGATTGATCGTGGTCTCGGTGGACGAGGACAGCTCGATCTTGGCCCGCTCGGCGGCCTCACGGAGCCGCTGGAGGGCCATCTTGTCCTTGGACAGGTCCACCCCATAGGCGTTCTTGAACTGTTTGACCAGGTGGTCGACGATCCGCTGGTCCCAGTCGTCGCCTCCCAGATGCGTGTCGCCGTGGGTGGCCTTGACCTCCACGACACCCTCACCGATCTCCAGCAGCGAGACGTCGAAGGTGCCGCCACCCAGGTCGAAGACCAGGACGGTCTGCTCCTTCTCCTTGTCCAGGCCGTACGCCAAGGCGGCGGACGTCGGCTCGTTGATGATCCGCAGGACTTTGAGGCCCGCGATCTCGCCGGCCTCCTTGGTGGCCGTGCGCTGGGAGTCGTTGAAGTACGCCGGGACGGTGATGACGGCGTCCGTCACCTTCTCGCCCAGGTAGGCCTCCGCGTCGCGCTTGAGCTTCTGCAGCACCCGCGCGGAGATCTCCTGGGCGGTGTAGCGCTTCCCGTCCACGTCGCCCTTGTCCGGGAAGCGCCACTCCGACTCGCCCACGTGCCGCTTCACCGACCGGGCGGTGCGCTCCACGTTGGTGACGGCCTGGCGCTTGGCGATCTCGCCGACCAGCACCTCTCCGCTCTTCGCGAAGGCCACCACCGACGGGGTGGTGCGGGCCCCCTCGGTATTGGTGATGACGGAGGGCTCACCGCCCTCCAGGACGGACACCACGGAGTTCGTCGTACCGAGGTCGATACCGACCGAGCGTGCCATGTCAGCTCTCCTCTACGTACCCACCGCGTCCCCGACTCACCGAATGCCGGTGCCGGGGGCCGATACCGTCGGGCAGGGCCATGGAGTCGGCTACCCGGAATACCGGCCCGCCATGACGCTCGCGTGAGCGTCTGCTCGGCGATCGCGCTCCTACCACTCCAGGGTGCCCCCGCGCAGTGTCGACCACCAGCGGCAGGCCGTGTTCGACCGCGCGGGGCCACGGCGGATCCGGCTCGTACCGGACCGTCGATCTGCGCTCAACCGCGCCGTGAAGGCGGAGGGTGAAGCCCGTGCCACCGAGCGTCACGGCATCGGCGTGGCCGGTGCTGTCGTGCGGGAGGGACCTGACCCGGTGCGCGCGATCGGCTACGGTGCGAATCGGGTCGATGACAGAAAGAAAGCCCGGGCCGGTGGCCTGGGCTTGGTGTGCTCTTGGCACGCACAGCGCCTGCGAGGTGGGCTTCCTTCGCCGGCATTGTCCGGATCAGGTGATGGAGGTCGCCTTCCGGTCTCCCCGACCTTCAGGCCTCTCAGCCGCCGGTGCAGCATCTGTGACGAGAACCGTAGTCCCCGCTTCGATACTGCTCCGGTCGAGCTCCCTCGCTCGCCCCGCAGGCTTACTGTCAGGCTACATAGGTCCGTATTGCCTGACTAGCCCCGAATGGACTTTTTTCGAATTTTGTCGCAGTGACTCATCGGGTCCCGGTGCTCACCGAGCGCTCACGTCGGCGTCGCACCCAGGCCAGCAGGAAGAGCAGCAGGCTGAGCGCGCCGATGGCGAGGACTTCGCCCCGTACCGACCAGATATGCAGGGCCAGCATGGCCTGGGCGGTCAGTACGTCTACGACGGCCGCACCGGCGACCGCCGCCACGCTCCGGCTGGGGGCACCGCCCAGACGGAGTCTGGGGGAGGATCCAGCCCGGGGAGCCCGGCTGCCACGGCGACCGTGGGCGCGGCGATGAGGAAGAAGACGGTGACCGGTGCTCGCAGCGGCGAGGCCAGGTCGACGAGCGCGAGCAGCACGCCGATCCCGCCGACGGCCACGGCCGCCGCTGCGAGCAGTGGGAAGGCGTCCCGCGTCGTGGATCTACTGTCACTGATGGTCCGCATGGGCGACTTTGCCCCCCGAAGCGCCGGATGCCGGGCTTCAATGTCGCGCACCGGACCTTGGGCGTCAAGACGTGATCCCGCCCCGGGAACCGGCCAACTTCCGGTCCCGGGGCGGGAGTTATGCGGTGTGCCGAGTGATGCGGAGGGTCACTCCACGATCTTCAGCAGCTTGTTCGGCGAGCCGGAACCGGGGCTCGTGACGACATCGGAGGTCGCGCCGTTCGTCAGTGCCTGGGCGACCTGGGCGGGCGTGGCGCTGGTGTGCCCTGCCAGGTACACGGCTGCGGCGCCCGCGACGTGCGGGGAGGCCATCGAGGTGCCGGAGATGGTGTTGGTCGCCGTGTCCGAGGTCCTCCAGGCACCGGTGATGCTGGAACCCGGTGCGAAGACGTCCAGTCGCTGACCCCAGTTGGAGAAGTTGGACCGGGCGTCGCTGTTGGTGGTCGAGCCGACCGTGAGCGCCTCGGCCACCCGGGCCGGAGAGAACCGCTCGGCGTTGGCGTTCGAATTGCCCGCCGCCACCGCGTAGGTCACACCGCTGGCGATGGACTTCTGGACGGCGGAGTCCAGCGCCGGGTCGACGCCGCCGCCGAGCGACATGTTCGCCACGGACGGGCCGCTGTGGTTCTTCGTCACCCAGTCGATGCCGGCGACGACCTGTGCGGTGCTGCCGGAGCCTTGGTCGTTGAGCACCCGCACCGCCACGACCTTGGCCTTCTTGGCCACGCCGTGCGCGGTGCCCGCGGCCGTCGAGGCCACGTGCGTGCCATGGCCGTGTCCGTCGTCCGCGGTGTTGTCGTTGTCCACCGCGTCGAAGCCGTGGCTCGCCCGGCCGCCGAAGTCCTGGTGGGTGATACGCACGCCGGTGTCGATGACGTAGACCGTGGTGCCGCTGCCCGCGCTGTCGGGGTACGTGTACTTCTTGTCGAGGGGCAGCTTCGCCTGGTCGATCCGGTCCAGCCCCCAGGACGGCGGGTTGGTCTGGTCCGCCACCAGGCTGACTCTCTTGTCCTGGAAGACCCGGTCGACCGCGGGGTCGGCGGCGAGCCGCCGGGCCTCGGTGGCGTCGAGACGCGCCGCATAGCCGTTGAGCGCGGCCTGGTACGTGCGCTGCACGGTGCCGCCGTACTCGGCTATGAGCTCCTTGCCCTCCGCCGATGCGGCCTTCAGTCCGCTGTTCTGCTTCAGGGTGACGATGTAGCTGCCTTTCACCGCGTCAGGGGCGCCGGCCCCGACCACGGTTCCTTCTGCCGGGGCTGCTTCTGCGGGGAGCGCGCTGATCGCGCCGAGCAGCGCGGCGGCGGTCGCCGCCGTGACCGCGGTACCCATCCGGGTCTTGGAGGTACGTATCACTGCCATGGTGCGGGATCCTCCTCGTCGGTGGCGCGCTCTGGTGTGCGCGCCTGTGGGGGGTATGCGCACTGGGTCGTACGCATGGGCGGAGCGGAAGGGTCCGCACCCCGCCCGCAGATGAGAGTCCCGTGACCGGCAGGCGAGGAACAAGAGTTCTGACGCGATGTCATATGCCCGTCATACAGGAGCAATGCCCAGTGGGGATGCTGCCGGGCATTTTTGACATGAACACTTCCCGTGTCGGATGTGCGCTGGTACGACAGATGTGGCAGAGATCCTGCTAAGGGAGGATCCATGAAACTGTCCCGATTTGCGGCCGCACTGTCCGCACCCCTCCTCACCGCAGCGCTCGCCTTCACCGGGGCGGGCGCCGCACACTCCGCCCAACTAGCCGACCCACCCCACTATGTGGCCCTCGGCGATTCGTACTCATCCGGCGTCGGGGCCGGGAGTTACGACAGCGGCAGCGGGTCCTGCAAGCGCAGCTCCCGGGCCCACCCCGCCCTCTGGGCCGCGGCCAACCCGGTCGCGTCCTTCTCCTTCACGGCCTGCTCCGGCGCCCGTACGGGTGATGTTGTCGCAGGTCAACTCGGACCCCTGAACGCCGCCACCGGACTCGTCAGCGTCACCGTCGGCGGCAATGACGCCGGCTTCTCCGATGTGATGACCACCTGCGTCATGGGCTCGGAGAGCGAATGTCTGCGCCGCGTCCAGGAGGCGCGCGATTACGTCGCCACGACCCTGCCCGGCAAGCTCGACCAGGTCTACACGGCGATCCGCGACCGAGCCCCGGCAGCCCGGGTCGTCGTCCTCGGCTACCCCCGCCTCTTCAAACTGGAAGGAACCTGCAACGGCGGGATGAGCGAGCGGAAGAGGGCGGCGCTCAACGCCGCCGCCGACGACATCAACGCCGTCACGGCCAAGCGCGCAGCCGACCACGGCTTCGGGTTCGGTGATGTGACCACCACCTTCGCCGGACACGAGATCTGCTCGGGCGACGCGTGGATTCACAGCGTCACCTGGCCCGTCGAGAACTCCTACCACCCCACGGCCGCCGGCCAGTCCGGTGGCTACCTCCCCGTCCTCCGGTCAGCGACCTGACAACGAAGCCGTCCCCGATGTGGAGGAGGCCTCGCCGGTCGGGGCCTCCTCGCAGGTGACCGAGAACGACACGCGGTTCGACTCGACGCGCCGGGGACTGCGCACCTCGACCGCCATCGAGTCCTGGTACGTCTCCCCGTCCCTATAGGTGAGTTCGGTGTGCTCCACGGTCCGCGTCCTGTTGGTGCCGCTCGGATACGACGCCGTCTTCCATCCGGGGTCCGACCCCTCGCCGCTTCCGGTTCGCCAGCGGTACTCCACCTCGGCGGGGGTACGGCCGACCGTGATCTCCGCGGCGAAGTGGGGAGCCTCGGCGGCCGGCGGCGGGCAGGGCCCGCTGTAACTGCCTCGGACCGCGGTCACCTTCACCGTCACGGTGGGCGCGGGCGGCGTATCGGTCGACGGCTGCGAACTCTCGCGTCCCTCGGTGCCTCCCTCTTCGCCGCCTCGGCCTTCCGCGGCACCGGGTGAGCTCCCGGGGCCCGCCGCGCCCTTCTTCCGTCCCGCCTCCCCGCCGCCGGAGTCCCCGCCGGCCGAAGCCGCTCCCGCGGTGCTCCCGTCCTTGTCGCCCTCCTCAAGCACCGCCCACGTCACCCCGCTTGCCAGCAGCACCGCGACCAGTACGCCGACGGCCGTCGCGGCACGCCGCCGCGGCCGGTCCGGCCCGGGCCGGTGCTCGGACCCGTGGTCGGGAACGGGGTCGACGACCGCGGCTCCGGGCCGGCCCGGGACCGGCGGCGCCGCCGCGGCGGCCCGTCCGCGCTCGTCTGGCGTGGCCTCGGGCGCGGCCCTGGTCACGTCATCCCCCGGCACCGAAGGCGACTGAGCTCGCGGGGTCCCGCCGGCCGCCGCGATCTGCAGCATCCGCTCCGCTTCCGCCGCCCCCAGGCGCAGCTCCGGCTCCTTGCGCAGTAGCCCCGCCAGTACGGGTGCCAGAGCTCCGGCCCGGCGCGGCTCCGGCAGCTCCTCGTCCACCACCGCTCGCAGGGTGCTCAGCGGAGTGTCCTGCCGAAACGGCGTACGGCCCTCCACCGCCGCGTACAGCAGCACGCCGAGGGACCACAGGTCCGACTCCGGGCCCGGCGTACGACCCAGCGCCCGCTCCGGGGCGAGGAACTCCGGGGACCCCACGAGTTCCCCGGTCATGGTCAGCGCCGTACCGCCCTCGATCATCGCGATGCCGAAGTCGGTGAGCACGACCCGTCCGTCATTCGCGATCAGCACGTTTCCGGGCTTCACATCGCGGTGCAGCACCCCGGACTCGTGCGCCGCGCACAGTGCGGCCAGCACCTCGGCGCCGACGGTGGCGGCGCGCTGCGGCGGCATGGGGCCTTCCGCCTCCAGGACGTCGGCCAGCGACAGCCCGCGCACCAGCTCCATCACGATCCACGGCCGGCCGTCATCGGTGGCCACGTCGTGCACGGTGACCACATTGCGGTGCGAGATGCGCGCCGCTGCCCAGCCCTCGCGCTCCATGCGTGCGTACAGCCGGGCCACGTCACCCGTGTCCAGGCGGTCCGGCGCGCGCACCTCCTTCACGGCCACCTCGCGGCCCAGCACCTCGTCGCGGGCCCGCCACACCACCCCCATGCCGCCGCGGCCGAGCTCCGCGAGCAGCTGGTAGCGGCCCGCCACCAGTCGTTGCATGCCAGCACCTTCGGTCACGGCTGGGTCCCCTCGGCCGCGCGACGTCGACGGCGCCTGGGGGCACCCCCTGGGGGCACCTCCCAGCGGTAGCTGGGGGAGGTAGTCCCCCTGGGCCTAACGGCCCGGGAGGTACCCCCTGGGGAAGGGCGCCACCGCCCAGCATGGCCGAAGTTCCACCGCAACGGTACGATCCGAGCGAAACGGCGTGCTCTCGGCGTCAACTCGCCTTCGTGGCAGGCCGGTTCGGGTGTGAGCGTCAACACCCTTGCAGGTTAGGTGAATCCATCCCTGTGATACGTGGGTGACGTGACAGGAGGGTAGGGTTAACCTGCCTCGGCCGGGTGCCCTCGTTGGGTGGGGAGTGTCATGGAGCAGATAACGATGCGGAGCAGGCCACGCGTACCTGCCGTCAACTGCGGAAACGGCGCGTCCAGTACGCGTCTCGACCGCCATCTCGCCGTGCTGGCCGGCCCCGCCGTCCCGCAGCGCGAGACGGAGGAGGCCACCCTGCTGATGCGCGAGGTCGCTGCCCGCGACGTGCCGCGAGTCGGCTCCCACCGAGGCGCGCGGGTGTCGAAGGTCTCGCTCTTCGCACCGTTGCGGCGGCTGCGTCGCTCGCTCTTCGGCAATCGGGGCTGACCCTTCCTTCCCCGCCCCGGCCATCACTCGCCAAGGCTTCGGCCTAGGCGACCACCCCATCCCGGCGCAACGCCGCGACCTGTGTATCCGTCATCCCCAGGGCGCGCAGCAGCGCATCGGTGTGCTCGCCCAGCGCAGGCACGTCACCCATCCTCGGCGGCTCGCCGCCCGGCAGTGTGATCGGCGGCAGCAGCGTCCGCAGCGGGCCCGCCGGTGAGCCCGTCTCCCGCCACCGGTCCCGGGCGGCCAGCTGCGGATGGTCCGCCAGTTCGGCCACGTCATTGAGCCGGGCGCAGGCGATCCCCGCCCGCTCCAGGCGCGCGAGCGCCTCGTCCGCCGGAAGCGCGGCCAGCGCCTGCGCCACCACGTCGTCGGTCTTCGTCCGGTTCCGGGTCCGCGCCACATTGGTGGCGTAGTCCGGATCGTCGCCCAGTTCCGGACGTTCCAGCACCTGTTCGGCGAGCCGCCGCCATTCCCGGTCGTTCTGCACCGACAGCAGCACCAGTGGGCCGTCCGCCGTCGGATACGCGTCGTACGGCGCGATGACGGCGTGCGCGAGCGCGGTGCGCGCCGGGGGCTCACCTCCGTACATCCCGAAGTACAGCGGGTGCCCCATCCACTCGGCGAGCGCATCGAACATCGACACCTCCACCGGTCCGCCGCGGCCCGTGATGCCGCGCCGCAGCAGCGCCGCGAGCACCCCGGAGAAGGCGTACATCGCGGCGGCGATATCGGCGGCGGGAATGCCGGCCTTGGCCGGCTGGTCGGGCGTGCCGGTCACCGAGACGAGTCCGGCCTCGCACTGGACGAGCATGTCGTACGCCCGCCGGTGGGCGTACGGGCCGTCCGGGCCGTAGCCGGAGATGTCGACCGCGACCAGCCGCGGATGGCGGCCGCACAGTGTCGCCGCGTCCAGACCGAGCCGGGCCGCGGCGCCCTGCGCGAGGTTCTGCACGAAGACGTCGGCATCCGCGATGAGCTGCTGAAGGATTGCCAGACCGCGTGGCTCCTTGAGATCGAGCGCGATCGACTCCTTTCCGCGGTTGGCCCAGACGAAGTGCGAGGCCAGTCCGTGCACCGCGGTGTCGTAGGCCCGTGCGAAGTCGCCTCCGTCGGGCCGTTCCACCTTGACCACGCGGGCGCCGAGATCGGCGAGCTGGCGGGTGGCGAAGGGCGCGGAGACGGCCTGCTCGACGGCGACGACGGTGATGCCGTCGAGGGGGAGGGGCTGCGGTGCCACGGAGTCGTTCATGGTCCCGGTCCTATCGCGCCGACGGCGCCTTTGTCACCGTCGTGATCACTGACAGGGCCACCGGTGTCGCCCGGTGGGCCCCGGCTAGAGCAGGGCGAACTGGCCGTTCGGGCCTTCCTCGTGGTGGTCGAGTACGGACGCGGGGCGACGGGACGCGGCGGGTGACGGGAGCACGCCCGCCCGCCGCAGGTCGGCGGCGCTGAGCCGCGGGCCGTCGGCCAGTCGGGCGGCCAGCTGCCGTCGCTCCGGGCGCACCGCCGCCAGCAGGGCGAGCACCGTGATCAACTCGAGGAGTTCGGAGGTCCACTCCCTCGGCCAGCCGGCGGGCCGGACGGCGGCCAGCGTCCCGGGCTCGGGCGTGCCGGTGCGCCGCTCGAACCAGTGCTCCAGCACGCGGACACCGCCCGCGTGGAACTCCCAGGCGGCCGGAGGTACGGGCGCGATGCGGCCCGTGCCCAGGAGGAGGGCCCGTTCCTCCGGGTCGTAGTGCAGGGACGCGGGGAGCGCCCGGCGGTCGGTGAGGATGGCGGACCGGACGTAGGGCCGCTGCCCGCCGGGGAGTTTGGGCCTTTCATCGGGTCCGGCGGCGCAGCGGGCCCCGTACGTGTGCAGCCACAGCATCCTGCGGCCGAGGGCGACACCCGCGTCCCAGACGTCGGCGGACAGCGGCAGCGGTACCGCGCACTCTCCTCCGGCTGTGCGGCGAACGGCCGCGGCGGCGGTCCAGGCGAGCAGGTCCTCCGCGGTGACGGGCCGGTCGAGGCGAACGGCGAGGAGGTTCGGCAGACCGGGGGCGATGTTGGGCTCGCGGCCGCCCGGCCGGCGGTACAGGGGACGGATCCGGCCGGGACGGCCCGCCGAGGAGCGGCCGTCCGGCAGCAGCGCGGAGAAGGCCAGCACCGGGCCGGGCGTCTGGGGTATGTGCCCCTGCTCGATGGCGTAGAGCTGGTGCTCGTCGGCCACCCGCCACAGCTCGGGCCGGGCCACGTCGATGAGCCGGTGATCCGGGATCAGCCACTGCCGGTCGAAGGGGCCGTGCAGGACTCGGACCGGCTCCGGGCAGGGGCCGCTCTCCGTGGCCAGCGGTGCTGTGGGTGAGAGGTGACCGGGGAGCTGAGGAACGGCGGAGTGCAGTCTGCGGGCGCGTGACGGCTGGAGCAGCGCCTCGCGGGCTGCGGTGCTCTCCGCACGCAGCAAGGTGTCCCAACGGGTCCTCAGCGAGGCGGCGTCGGGGCCTAGCGGCCAGGCCCGGCCGATCCGCAGCGGGGCCACAGCCCAGGGCATGAGGTCCGCGAGCAGCGGAGCGCCCAGCGGCGCGGTCAGCTCCTCCGCTCTCTCCTCCGCCATGGCGCGGTCGTCCTCCCCGGCAGCGGCTGAGGTCACCGCCTCTCCCGTCGCTTCGGCACGCTCCCCGCCGCGGGCGTCCTTCCCGCCCCGGCGCCGCCCCGCATCGTACCCACGCCGCTTCTCCGTGAAGCGGGCCACGTGGGGTTGGGGCTTCGACGACTTGCGGGGATATCGGGCGGTTAGGAATCAAAGGCGTAGAACATGGCTATGATCCGTGGAACCGGCCAGAAGGGATGCGTGCGGATGGAATTCGGGGTCTCGACGTCCGTCACGGACGACGGCATCACGCCCACGGCACTCGGACCCGCACGGGAGGAACGCGGCTCGGACTCGCTGTTCGTCGCGCAGCACTCCCACGAGACCCTGCGCAGCCTCGACCAGCCGGCCGAGGTCGCCTCGGCATCCCGCTGAGGCGTCCGGACGGGGCTGGTTCCGTGCCGGACCTGGCGGTGGACGAGGCGCAGCGGCGGTTCGCGCGCAGCCGCGTGGCCCGGCTGGCCACCGCGGACGAGGGCGGCCGCCCGCATCTGGTGCCGGTGACTTTCGCGCTGCACGACGGCGTGATCGTGACCGCCGTCGACCGCAAGCCCAAGCGAACGCAGCGGTTGAAGCGGCTCGGCAATATCGCGGCGAATCCGGCCGTGTGCCTCCTGGCGGACGAATACGACGAGGACTGGGACCGGTTGTGGTGGGTCCGGATGGACGGCGAAGCGCGGCTTCTGCCACCGGCTCTCGCGGGGGAGGAGGCGTCCGGGGCAGCCGCGGAGTACCGGCACGCGATCGCGCTGCTGTGCGAGAAGTACCCGCAGTACCGTCATCGGCCGCCGGACGGGACCGTCGTCCTGATCGCCGTCCGGCGGTGGCGCGGATGGTGCGCAACGCTCCCGTGAGACATCCCGCACCCGCGCCGTACGAGACGCCGGCACCCGCGCCGTCCGCTGCTCAAGCCTCCACGGTCACCGTGAAGGAGAAGCGGTCGCCGCGGTAACGGATGCGGGCCACATCGACGACCTGGCCCCGGTCGTCGTACGTCACTCCCGTGTAGTGCAGGATCGGGCTGAGCAGCGGTACGTCCAGCAGCCTGGCCGTCTCCGGGTCGGCCAGGCGCGCCTCGACCGTGTCCGTGATGCGGCTGATGCGCACGCCGACCACGTCGCGCAGCACCTTGGTCATCGGCCAGTGCGCCAGATCGCCGAGGTCGATTCGCTCGGCGAGTTCGGGGCGCACCGCGTTCTCCGCCCAGTTGGTGGGCTCGCCGCTGCTCCCGTCGCAGCGGAGCCGGCGGTACTCCACGACCTCGTCCAGGTCCGGGAAGTGCTCCGCGAGCTCCGCCGGTACGGGGGCCGGGCCGTGGCCGAGCACGGTGGCCCGCTCACCGGACTGCTGGGCCACGATGGCGTCCACCGAGCCCAGCAGCCGTACCGGCGCACCGCGTTGCGCCGTCGGCTCGATGAAGGTGCCGCGCCGCCGGTGCCGGCTGATCAGGCCCTCCGACTCCAGCTCCTTGAGGGCCTGGCGCATGGTGAGCACGCTGACCCCGTAGTGCTCGGCGAGCCGGCCCTCGGTCGGCAGGCGCAGCGGCTCGTCCGGGCGGCGGCCCAGTATCGAGGCACGAAGCGACTGCGAAACCTGGTACCACAGCGGCAGCTTGCGGTTCAGGACCAGCGAGTCGGGCGCGAAGGCGGTCACGGTGGCTCCGCTGTGATCGTCCGCTGTCACGGCCGGAAGTTTCGCTGCAGACCCTGCCATACGTCGTCGTAGCCCTGCTGCAGGTGGTCCGCGGAGAGGGCCTGGGCGGTGGGGGTCACGGGCCAGCGGGTTTCGAACATGAAGGCCAGCCCGTCGTCGATCTTCTGCGGCGTGAGCTCGGCGGCGCTCGCCTTGTCGAAGGTCTCACGGTCGGGTCCGTGTGCGGACATCATGTTGTGCAGGGAGCCGCCGCCCGGCACGAATCCCCCCGGACCGGCTGTCTTGGCGTCGTACGCGCCCTCGATCAAGCCCATGTACTCACTCATCACATTGCGGTGGAAGTAGGGCGGGCGGAAGGTGTCCTCGCCGACCAGCCAGCGTGGCGCGAAGAGGACGAAGTCCACGCCGGCGAGGCCGGGGGTGTCGGAGGGGGAGGTGAGCACCGTGAAGATCGACGGGTCCGGGTGGTCGTAGCTGATGGTGCCCAGGACGTTGAACCGGCGCAGGTCGTAGACGTACGGCAGGTGGTTGCCGTGCCAGGCGACCACATCCAGCGGCGAGTGGTCGTACGTCGCCGACCACAGGTTGCCGCAGAACTTGTTGATCACCTCGACCGGTTGGTCCCGGTCCTCGTAGGCGGCTGTGGGTGCGAGGAAGTCGCGTGGGTTGGCCAGCCCGTTGGCTCCGATCGGGCCCAGGTCGGGCAGGACGAACGGCTGCCCGTAGTTCTCGCAGACGTATCCGCGCGCGCTCGCCTCCAGCAGCTCGACGCGGAAGCGGACTCCTCGCGGGATCAGTGCCACATGGCCGGGCTCCACCCGCAGCAGGCCGAACTCGGTGCGCAGCAGCAGCCCGCCGCGCTCCGGGACGATCAGCAGCTCGCCGTCGGCGTCCGAGAAGACCCGGTCGGTCATGGGGGCGTTCGCGTGGTAGAGGTGGATCGCCATGCCCGTGCGCTGCCGGACGTCGCCGTTGCCGCCGAGGGTCCACAGGCCGTCGACGAAGTCCGCCCGTCCCGCCGGCTCCGGCAGCGGATTCCAGCGCAGCCGGTTCGGGTCGGCTGCGGTTTCGTCGAAGGGAGCGCTGCGGAGCGCGCCGGTTTCGATGCGGCGGAACGCGGGGTGGGCGGCCGAGGGGCGGATCCGGTAGAGCCAGGAGCGGCGGTTGCGGTGGCGCGGCTCGGTGAACGCGGTGCCGCTGAGCTGCTCCGCGTACAGCCCGAGAGGGGCGCGCTGCGGCGAGTTGCGACCGATCGGAAGGGCGCCGGGGATCGCCTCGGAGCTGTGCTCGTTGCCGAATCCGGACAGGTACTCCAGCCCTTCGGCCGTCTTCCTCGCCTGCTCGCTGCCCGTACCGCTCATCGCGTGCTCCCGCCGCTGCTCAACGATTCCTATGTCAGACCATAGGAATGATGCGAGGGGTGCGTCAACGAGGCCTCACGGCATGATGGGCGGGTGCACACGCTCACCGACCAGCAGCCGCATCCGCCCCTGCGCCGGAAGCCCGTCCAGCAGCGCAGCGCCGACCGACTCGCCCGCATCCTCGATGCCTGCGCCGAGGTGCTGGACGAGACCGGCTACGAGGGCCTCAGCACCCGGGCCGTCGCGCAGCGTGCGGGCGTTCCCATCGGCTCCGTCTACCGCTTCTTCAGCAATAAGCGCGCCATGGCCGATGCGCTCGCGCACCGGAACCTCGACGTCTATATCGAGCGGGTGCAGGAGCAGGTCGACGCCGACCGGCTCGGCGTGGACCCGCCACTGGACTGGCGCCGCGCCATCGACATCGTCCTGGATGTCTATATCGGGATGAAGCAGGACATGCCCGGTTTTGCTCTGCTGGACTTCAGCGTGCCCTCGCCGACCGAGCGGGACGGGGGTGCCAATCACCTCGTCGCCCAGCGGCTCTGCGATCTGCTCGCCGGACCGCTCGGCCGCGCCCCCGACGCCGAGCTGCAGCGCACCTTCCTGATCGGTGTCGAGGCCGCCGACGCGCTGCTGCAGCTGGCCTTCCGTACCACCCCGGCAGGGGACCAGCTGATCATCCGCGAGACGAAGGAGCTGCTGCGCGCATATCTCGCGCGCATCCTCGACTGACAGGATGCCAACCGGTCGGTATGGTCGTGTGGGGGCACCGCCCTGAACCCCGGCGACAGTCCTCCTGGGCCCAGCGGCCCGGGTGGGGTTCCCTTGGAGGCGTGCCCCAGGGGGTGGCCGGGGAAGACGCGTGCCGCCGCCCGCCGCCGCCCCGGGAGGGACCGATGAGTCGTACCACCGCCAGTGCCACCCATACCGCCCCCCGTATCTGCCCGCTCTGCGAGGCCACCTGCGGCCTCACGCTGACGATCTCCGGGGACCGGGTCACCGGGGCCCGCGGTGACCGTGACGACGTGTTCAGCGCCGGCTTCATCTGTCCCAAGGGCGCCGCGTTCGGTGAGCTCGACGGTGATCCGGACCGGCTCACCGGCCCCCTGATACGCCGTGCCGGGCAACTGGAGGAGGCGAGCTGGGAGGAGGCGTTCGACGCGGTCGCCGCCGGGCTGCGGCCGCTGATCGAGGAGCACGGGCCGGACGCCGTCGCCGTCGTCCTCGGCAACCCCAATGTCCACACCATGGCCGGCGGCCTCTACCCGCCACTGCTGCTCGCCGCCCTGCGCACCCGCAACCTTTACACGGCGAGCACCGTCGACCAGATGCCCAAGCACGTCTCCAGCGGCCTGCTGTTCGGCGACCCCTTCGCGATTCCCGTACCGGACCTCGACCGCACGGCCCACCTGCTGCTCATCGGCGCCAATCCGCTCGACTCCAACGGCAGTCTGTGCACCGCCCCCGACTTCCCCGGCCGCCTGAAGGCGCTGCGCCGCCGCGGCGGAACCCTCACGGTGATCGACCCGCGTCGCACCCGCACCGCCCGGCTCGCCGACCGCCATGTGGCCGTACGCCCCGGTACGGACGCCCTGTTGCTCGCCGCCCTGGTGCAGGTGCTCTTCGCCGAGGACCTCGTCGACCTCGGCGACCTCGACGGACATGTGACAGGGGTCGACGAAGTCCGTTCGCTGACCGCCGACTTCACGCCCGAGGCGGTGGCGCGCGTGTGCGACGTCCCGGCCGAGGACATCCGGGCGATGGCACGCGAGCTGGCCGCCGCGCCCACCGCCGCGGTCTACGGCCGGGTCGGCAGCTCCACCGTCGAGTTCGGCACCCTGGCCAACTGGCTCGTCGATGTGCTGAACACCCTGACCGGGAACCTGGACCGCCCCGGCGGGGCCATGTTCCCGCTGGCCGCCACGGCCCGCGCACCCCGCCCGCCCGCGCCGGGCAAGGGCTTCGCCCTCGGGCGCTGGTGCAGCCGAGTCAGCGGGCACCCGGAAGCCAAGGGCGAGCTTCCGCTCGCCGCGCTCGCCGAGGAGATCGACACGCCGGGGGTGGGGTCCCCCATGCCGGAGGCCAGGGGAGGGAAGGTCCGGGCGGTGATCAGCATCGCGGCCAACCCCGTGCTCTCCGCGCCCGACGGCGACCGGCTCGACCGTGCCCTGGAAAGCGTCGACTTCATGGTGGCCGTCGACCCGTATCTGAACGAGACCTCCCGGCACGCGCACGTGGTGCTGCCCCCGCCCCGCCCCTCGCAGGTCCCGCACTTCGACTTCGCCTTCAACAACTTCGCGGTCCGCAACCAGGTCCGCTACACCCGCGAGGCCCTGCCTCTACCGGACGGCCGGCCCGACGAGTGCGAGATCCTCGCCCGGCTGGTGCTGTGCGTGAGCGGCATGCACCGGGCCGCGGAACCGGACGCCGTCGACGCGATGGCGATCGACCACATGCTCGGCAAGGCCGTGGCCGACCCGCACTCGCCGGTGCACGGCCGCGCTCCGGAGGAACTGGCCGGGCAGCTCACCGGCCGCACCGGCGCGGAGCGGCGGCTCGACCTCATGCTGCGACTCGGCCCATACGGCGACGGGTTCGGGGCCTTCGCAGCCGACGCTCCCGAGGGCCGGAGGACGGACGGCCTCAGCCTGGAGAAGCTCCTCGCCCACCCGCACGGCATCGACCTGGGCCCGCTGGCCCCGCGCATCCCGCAGCTTCTCAAGACCCGAAGCGGCAAGGTCGAACTCTGCCCCGAGCCCATCGCCGCCGATGTGCCGAGACTACGCCGGGCGCTCGCGGAACGGCCCGCCGGGCTGGTCCTCGTCGGCCGGCGTCATCTGCGGTCCAACAACAGCTGGATGCACAACGTGCCCGCTCTCAAGGGCGGCAGCAACCGTTGCACCCTCCAGGTGCACCCGGAGGACGCGGCCCGGCTCGGGCTGGCCGACGGCGGGGCGGCGTGGGTGAAGGGGGACGGTGGCGCGCTGGAGGTGCCGGTCGAGGTGACCGACGCCGTACGCACCGGGGTCGTCAGCCTGCCCCACGGCTGGGGCCACGACCGGCCGGGCACGCGGCTCGCCGTGGCCGCAGCCGATGCCGGAGCGAATGTGAATCAGCTGCTCGACGGCACGCGACTCGACCCTCTGTCGGGCACGGCGGTGCTCAACGGCTTCCCTGTGCAGGTAGCGCCCGCTGGATAGCCCGCGAGACGCGCCTGCGCAGCACGCTGCCTTGCGCCCTGTCAGGGCGGGCGCGCCTCACCCGCACCGTGGAGACTCCGGCGCGGGCGTGTCGGAGCGTGTGCGCCCGCGGCCTCGTGCGCCTTCTGTCCGGGGAGGAATCGGGAGATTGGCGTGTGGATGGAACGCCGCAGCGACTGTGTGGCCGAGCAGGCGGCGGGGTGACTCCCGCCCCGACGAGCGGCGGGCCACCCATGACGGATGTGAATCATCAGGTCAGCAAGTGGATGGTGCGCGAGGCCGAACGCACCGGCCGCGGGGTGGCTCTGGAGGACCTCCAGGGCATCCGCGGGCGGGCAAGGGCTCACCGGTCCCAGCGGCGCACCCTCCACTCCTGGGCTTTCGGCCAGCTGATCGACCAGTGCCGGTACAAGACCCAGCGCGCGGGTGTGGCGCTGGTCATGGTTGATCCGGCCTACACCTCGCAACGCTGCCCGCCCCTGCTCGGGGGCTGCGGGCATGTGTCGAGGCGGAACCGGCCCGCTCGCGGCCGGTTCGTATGTGAACGCTGCGGCCTCGCTGGGCACGCGGACCACTTCGCGGGCGCCAACATCGCCGAACGCGCGATGGGCGTCTGGGCCGACGTCAACCGGCCACACGCTACGGGCCGCCCGGCAGCCAGTCGGGACCACGAGAGCAGACCCGCTCCTCACGGCCGCCACCGCGCGGCGAAGCACCGGGAACTACCCCACCCCCGCCGCACCCCGGCACCCGTGGGACAAGCCCGTACTTCAGGAGCAGGTGGTTGACTGTCAGGTGGGCCGCGCTCACCTCGCTGGTGGTACTCGGCGCGGGAATACTCTTCGGAATCTCCCCCAGCTAACGCTGGGAGGTGCCCCCAAACCGTGACGCTCGCAGAGCCCGGCAGGAGCTGGCTGATCCGCCTGGTCATCGCCTTCGCGTTCGCGCAAGGGGCGGTGTCCATGGCCCGGCCCGCCGTCTCCTACCGGGCTCTCGCGCTGGGCGCCGACACCCGAGCCGTCGGCATCATCGCGGCCGGCTACGCGCTCCTGCCGTTGTTCGCGGCCGTACCGCTGGGACGGCGTACGGACGGGGGGCGGTGCGCGCCGCTGCTCCCGGTCGGTGTCGTGCTCATCGCGGGCGGCTGCGCGCTGAGCGGTACGGCCGGCTCGCTCGGCGCGCTGGCCGCGTGGAGCGGCGTGATGGGTCTCGGCCATCTGGCCTTCGTCATCGGCGCGCAGAGCATCGTGGCCCGGCAGAGCGCACCCGCCGAACAGGACCGCAACTTCGGCCACTTCACCATCGGCGCCTCCCTCGGCCAGCTCGTGGGCCCGATGGCCGCCGGACTGGTGGTCTCCGGGCAGGCCGGGGCGATGGCCGGCACCAGCGCCGCCGCACTGCTGGTCTCCGCCGCCGTCGCCGCTTGCTCCTTCTCCGCGCTGCGGGGGATCGAGCGGCCGGACGCCGTGCCCGACCGCGAGTCGCCGAGCGCTGGGGACACCCCTGGGACCATCTCCCAGACGGAGTCTGGGGGAGGTAGTCCCCCTGGGCCCCTGGGTGGGGGTCCCCCCAGCGGTAGCTGGGGGAGTACCCCCAAGGGGAGGCCGCGCGTGCCGGTCCATCGCATCCTGCGCACCAGGGGCGTCGCGGGTGGCATCTTCACCAGCCTCGCCGTCCTGTCCGCCACCGACGTGCTCACCGCCTACCTCCCGGTCGTCGGGGAGCAGCGCGGGATTCCGCCGGCGACGATCGGCCTGCTGCTCAGCCTGCGCGCCGCCGCCACCATCGTCTGCCGGCTCGTGATGAACCCGCTGATCCGGGTCCTGGGCCGTACGGTCCTGCTGGTCGGCAGCTGCGTCGCGGCCGCTCTGCTCTGCGCGGGCATCGCCGCTCCCCTTCCCGCCTGGGCACTCGGCGTGCTGCTCGCGGCCATCGGATTCTGCCTGGGGGCGGGGCAGCCGCTCTCCATGACGACCGTGGTGCAGTCCGCGCCCGAGGAGGCCCGCAGCACCGCGCTCGCCCTGCGCCTGACCGGAAACCGGCTCGGCCAGGTCGCCGCTCCGGCGGCCGCCGGACTCGTGGCGGGCCTTGTCGGTACGGCGGCGCCGTTCGCCATGCTCGGCTTGGTCCTGCTCGCCTCGGCGGCCACGGCGACCGGCGCGCCGCATATCGCCGAGCCCCGGGAATCCGCTGTCGCCGGACGCGACCGACCACGTGGTCGCCCGAGCGCGGAGCGACTCCCGTAGTCGTCAGGCCGCTCTGCGCCCTCGCGCGCCAAGCTCGAGGACCGAGACGCGCCTGGTCGCCGTGCGACACCCAGGTACGGATCGACGAGCTCGTCCCATCCAGCCATCCCCCGCGGCCCGCGTCGAGGGTGTGCGCGCTCGAGCGCGGGTACGCGTGCCGGGCCGAGTGGCCCTGGCGGCGGAAAACTACCGCCGCTAGTTTGGGACACTGCAGACCCGATCACGTACGCGGAACCAGCTGGCGCGGGAGGACGCGATGAAGGCCCATGACGGGATGTACATCGACGGAGGCTGGCGGCCGTCCGCCGGGACCGGCACGATCGAGGTCGTGAACCCGGCCGACGAGCAGGTCGTCGGGACCGTGCCGGCCGGGACCGCCGAGGACGTGGACGCCGCCGTACGGGCCGCCCGCGCCGCGTTCCCCGCCTGGGCCGCCACTCCACCTGCCGAGCGTGCCGCCCGTATCGCCGCTCTCCGCGACGCGCTCGCCGCCCGGCGCGACGAGATCGCCGAGACGGTCACCGCCGAACTCGGCTCACCGCTCGGTTTCTCCCAGAAGGTGCACGCCGACCTGCCGATCGCGGTCGCGGGCAGCTACGCCGAGCTCGCCGCCTCCTACGCGTTCGAGGAGAAGGTCGGCAACTCCACCGTCCTGCACGAGCCGGTCGGTGTCGTCGGCGCGATCACCCCCTGGAACTACCCACTCCACCAGGTCGTCGCCAAGGTCGCGCCCGCTCTCGCCGCGGGCTGCACCGTGGTGTTGAAGCCCGCCGAGGACACCCCGCTGGTCGCCCAGCTCTTCACGGAGGCGGTGCACGAGGCGGGTGTGCCGGCCGGTGTGTTCAACCTCGTCACCGGGCTCGGCCCGGTCGCCGGGCAGGCCCTGGTCGAGCACGAGGACGTGGACCTGGTCTCCTTCACCGGCTCCACCGCCGTCGGCAAGCGGATCGGCGCCACGGCCGGTGCCGCGGTCAAGCGGGTAGCCCTCGAACTGGGTGGCAAGTCTGCCAACGTCATCCTCCCGAGCGCCGACCTCGCCCGCGCGGTCAACGTCGGCGTCGCCAACGTCTTCGCCAACTCCGGGCAGACGTGCAGCGCATGGACCCGGATGCTGGTGGACGCCACCCGGTACGACGAGGCGGTCGAGCTCGCACGCAAGGCGGCGGCGAAGTACGTCCCCGGCGACCCGTACGACGCCGCCAGCCGCCTCGGCCCGGTCGTCAGCGCCAAGCAGCGCGACCGCGTCCGCGGCTACATCGAGCGGGGTGCCGAGGAAGGCGCGCGGATCGTCGCGGGCGGCCCGGGCGCGCCTGAGGGCCGCGAGACCGGCTACTACGTCCGCCCGACGGTGTTCGCGGACGTCGCACCGGAGATGACGATCGCGCAGGAGGAGATCTTCGGGCCGGTCATCGCGATCCTGAAGTACGAGGACGAGGAGGACGCGGTGCGGATCGCCAACAGCACGGCGTACGGGCTCGCGGGCGCGGTCTGGTCGGCGGACGAGGAGGAGGCCGTGGCCTTCGCCCGCCGCCTCGACACCGGCCAGGTCGACATCAACGGCGGCCGGTTCAACCCGCTCGCCCCCTTCGGCGGCTACAAGCAGTCGGGCGTGGGCCGCGAGTTGGGCGTGCACGGCCTGGCGGAGTACCTCCAGACGAAGTCGCTCCAGTTCTGAGTCTTCAGACGCCTCCGCCCGGAGGCCCCGGGCCCGACCCCAAGTCCGCCCGCACCCGAGGAGAAACCGTGGTCCGCGCCGCCGTACTACCGGAGATCAACGCCCCGTTGGAGCTGCAGGAGATCGATCTCCCGCAGCCCGGCCCTGGCCAAGTCCGGGTGCGGCTCGCCGCCGCCGGCGTCTGCCACTCCGACCTGTCCCTGTCCAACGGCACGCTGCGCCAGCCGGTCCCCGCCGTGCTCGGTCACGAAGGTGCGGGAACCGTCATCGCCGTCGGAGACGGCGTCACCGGGGTCGCCCCGGGTGACCCCGTCGTCCTCAACTGGGCACCCTCGTGCGGCAGCTGTCACTACTGCGGCCTCGGTGAGCCCTGGCTGTGCGCCAACGCCTTGACGGGTGCGGCAGAGCTGTACGCCCGTACGTCGGAGGGCCGTGGGCTGTACCCCGGCCTCGGCAGCGCGGCTTTCGCCGAGGAGACCGTCGTGTCGGCGCAGGCCGTGCTGCTGCTGCCCGACGGGGTGCCGCTCACCGACGCGGCGCTGCTCGGCTGCGCCGTCCTCACCGGTTACGGCGCGATCCACCACGCCGCCCAGGTCCGGGCGGGCGAGTCCGTCGCGGTCTTCGGCGTGGGCGGCGTGGGACTGGCCGCGATCCAGGCCGCCCGTATCGCGGGGGCGGGCACGATCGTGGCCGTCGACATCTCCGCGGGCAAGGAGGAGTTGGCGCGCACGGCGGGGGCGACGGACTTCCTGCTCTCCGCTCCGGACACCGCCAAGCGGATCCGTAAGCTCACCGGCGGGCACGGCACAGACGTCGCCGTCGAGTGCGTGGGCCGCGCCGAGACCATCCGCACCGCCTGGGACGCCACCCGCCGCGGCGGCCGTACCACGGTCGTCGGGATCGGCGGCAAGGACCAGCAGGTCTCGTTTTCCGCCCTGGAACTCTTCCACTTCGGCCGCACGCTCTCCGGGTGTGTCTACGGCAACTGTGACCCGGCCAAGGACCTCCCGCTGCTCGCCGACCACATCCGCGCAGGCCGCCTGGATCTGGCGGGCATGGTCACCGACCGGATCGGCCTGGATGGCATCCCGGCCGCCTTCGACGCCATGATCAGCGGCCGCGGCGGCCGCACGCTGGTGGTCTTCTAGTTGTCGGGAACGGCCGGTGCGCGGCGCACGCCGCGGTCGGTCAGGCGATCCGCCCGGCGATCCGATCGGGGTTCGCCGACAAATCCCTTGCGGCCGCGGCACATCGGGGATACCTCTTGACCCGATGACCACCGACATCCACAGGGTCGGCCTGACGTCGCTCCTCGCGACGATCGAGGAGCGGCTGCGCACGCTGTACGTCGTCCCGGAGGCCGCCGAGCTCGCGGTCAAGGCCCTGCGGGAGCGCTGGGCGGGCGGCTCTCGGGCGGGCGAAGAGGCGGTCGAGGGCCAGGCGTTCGCCACCGCCATAACCGCCGTGCTGCAGGCGGCCACCGGCGACAAGCATCTGCGCCTCGAACACTGTGCGGAGCGGCTGCCCGCGGCCGAGACGGACACCGGTCCGGAAGCGGGCCGCCTGCCCAAGGCGCTCCGCTCGCCGCTCGACACCCGGGCCAACAACGGCGGCTTCTCGCGCGTCGAGCGGCTGCCGGGCAATGTGGGCCTGCTGGACCTGCGGAACTTCTACGCCCCGACGAGGCGGGTGAACTGGCCATCGCGGCCATGACCCTGCTCGCCCGCGCCGAGGCGCTGATCGTCGACCTGCGCCGCAACACCGGGGGCAACCCAGAGATGGTCACGCTCCTGAGCAGCTACCTCTTCGACGAGCCCGTGCACCTGAACACCCTGGAGAACCGGTCGGCGGGCAGGCAGCACCAGTTCTGGACGGTGTCCTGGGCCCCGGGTCCCCGCTTCGGCGGCGCGCAGCCGGTCTGGGTCCTCACGTCGGGGGACACGTTCTCCGCTGCGGAGGAGTTCACGTACAACCTCCAGCAACGCGGCCGCGCGGTGGTCGTCGGCGAGCGCACCCGCGGCGGCGCGAACGCCGGCAGCTGGTACCGGCTGACCGATCACCTGCGGCTCTTCGTCCCCGGCGTCCGTGCCGTCAACCCGGTCTCGGGCACCAACTGGGAGGGGGTCGGCGTCACCCCCGACGTGCCGACTGCGGCGGCCGAAGCGTTGGACGCGGCGTACGAGGCGGCGCTCCACAGCGTCCTCGCGCGGGACGTGCCGGCAGCCGTCGCCGACGAGGCCCGTGCGGCACTTGCCGCGTCCGCCTCCCCCAGCTACCGCCGGGAGGTACCCCCAGCCCGACGCTGAGGCTCAGGCCGAAGGCAGCTGCTCGTACTGCAGGGCCAGACCGTCCAGCAGGGCCGTGAGGCCGGTCTCGAAGGCGCCCTCGTCGACCCGCTGCTGGTGTTCGGCCAGCAGGTGGGCCTGGCCGAGACGGGGGTAGTCCGCGGGGTCGTATGCGTCGGCGTCGTCCACGAAGCCGCGGGCGAACGAGCCGAGTGCCGAGCCCGCGACGAAGTAGCGCATCAGCGCGCCGATACGGGTCGCCTGGGCGGGTGGCCAGCCCGCGTCCACCAGGGCGCCGAAGACGGCGTTCGCCATGCTCAGCCCGGCCGCCCGGCGTCCCGGACCCCGGGCGAGGAACGGCACGATGTTGGGGTGTGCTGCGAGCGCTGCACGGTACGAACGGCTCCACTCCATCAGTGCCGTCCGCCAGTCCGCGTCGCCGTCGAACACCGACAGATCCACCTCGCCGACGACGGTGTCCGCGACCGCATCCAGGATCTCGTCCTTGACCTTGAAGTGGTTGTAGAGCGACGGCCCGCTCACCCCGAGTTCGGCCGCGAGCCGACGTGTCGACACCGCGTCCAGCCCTTCGTGGTCGATCAGGGCGAGGGCTGCCGCGACGATGCGATCACGGCTGAGCAGGGGCTTGCGGGGGCGCGCCATGCGGCACATGGTAGGGGCCGTCCAGCCGAAAACTAGCAGTGCTAGGCCCATGGCCTGTGCCGGGCAGTTCCTAAGCGCTTGCTCAGTTTCGATGTATGGTGGTCGTCCTGTCCGGGGAGAGTCCGCGGGGGCAGGGTGAGGTCCGGGAGAACGGGGCGTGCGTGCGATGAGCACCGAGGTGGAGCAGACCGAGCAGTGGGCCGGCGTCACTCCCGACGCCGCCAGACGGCTGGTGATCGCCGCGGTCCAGGCCTTCGCCGAGCGCGGCTACCACGCGACCACCACCCGCGACATCGCCGGTCGCGCCGGCATGAGCCCGGCCGCGCTCTACATCCACTACCGGACGAAGGAAGAGCTGCTCTTCCAGATCAGCAGCGTGGGCCACCAGCTCTCGCTCGCGACTCTGCGGGAGGCCGCGGCCGGGGAAGGGGGCCCGGCCGAACGGCTCGCCGCCGCCGTGCGCTCCTTCGTCCGGTGGCACGCCCAGCACCACACCACCGCCCGGGTGGTCCAGTACGAGCTGGGTGCGCTCGGCCCGGAGCACTACGCGGAGATCCGCGCTCTGCGCCGCGAAGTCGACGGCGCGATGCGGTCGATCATCCAGGACGGTGTCGCGGCGGGCGACTTCGACGTCCCCGACGTGCCCGGCACGACGCTCGCCGTGCTGTCGCTCTGCATCGACGTGGCGCGCTGGTTCAAGGCCGAGGGCCGGCGTACGCCCGACGAGGTCGGGGATCTGTATGCCGACCTCGTCCTCCGCATGGTCGGTGCCGTCCGGCAGGGTTAGTCAGGCCCGACGCGGCTACCGTCCCGCGGGAGGCAGCGCACGGCAGCGAGGTGGAGTCGATCAGCCGCGGGCCGTCGTCCCCCAGGCCGGCACCTGCCTGGCCAGGGCCAGTTCGGCAGGAGAATCCTCACGTTCCCGTCACGCCGTGGCGAACCGCGTCAGCACCGCCTCCGGGCGCACGTCCGGCAGCGCTCGCCGGAACGCCCGGTAGTAGGCCAGCTCCTCGGCCGTCCGCAGTTCCACCTCCGGTGCCTCCGCGCGGAGTTCGGCCTCGCTCACCTGCTCGTCCAGCCGCGGGGTCAGCACGTCCTGCGCACCGCTGCCCGTGCCGAACTGCTCCTTGCGGCGCCACAGCAGATGCTCAGGGAGCCAGCCCACGAACGCCCGGCGCAGGTGGCCCTTCTCCATGCCGTCGGGCTCAAGTCCCTTCAGCTCGGGCGGCAGCGACATGGCGTGCGCGATGACCTGCGCGTCCAGGAACGGCACCCGCGCCTCGAGGCCGTGCGCCATCGTGACGCGGTCGCAGCGCTGGAGGTTCAGCCCGTGGAGGTCGCCGATGGTGCGCGCCAGCTCGGCGTCCAGTTCGGCGGGGTCGGCGTGCGCGCTGTGGTAGTAGTCGTAGCCGGCGAACAGCTCGTCCGCGCCCTCACCGGTCAGGACGGCCTTGACGTGCCGGGAGGCCAGCTCCGAGAGGAACCAGTTGGGCACCGCGCTGCGGATGAGGCTGGCGTCGAACGACTCGACGGACGCGACCACCTTGTCCAATACGGCCGTTGCCTGCTCCGCATCGAAGACGGCCTCGTGGTGCTCGGTCCCGAGGAACGCCGCCGCCTCGCGGGCCGCGAGCAGATCGGGCGAGTCCTCGGTGCCCACGGCGAACGTCTTGAGCCGCTTGCCGGCCTTGGCGTACTCGCGGGCGGCGATGGCGGCCACGACGCTGGAGTCGAGCCCGCCGGAGAGGAAGACGCCGACCTCGACGTCCGCCATGAGATGCCGGCGCACGGAGTCCACGAGAACCTCGTGGGTGGCCTTCTCGGCGATCTCGGGGACCAGATCCTGCCAGCTCTCGGCGGATTCGGCAGGACGCGTGACAGGCTCGGCGAACCGGACGATGCCGGTCTCCGGCGTCCAGTAGCAGCCGGGCGGGAACGCCTCGACCGCGGGCTGGACCTCACGCGGGAAGGCGCGCAGCTCGGACGCGAACCAGATGCAGCCGTCCTGGCGCGCCCAGTACAGGGGCTTGATGCCGATCCGGTCGCGGGCGGCGACGAAGCGGCCGTCGGGGGTGGCGGCGCACAGCGCCCACATGCCGTGGAGGCGGTCCAGAGCGGACGGGCCGTGCAGCTTCAGCAGGGCCAGGGCCGACTCGCTGTCGGACGAGGTGGTGAAGGACGCCTCTCCGAGTTCGGCGCGGATGTCGGCGTGGTTGTAGATCTCGCCGTTGCAGACGAGCGCCCAGTCGCCGGGGGTGTCGGGGGCGCTGAGGGGCTGGCGTCCGCCGTCGAGGTCGACGATCGACAGACGCGTATGGCCGAGCCAGGCGGAACGCCCGATGGACCAGTGGTCACTGTCGTCAGGGCCGCGGTGCCTGATGCCGTCCAGCATCAATCGGCCCGCGGCGCATGTATGGAGGGGGTCGGAGTCCTTGGGGGACTGGTGATAAATCGCAGCTATGCCACACATGCGCATCGACCTTAGGTGGTCAGGGCGTATAGGACAACTTGTGTTGCGCTATACGCACGCCTGCGGGAAGGTGGTCCCATGAGCAACGACGGACTCAGCAGCGTGCAGCGCGCCCTGAACGTCCTGCGCGCTCTCGGTCAGGGGCCGCTGCGCGTCCAGGAGGTGGCGAACGCGATCGGCAGGGAGAAGACGCAGGTCTCGCGCACCCTGAAGGTGCTGGCCGAGGAGGGCTTCGCCGTGCGCGACCCGGAGACGCTGGAGTATCGGCTGGGCTGGCAGTTCTTCGCCCTCGCCGCGGCCGCCGAGGACAACCCGCTGCGGCATGAGGCGCCCGGCGTGCTGCGCGCCCTCGTCCGTCAGTTCGGCGAGGCGGCGCACCTCACATCGCTGGCCGGGAACGCCGTGGTGACAGTGCTGTCGGAGCGCCCCGCCCGCACCCTCCAGGTCCACGAGCGCGTCGGCCAGACGTCCCCGCTCAACTGCACCTCCTCCGGGCGCGCCCTGCTGATGGGCCTCTCGGACGACGAGGTGGCCGCGCTGCTCGCGACTGCGGGAGAAACCCTGCCCGGCAGCGAGCGCGCGCCCCGGACCGTTCCCGCCCTGCTGGAGCGTCTTCACGAGGAGCGCCGGGCCGGTTACGTGGTGTGCGCCGAGGAGCACGAGCCCGGCCTGACCGCGGTGGCGGCGCCGGTGCTGGACTTCCGCGGGTCGCCCGTGGCCGCCGTCAACATCTCGGCGCCCACCGTCCGGCTGCCGCCCGAGGCGCTGCCGCCCGTGATCGACGCGGTGGTGGCGGCGGGCAAGCGGCTCTCGGGGATGCTGGGGTACGCCTGAACGCAGCCGGGCCGCTGATCTCGACGGTGATCGAGGCACTGGCCAGGCAGGTGCCGGCCTGGCACGACGGCCTGCGGCTGATCGACTCCATCCCGCGGCCGTGCCCTGCCTCCCGCAGGACGGTCAAGCGTCCGCCCTGGCCGGGCATGCCGACTATGGCTACTGCCGCAGCCACTCCCGGTTCTTCTGGGGCTTTCGGCTGTACCTGCTGACCACTGCCGAGGGCATGCCAGTGTCCTCGGACTCATTCATCTAGAGATAGAACCGGCTCACGGTCTCCGCGACGCAGACCGGCTTGTCGCCGCCCTCACGCTCGACCGTCACGGCCGTCGTCAGCTGGACTCCGCCCTCGACCTCGCTCACATCGGCGATCCGCGCCGTCGCCCGCACCCGCGAGCCCACCGGCACCGGTGCGGGGAAGCGGACCTTGTTGGAGCCGTAGTTGATGCCCATCCGTACGCCCTCGACCCGCAGCAGCTGGGGCACGAGCGCCGGAAGCAGCGACAGCGTGAGATAGCCGTGGGCGATGGTTGTCCCGAACGGTCCGGCCGCGGCCTTCTCCGGATCGACATGGATCCACTGGTAGTCACCGGTCGCGTCCGCGAAGAGATCGACCCGCTTCTGGTCGATCTCCAGCCAGTCGCTCGTGCCCAACTGCTCGCCGACCGCCGACCGCAGTTCGTCGAGCGATCCGAAGACCCGAGGTTCTGCCATGTCCCCTACCTCCACCGGGCGTCCCGTCCGTCCCTACGTACTAAGCAGTTGCTCAGCATGGTTCCACGACGCTCGTCTGTCAACGGTCGTAGGGTTGGGCTCCGTGCCCCAGATTCCCACCACTGTTCACGAACTCACCGTCGGGCAGCTGTCCGCCCGCAGCGGCGCAGCGGTCTCCGCGCTGCACTTCTACGAGTCCAAGGGGCTGATCAGTAGCCGCCGCACGTCGGGCAATCAGCGTCGCTACAGCCGTGACGCGCTGCGCCGGGTGGCGTTCGTCCGTGCCGCGCAGCGCGTCGGCATCCCCCTCGCCACCATCCGGGACGCGCTGGCCGAGCTGCCCGATGAGCGAACCCCCAACCGCGAGGACTGGGCCAGGCTCTCCGCGGTGTGGCGCGCGGAGCTGGACCAGCGCATCGAGCAGCTGGGCAGGCTGCGCGACCACCTCACGGACTGCATCGGCTGCGGCTGCCTCTCGCTGGACAACTGCGTGCTGTCCAACCCGGACGACGTGATCGGCGAACGGGGGAGCGGCTCGCGCCTCCTGGTCGAGCGCAAGCGCTGAGCCGCCCCGGCACGCCGCCCGGCGCGGCAGTGGCCACGCCGGATTCACCGCACGGCAGGCCTCACCAGACCGACGGACGCCGCCCCGTCCACGGGCGGGCCTCCTCCAGTTCGGCGGAGAGGGAGATCAGCGTCGTCTCCTCGCCGTACCGGCCGCCGAGCATGACGCCGATCGGGAGGCCCTCCGCCGACCAGTGCAGCGGCAGGCTCACCGCGGGCTGACCGGTGGCGTTGTACAGCGGTGTGAAGGGTGTGAAGGCGGCCATCGCCGCGAACTCCGCCGCCGGGTCGGCGTCATTGCGCAACTCGCCCACCAGCGCCGGTGGCTGCGCCAGGGTGGGCGTGAGGATCACGTCGTACCCGGTCCCGCGGGTCAGCAGCGCGTCCTCGACCAGCTGGCCGAGCATCCGGAACGCGTACAGCGCATCGGCGAACTCCCGGCCGGACACGCGGGTGCCGCACTCGCGCAGATGCCGGGTGAGCGGCTCCAGCAGCTCGTCGGACCCCGGCGGCAGCGGGCGGGTCAACGCCATCACATCCCAGACCGCCGTGAACGCGCGCCGCACCGAGTCGTCCACCGGCAAGTCCACCTCGTCCACGTGGTGGCCGAGTTCACGTAGCAGCGACGTGGCGTCGTCCGCTGCCGCCCGGCAGTCCGGATGCAACTCGACGCCCGGCACCGGTGGGGTGAGCAGCGAGACCACCCGCAGCCGCTCGGCCGGGTGCCGTCGGGCGTGGTCGAGGAAGGACTCGCCGGGCGGCAGGGCCGGGGCCCCGTACGGGTCGCCGGGCATGGTCCCGGACAGCACGTCGAGCAGCGCGGCGGCATCCGCGACCGTACGGGCGATGGGACCGGAGGTGCTCAGCCCGCTGATGTCGTGCTGCACCGGGCCTCCGCTGACCCGTCCCCGGCTCGGCTTGATCCCGTACAACCCGCAGACCGAGGAGGGGATGCGGATCGAGCCGCCGCCGTCGCTGCCGTGCGCGAGCGGTGCGAGCCCGCCCGCCACCGCGGCAGCCGCGCCGCCGCTCGACCCGCCCGCCGACCGGTCGAGGTCCCAGGGGGTGCGGGCCGGGGGCGCGACCCGGTTCTCGGTGTAGCAGGGCAGGCCGAACTCGGGGGTGTTGGTCTTGCCGAGCATCACCGTGCCGGCCGCGCGCAGTTTGGTGACGACATGGTCGTCGACGTCCGGGATGTGGTCCACGAAGGCCTGGGAGCCGAAGGTGCAGCGCACGCCCGCCACGAGGTTGAGGTCCTTCACCGGTACCGGCACCCCGTGCAGCGGGGACAGCTCGCTGCCGTCCCGTCGGGCCGACAGCGCCTGGCTCTCGGCGTCGGAGGCCTGCTTACGGGCCAGTTCGGCGGCGGGCGTGATGAAGGCGCCCAGGCCCGCGTCCAGCCGATCGATGCGTTCCAGGTAGTGCTCGGTGATCTCCACCGGCGAGAGCGTCCCCTCCCGGACTGCCTTTCCCTGCTCCAGCGCTGTCAGATCGTGCAGCTCGGCCATGCCCATCCGTCCTCTCGGCGAGTGGGTCAGATCCTCGCACTACTGGCCGGTAGTGACCAGATCCGATCCAGCGTGCCCCTGCCGTGAGAGTCAGTGGCGGCGCTGTGCAGGCCCGGCGCCCAGGACCGCTTCGGCTACGCCCGGACCAGCGCCTCGCCGGCGGATCTCTTCGCCTCCGCCAGGGCACGCGGGGCCAGTACGGGCTCGGGCACGACGATGCCGCACCCCGTGCAGACCGGCCCGCAGTCCGGATGGTGGTCCAGGCCGTGGCGCCAGACGATGCGGTCGCCGGCGCAGACCGGGCAGATCGCGCCCGGCGCCGCATCCAGTGCAGTGATGAGCCTGCGCAGCACGTCCGGCAGCGGAGCGGACGGGTGGAGCAGCGGGTCGTCGCACCAGAGGACCCCGCAGCCGCCCCACGTGCGGCGGTGCCAGCCGTCGAGGGCGCCGGGCTGGCGCAGGCCGTCGTGCTTCTCCCGCTTCCGCCGCGCCGCGAACTGCTCTTCGTACGCGAGCCATATGGTCCGCGCCTCCTCCAGTTCGGCCAGCGCGGCGACGAGCCGCTCGGGGTCGGGCTGCCGGTCCTCCGTGCCGATGCCGACCCGGGTGCACAGATGGTGCCAGGTCGCCCGGTGACCGTAAGGCGCAAATTTCTCCAGGCACTTGCGCAGGGCGGTACGCCTTCGGCGGGTCACGATCAGGGGGTCGCGCACATGCTCGGCGAGACTTCTGAATCCGGCCATCCCTTGCCACCTCCGTCATTCGCACGTTTGGCGATGAGGGTGGGACGAACGGCGCAGCAGATCGGATCCAATCGAACGCTTCATCGAGCGATGTGCGCCTCCGCTGAGATGGGGCGATTCGGAAAAGGTGACATCCGCTCACCTTCCCGCCGTGGCATACCGCCGGTAACCTCCGCACTGCCACTGGGAGGAATCAGGAGGAGCAAGGTATGCGTCGGCGCAGCCACCGCCCCACCGTCCGCAGATCGCTACGCTCCCGCAGCGTGCCGGTCGTCGTCGCCGTCCTGGCGCTCAGCGCCGGGCTCGTGTCCCCGCTGCCGCGGCCCGCGGCCGCCGAGCAGGGCTCATCCGTCGTCGATCACTGTCAGGGCCAGTGCGCCGACATCCTGCCACCCGGTCAGAACGGCAACGCCACCCTCGCCGAGATCCTTGCCCACCGGGTCTTCGGTACCCGGCCCGCGCACAGCTCCGACCAACTCGGCCGCTACAACGACCTGGTCGCCGGCCAGTCCTCGCTCACCGACGACAAACTGGCCGAATTCTTCAACGACTCCTCCTTCGGGGTGCCGAAGGACCAGGTCGGCTCCGTCATCCGGCCCCGCCCCGACGTGACGATCACCCGCGACAAGAAGACCGGCGTTCCGCACATCCAGGGCACCACCCGCGAGGGGACCGAGTTCGGCGCGGGGTACGCGGCAGGCCAGGACCGCCTCTGGCTGATCGACTTGTTCCGGCACATCGGTCGCGGTGAGTTGACCCCCTTCGCGGGCGGTGCGCGCAGCAACCAGGGACTTGAGCAGGGGTTCTGGCCGCAGGCCCCGTACACCGAGAAGGACCTTCAGGCGCAGATCGACCGGATCATCGCCACCGGCGGTGAGCGCGGCAAGCAGGCCATGGCCGACACCCAGGCTTACGTCGACGGCCTCAACGCCTACCGCAAGGACGCGAAGGACGGCCGGTACTTCCCGGGCGAGTACGTGCTCACCGGCCACATCGACGCCATCACCAACGTCGGCGAGATCGAGCCGTTCAAGGTCACCGATCTGATCGCCCTGGCCTCGGTGGTCGGCGCCCTCTTCGGCAACGGCGGTGGCGGTGAAGTGCAGTCGGCGCTGTCGTTGCTCGCCGCACAGAGCAAGTACGGCGCCGCCAAGGGCACATCGGTGTGGGAGTCCTTCCGGCAGCGCAACGACCCCGAGGCCGTGCTGACCGTGCACGACGGCAGCCGGTTCCCGTACGCGGGCAAGCCCCGGCACGCCGAGGGCACGGCGCTTCCCGACCCGGGTTCCGTCAAGCCCGAGCAACTGGTCTACGACCGCACTGGATCCGCCGCCGAGCCGCACAAGGCACCGGTGAAGGCTCCGCGGAGACTGAAGCCGCTCCAAGGCCTGCACGACGACGGGGTGCTGCCCGGGAACCTGTTCAGCACCAAGCACGGCATGTCCAACGCCCTCGTGGTCTCCGGCGACCACACGGCGAGCGGAAACCCGATCGCCGTCTTCGGGCCGCAGACCGGCTACGTCGCCCCACAGCTGCTGATGCTCCAGGAGCTCCAGGGCCCCGGCATCAGCGCCCGCGGCGCGACCTTCGCCGGCCTCGGCATGTACGTCCAACTGGGCCGGGGCCAGGACTACGCCTGGAGCGCGACCTCCGCCGGCCAGGACATCACCGACACCTACGCTCTCGAGCTGTGCGAGACAGACGGGTCCCGGCCGACCAGGGAATCCACCCACTACCGGCACCACGGTGCCTGCGTGCCCATGGAGAAGCTGGAGCGGCGTAACGCGTGGAAGCCGTCGGTCGCCGACTCCACGGCCCCGGGCTCGTACCGGATGCAGGTGTACCGCACGGCGTACGGCATCGTGACGCACCGCGCCACCGTCCGTGGTGAGCCCGTGGCCTACACCTCGCTGCGTTCCACCTACCGCCACGAGGCCGACTCCATCATCGGCTTCCAGATGCTCAACGACCCCGGCCATGTCCGCGACGCGGCCTCCTTCCAGCGCGCCGCCCAGCACATCGACTACGCCTTCAACTGGTTCTACGCCGACTCCCGGCAGACCGCGTACTACAACAGCGGACTCAACCCCGTACGGGCCGCGGCCGTCGACCCGGCGCTGCCCATCCGGGCCGAGAAGGCGTACGAGTGGCGGGACTTCGACCCGTCGGCCAACACCGCCGCCTACACGCCACCGGCCCAGCACCCGCAGTCCGTCGACCAGGACTACTACATCTCCTGGAACAACAAGCAGGCACGGGACTACTCCGCCGCGGGCTTCGGCAACGGATCCGTGCACCGCGGCGACCTGCTGGACGACCGGGTGGCGAAGCTCGTCCGGAAGGGCGGGGTGACCCGGGCCTCGCTCACCCGCGCGATGGCCGAGGCGGGCGTCACGGATCTGCGCGGTGAGGACGTGCTGCCGGAGCTGTTGCAGGTGGTACGCGGCGCGCCGGTCACCGACCCCCAGCTCAGCAAGGCCGTCCAGCAGTTGGAGGCCTGGCTGGCGGCGGGCGCGCAGCGACGCGAAACCGCCCCCGGCTCGCACACCTACGCCCACTCCGACGCCGTACGCATCATGGACGCCTGGTGGCCCCTTCTCGTCGAGGCGGAGTTCGAACCAGGGCTGGGACGCGGACTCTACGACGCCCTCCGCACGAATCTCGGGATCGACGAGTCGCCCTCGTCGGGCCACGGCTCGACCGGCTCGCATGCGGGTTCGTCGTTCCTGTTCGGCTGGTGGAGCTATGTCGACAAAGACCTGCGTCGGGTGCTGGGCGAGCCGGTGAAGGGGTGGCCGGCCAAGGCGTACTGCGGGAACGGCGAGCGGACGGCCTGCCGTGACACCTTGCTCGCGAGCCTGAAGCGAGCCGTGGACAAGTCCGCCACCGAGGTCTATCCGGGCGACTCCGACTGCAAGGCGGGCGATCAGTGGTGTGCCGACGCGATCGTCCACCGGCCGGTCGGCGGGCTCACCCACGACCTCATCCACTGGCAGAACCGGCCGACCTACCAGCAGGTCGTGGAGTTCCCCCGGCACCGGTGACAGCGGGCGTGCCGCCCGCTGCCGGGTCAATTCCATGACGGGGCGTCAATGGCAGCGACGGCACTCTCCGCTGGGAGTTGACCGGCAAGGGGCCCTGGGCGGGGCGGCGCGCCCGGCGAGATCCGGGCCGGGGCACGGTGAGTTGCCGCCCGCCCGGCTCCGCGAGGACGCGGCGAGCAGCGGCGCGGGCGGTGCTCAGCGGTAGTGGAGAAACATCCTGCGGACGGCGCGGAAGTCGGCCAGCCGGTCCTGCCAGGCCTCGACCACCTCGTCCGTCCCGGCGCCCGCGTCGATCATGGTGCGGACCGTCGCCGACCCGGTCAGCTTGTCGATCCAGCGGTCCGGGCGCCATGCGAAGCCGCTCCACACCCGCTTCGCGGTGACGAGCAGGCCGATGCCGGTGCGCACCGGGTCGTACGCCTCCCGGTCGTGGACGTGCAGTTGGACGCCCCCGACGGTCTTGCCCTGGAACTTGGAGAAGACCGGCGCGAAGTACGCCTCCCGGAAGCTGACCCCGGGCAGGTCGAGGGCGTTCACCGCCTGCGCCCACCGGCGGTCGATGCCCTCCGCGCCCAGCAGCTCGAACGGCCGTGTGGTGCCGCGCCCCTCGGAGAGGTTCGTGCCCTCGAACAGGCACGTACCGGCATAGACGAGAGCGGTCTCCGGGGTCGGCATGTTGGGGCTCGGCGGCACCCAGGGCAGCCCGGTCCGGTCGTAGAAGTCCCCGCGCCGCCAGCCGGACATCATCACCGTCTGCAGCTCGACGGCCCGGCCCGCCGCCTCGGGCAGGAACACGTCGTTGAACAGCAGTGCCAGCTCGGCCACCGTCATGCCGTGCGCCTGCGCGATCGGCTCCCGCCCCACGAAGCTCGCGTACGCCTTGTCCAGCACGGGGCCGAAGGCGTTGCGCCCGGTGATCGGGTTCGGCCGGTCGAGTACCACGAACCGCTTGCCCGCCAGGACCGCCGCGACCATGCAGTCGTAGAGCGTCCAGATGTAGGTGTAGAAGCGCGCGCCCACGTCCTGGATGTCGAAGACGACGGTGTCGACGCGGGACTTGGTGAAGATGTCCGCGAGCTCTTTGCCGCTCTTCAGGTACGTGTCGAAGACCGGCAGGCCGGTCGCCGGGTCGTCGTACCGGCCCTCGGAGCCGCCCGCCTGGGAGGTCCCCCGGAAGCCGTGCTCGGGGCCGAAGACGGCGGTGATGTTCACCCGGTCGTCGGCATGCATGACGTCCACGATGTGCCGGACGTCCGGGGTCACGCCCGTCGGGTTGGTCACCACCCCCACGCGCTGCCCGTCCAGCGGTCGGTAGCCGGATGCGGCCAGCCGCTCGAAGCCCGTACGGACCCGGCGCCGGCCGGGTGTCCCGGCTGCCTCCTCAGTACGTCGTCCGGTCGCGGCGGCGGGTGCGGCTCCCGCCGCGACCGTCCCCACGGCGCCGGTGGCGGCCAGCAGGCTCCGTCTGGAGAGATGCGATGCATCAGAAGTCGGCATGTCCGTGGACGCTAGCGCCCCCGGCCGCCCTGGGGAACGACCTCGACCGGCCACGTGTACGTGCCCCTTCCCGTACGACATACCGACCGGTTAGTCTGCCGCCAATCGAGTCGAAGGAGCGCGATCGTGAAGACCGTCCAGGACGCCGGAGTCGTCGTCACCGGAGCGGGCGGCGGCATCGGGGCCGCCCTCGCCCGCAGGTTTGCCGCCGAAGGCGCCCGGGTGGTGGTCAACGACGTGGACGCCGAGAAGGCCAAGGCCGTCGCCGAGGAGGTCGGGGGCACGGCCGTGCCCGGGGACGCCTCCGCCATCGTGTCCGAAGCCCGCGACGCGCTGGGCGGCCGGGTGGACGTCTACTGCGCCAACGCCGGGCTCGCCTCGGCCGGCGGGCCCCGCTCCCCGGAGGACGTGTGGGCCGCCGCCTGGGACGTCAATGTGATGGCGCACGTCCGGGCGGCCCGCGAGCTGCTGCCGGAGTGGCTGAAGCGGGGCAGTGGCCGGTTCGTGTCGACCGTCTCCGCGGCGGGGCTGCTCACGATGATCGGCGCGGCCCCGTACAGCGTCACCAAGCACGGCGCCCTCGCCTTCGCCGAGTGGCTCTCGCTCACCTACCGGCACCGCGGCATCCAGGTGCACGCCATCTGCCCCCAGGGTGTCCGTACGGACATGCTGCGGGCGGCCGGCAGCGCGGGGGAATTGGTCCTGGCACCGACCGCCATCGAGCCCGAGCAGGTCGCGGACGCCCTCTTCGCCGCGATGGCCGAGGAACGGTTCCTGGTCCTTCCGCACCCCGAGGTCGCGGACTTCTACACCGCGCGCGCCACCGACACCGAGCGCTGGCTGACCAACATGAACCACCTTCAGCAGAAGTGGGAGGGGGAGGCCGAATGAGCCCGTTGAGCCCGTCCAGCTATGCGTCCAAGCCCTGGCTCGCCCAGCTCACCGACGTCCAGCGGGCTCCCGCCGATCCGCCGGAGACCGTGCTGCACGCCTTCCGGGACGCCGTGCGCCGCGCGCCCGACCACACCGCGCTCGCCTACTTCGACGGGCGGCTGAGCTATCGCGAGGTCGACGAGCTGTCCGACGGCATAGCGGGTCATCTCGCCGAGCGCGGTTTCGCGCGTGACGACCGGATCGCCATCATCCTGCAGAACGTTCCGCAGTTCGTCCTCGCGCTGCTGGGGGCCTGGAAGGCCGGCGGCATCGTCGTGCCCGTCAATCCGATGTACAAGGACCGGGAGGTCGCGCACGTTCTCGCCGATGCCCGCGTCTCCGCACTGGTCTGCGCCGATCACGCCTGGGAGGCGTATCTGCGGGCCACCGCGGCCGATTCTCGGGTGGGTATCTCCCTGACCACCGGCGAGGCCGACCTTCAGACGCGCGACGACGTGCGGGTGCTGCGCGGGGAGCGCATGCCGGTGCCGGCTGGTGCCGAGGACCTGCTGGCCGTCGCGCGCGGGGGCGCAGCGGTGCCCGGCGGCCGGGAGCTCACCAGCGACGACATCGCGCTGATCAGCTACACCTCGGGCACTAGCGGCACCCCCAAGGGGGCCATGAACACCCAGGGCAACATCGCCTACAACGCCGAGCGCCAGCGCACCGGCCTCGGTCTCCCCGAAGGCAGCACGATCTTCGCTCTCGCGCCGCTCTTCCACATCACCGGCATGGTCTGCGAGCTCGCGGCCTCCCTGGCGAACGCCGGCACCCTCGCGCTCGCCTACCGCTTCGAGCCGGGCGTCGTCCTCGACGCCTTCCTCGAGTACCGGCCCGTTTACACCGTCGGCCCGTCCACGGCGTACATGGCCCTGGCGGCCCACCCCGCAGCCACGCCCGACCACTTCAGCTCCTTCCGGATGCTCTCCTCCGGCGGCGCGCCGGTGCCGCCCGCCCTGGTGGAGAAGTTCCGGGCCGGCTTCGGGGCGTACATCCGCAACGGCTACGGGCTCACCGAGTGCACCGCGCCCTGCGCCAGCGTCCCGCCGGAGAAGGAGGCGCCGGTCGACCCGATCTCGGGCACCCTGTCCGTCGGTGTGCCCGGCCCCGACACGGTCGTACGCATCGTGGACGAGCAGGGCGGGGACGTGCCCTTCGGCGAACACGGCGAGATCGCGGTGCGCGGCCCGATGGTCGTGCCCGGTTACTGGGGACGGCCCGAGGACAGCGCCGCCGCGATCCCGGACGGCGAGCTGCGTACCGGCGACATCGGCTTCATGGACGAGAACGGCTGGCTGTACGTCGTCGACCGCCTGAAGGACATGATCAACGCCTCCGGCTTCAAGGTGTGGCCGCGTGAGGTCGAGGACGTGCTCTACACTCACCCGGCCGTACGCGAGGCTGCTGTGGTGGGCGTGCCCGACACCTACCGCGGCGAGTCCGTCAAGGCGTACGTCAGTCTGCGCCCCGGGGTACCCGCCGAGTCGCAGGAGCTGGTCACGTACTGCAGGGAACGCCTCGCAGCCTACAAATATCCGCGCGAGGTGGAGGTCCTGCCGGAGTTGCCGAAGACGACGAGTGGGAAGATCCTCCGACGGGAGCTGCGCTCCCGCACATGACCCGGGCAGGATCGCAGAGGGAGAAAGAGGGGCAGGTGGCGGCGATGGCCAAGGCAATGGAGGGCGATGGGACACCCGTGCCGCAGCGGCTGCTGGCTGCAGCCACCCGTCTCTTCGCCGAGCGCGGATACGACAGGACGTCCGTCCAGGACATCGTCGAGGCGGCCGGTGTGACCAAGGGCGCGCTCTACCACTACTTCGGTTCGAAGGACGATCTGCTGCACGAGATCTACGGACGCGTGCTGAGACAGCAGCAGGAGCGGTTGGACGCCTTCGCGGGCGCCGACGCACCGGTGGAGGAGCGGCTACGCGGTGCCGCGGCCGATGTCGTGGTCACCACCATCGAGCACCTTGACGACGCGACGATCTTCTTCCGCTCGATGCACCAGCTCAGCCCGGAGAAGAACAAGCAGGTGCGGGCGGAGCGGCGGCGCTATCACGAGCGGTTCCGCGCGCTGATCGAGGAAGGGCAGAAGGCGGGGGTGTTCAGCACCTCGACCCCGGCCGACCTGGTGGTGGACTACCACTTCGGGTCCGTCCACCACCTTGCCAGCTGGTACCGCCCCGAGGGGCCACTGTCGCCCCAGCAGGTCGCCGACCACCTCGCCGACCTTCTCCTCCGAGCGCTGCGGCCTGGGGGCACCTCCCAGCGGTAGCTGGGGGAGGCCGGCACTAGGGACCCGGGTGCGGCCGGTTTGGCACCGCCGAACCACAACGTCGGGCTTCTCGCCGTCGCGGCGGGATGAGGCGCCGCTGCGGCGGCGTGCGACCAGGGGGTGTGGGGATTCCAGGCGCCGTAGCGGGGTTTTTGCCGCCGCGGCGGCGGGAACCCCAATGTTGTGGTTCGGCGGTGCCGAGCGGGCTCAGCTGGCGGTGGGTGGGGGACCCTGGCGCAGCCGGGGGAGAGCCCCCCACCGCCGGGGTGGCGGTGGGACGTCGGCGCCCCCGCCCGGAGGGCTACTCGTAGCGCTTGAGTTCGCGCCGCGCGAGTGAGCGCTGGTGGACCTCGTCCGGTCCGTCCGCGATCCGCAGCGTACGCGCGCCCGCCCACAGCTCGGCGAGCGGGAAGTCCTGGCTCACACCACCCGCGCCGTGCAGCTGCACAGCCCGGTCCAGGATGTCCACGACCGTGCGGGGCGTCGCGATCTTGATGGCCTGGATCTCGGTGTGCGCCCCCTTGTTCCCGACCGTGTCCATCAGCCAGGCCGTCTTGAGGACCAGCAGCCGCAGCTGTTCCACCGCCACCCGCGCGTCCGCGATCCACTCCTGGACCTGGCCCTGCCGCGCGAGCTGCTTGCCGAAGGCCGTACGGGACACCGCCCGGCGGCACATCAGCTCGATGGCCCGCTCGGCCATGCCGATCAGCCGCATGCAGTGGTGGATGCGGCCAGGACCGAGGCGGGCCTGGGCGATGGCGAAGCCGCTGCCCTCCTCGCCGATCAGGTTCGTTGCAGGGACGCGGACGCTGTCGAAGACGATCTCGGCGTGGCCGCCGTGGTAGTGGTCCTCGTAGCCGTAGACCTGCATCGCACGGCGGACCTCTACGCCCGGAGTGTCGCGCGGCACCAGGATCATCGACTGCTGGCGGCGGATGTCCTCCCCGTCCGGGTCGGTCTTGCCCATCACGATGAAGATCTTGCAGTCGGGGCTCATCGCCCCGGAGATGTACCACTTCCGGCCGTTGATGACGTAGTCGTCGCCGTCCCGCTCGATCCGGGTCTCGATGTTGGTGGCATCCGAGGACGCGACCTCCGGCTCCGTCATGGCGAAGGCGGACCGGATCTCTCCGGCGAGCAGCGGCTCGAGCCATTGCCTGCGCTGCTGCTCGTTCGCGAACTGGGCGAGCACCTCCATGTTTCCCGTGTCCGGGGCGGCGCAGTTGAGCGCGGTGGGGGCCAACTGCGGGCTGCGCCCGGTGATCTCGGCGAGCGGGGCGTACTGCAGGTTGGTCAGCCCGGCGCCATACTCCTCGTCGGGGAGGAAGAGGTTCCACAGGCCCTGCTTGCGGGCCTGTGCCTTCAGTTCCTCCACGATCGGCGGGGTGAGCCACGGGGAGCTGAGCCGGGCGCGCTGCTCGTCGACCACCTTCTCCGCGGGGTACACATGCTCGTCCATGAAGGCGAGCAGCTTGCCGCGCAGCTCCTCGGTACGCGCGTCGAATGCGAAGTCCATGAGTGCTCAGCCTTCCTGAAGGGTGGTGAGGCCGTTGTCGATGAAGACGGGGACGAGATCGCCCATGCGATCGAAGCCCGGGCCGACGGTCCGGCCGAGCGTGTAGCGGTAGTGGATGCCCTCGAGAATCACGGCGAGCTTGAACCAGGCGAAGGCGGTGTACCAGGCGATGTCCGAGACGTCGCGGCCGGAGCCGGTGGCGTATCGCTCGATCAGCTCGGCGGGCTCCGGGTGGCCCGGGGCGCCTGCGGTGGTGCTGACCGGCGAGTCGGACAGGTCGAGCGGCCTGCTGTACATCGCCAGCAGTCCGAGGTCGGCGAGCGGATCGCCGAGCGTGGACATCTCCCAGTCGAGGATCGCCGTGATGCGATCGTCGGCGTCGACGAGCACGTTGTCGAGGCGGTAATCACCGTGGACGACGGTCGCTGCGGTGGACCGCGGCAGGGCCTTGCCGAGCGTCGCGTGCAGCTCATCGATGCCGGCGAGCTCGCGGTTGCGGGAGGCGTCCAGCTGCTTGCCCCAGCGGCGCAGCTGGCGCTCCAGGAAGCCGTCGGGCCGCCCGAAGTCGGCAAGCCCCGCCTCCGCCGGGTGCACGGCGTGCAGGTCGACGAGGGTGTCGACCAGGCCGAGCAGCACGCCGCGGGTGCGCTCCGGGCCGAGCGTCGCGAGCTGCTCGGCGGTCCGGTAGGGCGTCCCGTCGACGAACTCCATCACGTAGCAGGGCGAACCGATGACGGACTCGTCCGGGCAGAGCAGCACCGGTGCCGGGACCGGCACGGCGGTCCGGTGCAAGGCGCTGATCACCCGGTACTCGCGGGTCATGTCATGGGCGGTGGCGAGGACATGGCCCAAGGGGGGCCGACGGACGACCCAGCGGGAGGCACCGTCGGTGACCGCGTAGGTCAGGTTCGACCGGCCGCCCTGGATCAGCTCGGCGCGCAGCGGTCCGCGCACCAGGCCCGGTCGCTCGCGGTCCAGGTGGTCGCGCAGCCGCCCGAGGTCGAGTCCTGGCGGCGCTCCCTCTGCAGGCGCTTCCCCAGCTGCCTCAGCTGCCGCCGGGGGGACTGCTGCTGGGGGCACCTCCACCGATGCCGAAGTCCCGGGGCCTCCTGCAGGGGGGACCCCAGCGGGTCGGTGGTCGTTGCTCATCCGGGCCTTCTCCTCCGCGGGACGATCGGTCGGTCAGTAGGCACCATCATGCCGACCAGTCGGTATGGCGTCCAGTGGTCCGATGCTGCCATCTGGCGTGTTGAACGAGTGCATGAATAGGGTTCATGTATGCATACGGAGCTCATCATCGACGACGTCCGGCTCACCCCGGTCCTCATGGCCGATCCACCCCTGCTCAACGTCCAGGGCGTACACCAGCCGTATACGCCCAGGCTCATCGTGGAGGTCATCACACGAGGCGGCGCGACGGGAGTGGGAGAGACCTACGGCGACGGGAAGTACCTCGAACTCGCCCGGCCGCTGGCCGAGGCCCTGCCCGGGCGCTCGGTCAGCGATGTGAACGCGCTCGTGGCACTGGCCGACGAGGTCTGCGGCGACTCGGCCCCGGTGGAGACGACCGTGGACGCGGGCGGGCTGCGCGGCGTGCAGACCACCGACAAGCTGCGGCTGTCCGTCGTCTCCGGGTTCGAGGTCGCCTGCCTGGACGCGCTGGGAAAGGCGCTGGGCCTGCCCGTGCACCGACTGCTCGGCGGCAAGGTGCGTGACCACGTCGAGTACAGCGGGTACCTCTTCTACCGCTGGGCCGAGCACCCCGAGGGCGGGGAGCGCGACGACTGGGGAGCGGCGCTCGACCCGGCTGGAGTCGTCGCGCAGGCCCGCCGGTTCGCCGACACCTACGGCTTCCGCTCCTTCAAGCTCAAAGGCGGGGTGTTTCCGCCCGACGAGGAGATCGCCGCGGTGCGTGCCCTCGCCCGGACACTGCCGGGGCACCCGCTGCGCCTGGACCCCAATGGCGCCTGGTCCGTCGGGACGTCGCTGCGCGTGGCCGACGAACTGCGGGACATCCTCGAGTACCTGGAGGACCCCACCAGCGGTACGGACCGGATGGCCGAGGTCGCCGCCCGCGCAGGACTTCCGCTCGCCACCAATATGTGCGTGACCACGGTGCCCGAGGTCCGGGAGGCCTTCACCCGCGGTGCGGTCCAGGTCGTGCTCTGCGACCACCACTACTGGGGCGGGCTGATACGTACCCGCGAACTCGCCGCGATCTGCCGCGCCTTCGGCGTCGGGCTCTCCATGCACTCCAACACGCACCTGGGCATCAGCCTCGCCGCCATGACGCACGTCGCCGCGACCGTACCGGTGCTCGACTACGCCTGCGACACCCACTACCCCTGGCAGCGCGAGGACGTCATCACCGAGCGGCATGCCTTCCGCGACGGCCGGCTCGAGGTGTCGGACGCCCCGGGCCTGGGTGTCGAACTGGACCGCGCCGCGCTCGCCGTGCTCCACAAGCGCTGGCTCGACGACGACGGGACGATGCGCGAGCGCGACGACGCGGCCGCCATGCGCAAGGCCGATCCGGGCTGGACGACGCCCGCCGTGCCGCGCTGGTGACGTGCCCCCGCACGATGCGCACCCCATCAAGGCCGAGGCTCAGTGCGGGATGTCGGGGAAGTCGGGCGTGTCGTCAGCGATCCGGGCGAGCGCCCGGTCGACGATCTCCTCCGGACCGCCGTCGACCGGGACCGTCGCTCCCCGCTCGTCCGCATCCAGCGGCTCCAGGTCCGCGAACTGCGAGTGCAGCAGGCCCGTCGGCATGAAGTGGCCCGTGCGCCGGGCGAGTCGATGCTCGATCAACTCGTACGAGCCCGTGAGGTGCAGGAAGAACACCTCGGGCACGGCCTGCGCCAGCCGGTCCCGGTAGCTGCGCTTGAGCGCGGAGCAGCTGACCACCCCGCCCTTCCCGGACCGCTGGGTGAGCCAGACGGCGATGGCGTCCAGCCACGGGCGGCGGTCCGCGTCGTCGAGCGGTCTGCCGGCTGACATCTTGGCGATGTTCTCGGCGGGGTGGAATCCGTCGGCCTCCGCGTACGGGAGTCCGAGCCGGTCGGCGAGCAGCTCGCCGATCGTCGTCTTGCCCGAGCCCGATACGCCCATGACGACGACCAGGGGCGGCGCCGCGTCCGCCGGCTGCCGACCCGTCCTGATCATGCTGCCTCCCGTGCCTCCCCGGTCTCGTTGCGCGGGACCATCACACCACGACCGCGACGCCCAGCAGACCCAGCGCGATCGTGCAGCCCACCGCGGCCACGGCCGTCCGTGGAGCCAGTGCGGGCGGCCGTGGCACGTCCAGGGAGCGGATGCGGCGGTGCGCCACGGCGAGGAGGACCGCCAGGGTGAGCGCGCCGAGGGCCACCGCCACGGCCGCGAGCGGTGACGGCGTCCCGCCATGCAGTGCCTGACGCCCCGCCAGCAGTGCGGCCACCGCGTACGTCAGGGTCGTACGCCGCCACGCCAGCCGGGTCCGCTCCGGCTGCAGCCCGGCATCTCGTACCCCGGGTCTCATCAGTCGGCCCAGCCCGCGGCCACGGCGACCACCATCACCACCGCCATCACGCCGATCGCCAGCGCCAGGACGGAAGGGAAGTGTGAGACCGGCAGGTCCTCGCCGCGCCGCATCGCCCGCTCGCAGCGCACCCAGTGGTTGACGGCCCGCAGCGCGCACAGGGCACCGATCGCCAGCAGCAGCAGGGCGAGCGAGACACGCAGCCCGCGGTGCAGGTCCGGCAGGAACTGGGCGACCGCGAAACCGCCGCCTACCAGCGCCAGCGCAGTGCGCAGCCAGGCCAGGAAGGTGCGTTCGTTCGCCAGGGAGAATCGGTAGTCGGGCGTCTCGCCCTCATCGCGAATCCGCGCAGGAGACCACCACAGCCGGACCCCGGCGGCCGCCGAGCTCAGTCGGTCGGATACCGCCTTCGCGGAAAGGGGCACGCCGCGCACCCCTACCGGCCGTGCCACTGCTGGAGTCTGCGGTACGCCTCCAGGCCGTCCGGCACCCACTCCCACTGCGGGAGCCTGTGCTCCAGCTCCTCCTCTGTGAGGAAGGCGTGCCAGGCGACCTCCTCCGGTTGCGGGCTGACCGGCAGCGTGCAGCGGGCCTCGAAGACGGACGACCACCAGGTGTGCTCGGGGGTCTCGTACAGGAACCTGAACAGCGGTACGGGCTGGGGGAGTCCCGACACGCCGAGTTCCTCCTCCGCCTCGCGCAGCGCGGCCTGCTCGTATGACTCGCCGGCGCCGACCACTCCGCCGACGAACATGTCGTACAGCGACGGGAAGACGAGTTTCTGCGGGGTCCGGCGGTGGACGAAGGTCCGGCCGTCTGCGTCCCGGGCGCGGACGAAGACGCAGCGGTGCCGGAGCCTGCGTGCCATCGCCTCGCCACGGCGGGCCCGGCCGATCACCTGGTCCTGCTCGTCCACGATGTCCAGCAGTTCTTCCGCTGAGCTCGGTGTCACTTCGGCCATGCCGCCATCCAAGCACGTGCGGCGCGCCTCGGTCGCCCAGCTCACGCTGGGGGTGCCTCAGGCGCCGTGGCCCGCGGCCTCGGCTCAGCCAAGCGCCTTCAGCCCTCGTGCCGGTCCGCGCTCCGCTTCCCGTGCTCGCGCGGGTGCCCTTCACCGTGCTGGTCGCCGCGCCCGTGGTCCCCGTCCTGGCCAGAGCGGCGGTCGCCGTCCTCGCGGTCCTCAGCGTGCCGGCCGCCGTCGTGCTGCCCGTGCCGGTGGTGCCACCCGTGGTGGCGCGAGTTCGTCCGCCCTTGGGTGCGGGCCGTGGGCCGGTGGGCGACCGGACCTCTGGGGGACGGGCGTGAGCGGGCGGGTGCGGTACGGAGACCGGGCGCGGGGGCGGAGGGCTCCGCCGCATGCTTCGTACGCTCCCGGGGCGGCGCGGACGTGCGCCCCCCGTCGGGCAGACCGCCCGGGCCGGCCCCGCTCCCCGGTGGAGCTGAGGCTGCCGCCGGCCGGTCCGCGCCCGGGACGGGTGTCTCCGCGCCCGGTACAGGCGTGACGTCCTTACCTGGTACGGGCGTCACGTCCGCACCCGGTGCGGGAGTCGCGTCCGGGCTCGCGACCGCATCGCGTGCGGCTCCTCCGGCCCCCGGCGGCTGACTGGGCAGCAGCATGGCGAGGGCCGCGGCCGTGCCGACCGCGATCAGCACGATCGCCCCCGCCGTACGTCTGCGGTATGGCGCCCATGGTGCGGGATGGGGCTCCAGGACCGTCCCCTTGATGACCTGCGGCCCGCCGGTGGCCAGGCCGTGCTCGACCGGTCGCGGCGCGGGGATGACCCGGGTGGGGCTCATCGGGCGCAGGGACGGGAAGGCCGGTCCTTCACCCCCGGACGGGGAAGCCGGTCCTTCGTACCCGGACGCGCCGTGAGATCCGGATGCACCGTGGGACGTGGATGCACCGTGAGACATGGGCCCGGATCTTTCACCTCCCGCCCGGCCCTGTCCAATGAGTGCAGAAACGAAGTGGCAGTCGGCGAAGGGAAGTTGGGGGCAAGGTGATGCCGAGGTGCCGGAGGCGGTCCGGCGAGTCGAACCCTCCAGGTGGGACGCTTTCCGGCGAGCTGCGCGGCGGGAACCGCCACCCGCGACCGCCGGTCGGATTCGCTCTCCCGGCAGACGCACCACCGCGCCCGGCGTGACACGATTCGGGGATGTCTCGTCGTCGATGTTGACGGTCGATATTGACGCGGCGCCCCGCGGTCCCGAAGATCGTACGCACGGTAACCCCGCGCAGTTCGCGCTCCGAAGGATGGAAAACCATGGCGTACGACGCTGATGTGATCGTGATCGGTGCGGGGCTCGCCGGCCTGGCGGCCACGGCCGAGCTCGCCGATGCCGGACGCCGCGTCATCCTGCTCGACCAGGAGCCCGAAGCCTCCCTCGGCGGCCAGGCGCACTGGTCCTTCGGCGGCCTCTTCTTCGTCGACTCGCCCGAGCAACGCCGGATGCGCATCCGCGACAGCCATGACCTCGCCTGGCAGGACTGGCTGGGTACGGCGGGCTTCGACCGCCCCGAGGACCACTGGCCCCGACGCTGGGCAGAGGCCTATGTCGACTTCGCGGCGGGGGAGAAGCGGGCCTGGCTGCGCGCCCTGGGCGTACGGATCTTCCCGGTCGTCGGCTGGGCGGAGCGCGGCGGCTACGACGCCACCGGGCACGGCAACTCGGTCCCCCGGTTCCACATCACCTGGGGCACCGGCCCGGGCCTCGTCGAGCCCTTCGAGCGGCGGGTGCGAGCGGCCGCCGACCGCGGCCTGGTCGACCTGCGTTTCCGTCACCGGGTCACCGGTCTCTCCCGTACTGCGGGCACGGTGGACACCGTCAGCGGTGAGGTCCTGGAGCCGAGTGACGCCGGGCGCGGCACCGCCAGCAGCCGGGAGGTCTCCGGCTCCTTCGAGCTGCGGGCGCAGGCGGTGATCGTCACCTCCGGTGGCATCGGCGGCAACCACGACCTCGTACGCCGCAACTGGCCCGAACGGTTGGGCAGTCCGCCGGAGCGGATGCTCTCCGGCGTCCCGGCGCACGTCGACGGCGAGATGCTCGGCATCTCCGAGGCGGCCGGCGCCCGGTTGATCAACCGGGACCGGATGTGGCACTACACCGAGGGAATCGAGAACTGGAACCCGATCTGGGCCCGGCACGGCATCCGCATCCTCCCCGGGCCCTCCTCGCTGTGGCTGGACGCGCGCGGCCGGCGGCTGCCGGTGCCGCTGTTCCCGGGCTTCGACACCCTCGGCACGCTCGCCCACATCATGAAGACGGGGTACGACTACACCTGGTTCGTGCTGGACCAGCGGATCATCGGCAAGGAGTTCGCGCTGTCGGGCTCCGAGCAGAACCCCGACCTGACGGGCCGCAGCGTGCGCGAGGTGATCGGCCGGGCGCGGACCGACGTACCCGGCCCGGTCAAGGCATTCATGGACCACGGCGTCGACTTCGTCGTCGAGAAGGACCTCGGTGCGCTCGTCCAGGGCATGAACGCACTCACCAAGGAATCGCTGATCGACGAAGCGGAGCTGCGCCGCGAAATCACCGCACGGGACCGCGAGATCGCCAACCCCTTCACCAAGGACCTCCAGGTGATGGCCGTGCGCTCGGCCCGAAGTTACCTCGGTGACAAGCTCATTCGTACTGCCGCCCCGCACCGCATCCTCGACCCGAAGGCCGGCCCGCTGATCGCCGTACGCCTGAACATCCTCACCCGCAAGACCCTCGGCGGGCTGGAGACCGACCTGTCCTCGCGGGTGCTCGGCGACGGCGGAGAGCCGTTGCCCGGCGTCTACGCCGCGGGCGAGGTGGCCGGTTTCGGCGGCGGCGGGATGCACGGCTACCGCTCTCTGGAAGGCACCTTCCTCGGCGGCTGTCTGTTCTCCGGACGTACGGCGGGCAGGGCGGCCGCCGAGGCGGTCGGGTAGCGTACCCTTTACGCCTCCGTCGAAGCCGCCATTACTTCGGATCTGTCCACCATGCCGGACATAGCGGGGAGTTGGAGGAGTGGAAGGATCCTCTTCCGGCCTTGACGCGGCCCAGTGACAGACGATTTGCTGTGCGTGATCATTGGCCGCCGGTGAGGCGTGACCACCCTCACCTCACACGCCGTCATATCTGCTCAAAAACGCCCCAGTTGGGGCAGAAAGTGGCGTGCGTCGTGGAGGAGACTGACGATGACGCCCCCTCCGCCCCTGGGCCGGTCCTGGCGCCGGGACGGTGTGACCTTCGATCCGGCTCTCGACGACCCGGCCCTCGCGCGCGCCCGTGACGCCCTCGCCCAGGGCCGGTGGACCGAGGCCCGGACGCTGCTCGCCATGACCGGCGAGGACTGGGACCGTCGCGGGCACCGGCTCATCGTTCTCGCCGAAGGCTCCACCAGCGCCACCTGGGCCCAGGAGTGGAAGCTGGCCGAACCCGACAGCGCCGACGCCGCCGCGCTGTTCGCCTGCGCCACCGTGTTCCGCGCGCTGCGTGGCAAGGTCGGCGCGGATGCGGCCCGCGAGGCGTGCCGGGCCGCGGCGCGGATGGCCCCGGCCGACCCCACGCCCTGGCTCGGCCTGCTGATCCTGGTGCGCCGCAGCGGCACCGACGACGAACGGCTGCAGGTCTTCGACCAGGTGCGCGGCCGCCACCGCGAGCACCATCACGCCCACCATCTGATGACGGCCTGCCTGGCGGAGCGTCAGCAGGGAGACCGTGACGACCCGTTCCACGAGGTGTACGACTTCGCCGCCTGGGCCGCCGATCAGGCTCCCGCCGACTCCCCGCTCGCCGTCCTTCCGGTCGTCGCGCACACCGAGCGCTACCGGGTGCTCGCCCGGGCCGGGATCGAGCCGGACGACCCGGCCCGGTCGGGGCACTGGATCACCCGCCGCGCCCGGCAGGCCATGAAGGCCGCCTTCGACTGGTGGCTGGAATGGGAGGGCGAGAACCATCCCCGGCATCTGGTCGATCTCAACTTCCTGGCTCACGCCACGGTGTACGAGGGGCGGATGGCCGAGGCTGCCGCCCTGTTCAACCGGATCGGACCGTACGCCTGCACCGTCCCGTGGTCCTATCCGGACCGCGATCCGAGGAAGGCGTTCCGCGCTGCGCGCCGCGCCGCACTCGGCTCCTCGTAACACGTAACACGTAACACCCGGCACCACCGAAGTCCCCGCCGCCTCCACGGGAAGGACCTCTGCCATGCTGACGGGCCACAGCACCGGGATCCGCACGTTCAAAGGCCAGGACAGAGCGCTGCGCGCCGACCGGATCGGGACGGCGGGGCTGCTGCTCGCGGTGCTCGCCGCCAGCGCCCCGCTCATGGTGGTGGCGGGCGTCATGCCGACCGCGTTCGCGGTGATGGGGATCGTCGGACAGCCGCTGCTGTTCGTGCTCCTCGGAGTGGTGCTCGCCCTGTTCAGCGTCGGCTACGCGGAGATGAGCCGGCACGTCCACAACGCCGGGGCGTTCTACGCCTATATCGCTCGCGGCCTCGGCGGCACGGCCGGCGCGGGCGCTGCCGTCCTCGCCCTTGTCTCGTACAGCGCGATGCAGGTCGGCGTCTACGGCATCTTCGGCCATGAGCTGACCGTCCTGCTTAACGCCCATCTGCAGATCACCATCGAGTGGTGGGTACCCGCCCTCGCCGGAGTCGCCCTCGTCGGCGTCCTCGGCTGGCTGAAGATCGACCTCAACGTCAAGGTGCTCGGTGTACTGCTGCTGGTCGAGTGCTTCATGGTCGTCGTGTTCGACGTCGCCGCCGTCATCGACCCCGCCGCCGAAGGCCTGTCCCTGCACGCCTTCGACCCCGCGACGCTGACCGGCGCCGGGCTCGGCACCGCCCTGTGCTTCTGCATTGCCAGCTTCGTCGGCTTCGAGCAGCCCGCCGTGTACGCCGAGGAAGCCAGCCGTCCCCATGTCGTCGTCGCCCGAGTGACCTTGGTCGTGGTCGGTTTCGCCACGGTCTTCTTCACCGTGAGCTCCTGGGCGATCAGCGTCGCCACCGGACCGTCCGAGGTCGTCCTGACCGCGCAGAAGCAGGGTCCGGGGCTGCTGTTCGCGCTCACCGAGTCCCGGCTCGGCACCGGCTTCGCGGACGTCCTCCACCTCTTCTTCGTGACGGGCATGTTCGCCTGCATGCTCAGCTTCCATCACGTCGTCGCCCGCTACGCCTTCGCCATGGGGCGCGAGGGCCTGCTGCCCGCCGCCTTCGGCGGCACCAGCCGGACGAGCGGCGCGCCCGCGCTCGGCTCACTGCTGCAGTCCGCGGTGTCCCTGATCGTCGTCATCGCGTTCGCGGTCAGCGACGACAACCCGATCGGCGATCCCACCGTCCCCGTGCTCCGCTTGTTCGCCTGGTCGGGCAATGTCGGCGCGCTGGGCGTCATCGTCCTTCTGGTGACCACCTCCGTCGCCGTCGCCGCCTTCTTCGTCCGCCGCGGCGCGGTACGCTCCCAGGCCTGGCGCATCTTTGCCTCCGCCGTGTCGGGCGTCGCGCTGGCCGTGATCGCGGTGTACGCGGTCAAGGACTTCTATGTGCTGGTGGGCACCGGGCCGAGCTCGTCCCTGAGATGGATCCTGCCCGGCATCATCGGCGCCGCCATCGTGATCGGCGTCGGCTACGGGTTGGTGCTGCGCTCCGTCAAGCCCGGACTGCACAGCCGGATCGGGCTGAGCAACGAAGCCTTCCAACTGGACAAGGCCGCCTCCACCGCGGGTACGACGGCACCGAACTGACGGTCCCCCGTACCGTGACCGAAGGCCGCGCTCGCCCGGCGCTCCGGGAGCACTCGTCGGCCGAACTCCGCTGATATCACGGCAAGTTGCGGCAAGCCTCTATGCAGGAGACCAACCAGCCGGTATCTTGCCCTCCCCACCCCTCGGTCGGTGTCCGCACCGGCAGCACCACGCGCTCGGGCAAGGAGACGCTGTGCGCGAATTCGGTCTTCCTCCCCTCGTATCGCCCCCGAGCGCCGGGGGCCTCGCCGACTCCGTGTACGACGTCGCCGAGCGCACCCCCTACCTGCCACAGCTCTCCCGGCGCAGCTCGGCGACGTCCCTGGAGTGGACCACGGTGACCGCCGCCCGCTTCCGCGACGAGGTGCTGGCCCTGGCGAAGGGGCTCATCGCCGACGGCGTCGGATTCGGCGACCGGGTCGCGCTGATGTCCCGCTCCCGCTACGAGTGGACGCTCTTCAGCTATGCGGCGTGGTCCATCGGCGCCCAACTGATCCCCGTCTACCCGACGTCCTCCTCCGAGCAGGTGCACTGGATCCTCTACGACTCGCGCGCGTCTGCCATCGTCGTCGAGCAGGAGGACCAGGCGATGACCGTCGGCTCGGTCTGCGACGGCCTGCCGCTGCGCCGCATCTGGCAGCTGGACGCGGGCTGCGTGGCGGAACTCTCCGAGCAGGGCAGAGGAGTCACCGAGGCCGTGGTGCACAACCGGCGCCGCTCGGTGAAACCGCACTCGGCCGCCGCCATCACGTACACCTCGGGCACCACGGGTCGGCCCAAGGGCTGCGTCATCACCCACGCCAATCTCGCGTTCGAATGCGACACGCTGCTCGCGGGGTGGCACTCGCTGCTGGCCGAACCGGGCGAGCAGCCTTCCGTGCTCGCCTTCCTCCCGCTCTCCCACATTTACGGCCTGATGATGCAGGTCGGCTGTCTGCGCGGCGGGATCCTGCTGGGTCATCAGTCCGACCTGAGCACCAATGCGCTGTTGCCCGCCCTCGCGTCCTTTCGGCCCACGTTCATCTACGGCGTGCCGTACATCTTCCAGAAGATCTGTGACCGCGCGCGCCGCACCGCCGAGGAGACCGGCCGGCTCGAGGTGTTCGACAAGGCGGTCGAGGTGGCGGTGCGCTACGCCGAGGCCATGGAGCAGCGCGCCCTGGGAACGGGCCCGGGACCGAGCCCGTCGCTCCGCGTTCAGCATGCACTGTACGAGCGCCCGGTGTACGAGCGGATGAGGGCGGTGCTCGGCGGCCGCGCCCGGTTCGCCCTCTCCGGCGGCTCCACGCTCGGCCGGGAACTGGGCCTCCTGTTCTGGGGCATCGGGATCAAGATCCATGACGGCTACGGGCTCACGGAGTCCTCCGGAGGCGTGACGGCGCAGCCCCTGGGGCGCATCAAGTACGGCACCGTCGGCCGACCGCTGCCGGGCTGCTCCATCCGGATCGCCTGGGACGGCGAGATTCTGGTCCGGGGCGATGTGGTCTTCGCCGGCTATCTGGACGACCGGGTCGGTACGGAGGCGGCGCTGCGGGGTGGCTGGCTCGCCACCGGGGACGTCGGATCGCTCGACAGCGAGGGCTATCTGACCATCACCGGCCGGAAGAAGGACACCATCGTCACCAGCGGCGGCAAGAGCGTCGCCCCGGCCGTGCTGGAGGAACGGCTGCGGGCGCATCCGCTGGTCTCCCAGTGCCTGGTCGTGGGCGACAACCGACCGTTCATCTCGGCCCTGATCACCCTGGACCCCGAGGCGCTCGGGCACTGGCAGCGGCTGCACCAGAAGCAGGAGCTCGACTTCCGTGCGATGACGTCCGACCCGGAGCTGCGCGAGGAGATCGGGCGGGCGGTGGGCTCGGCCAACAGCGCGGTGTCACGCGCCGAGTCCATCCGTGCGTTCCGGATTCTGCCCGCCGAGTTCAGCGCGGCGGACGGCTTGATGACGCCCTCACTGAAGCTCCGGCGCAGTGCCGTCGTCAAGGCGTACAGCGCCGAGATCGCCGGGATGTACGCCCCCTGACCCCAGCGAGCGCATAGCGGTCCCCTCAGCCCGACCAGGTCCAGTCGGCGACCTCCGGGAGGTCGGTGCCGTGCTCGCGGATCCACGCGTGGTGACGGGTGCGGGCATCGGCCATCGTCTGGCGTACGGTGATGGCCCGCATCCCGAGGCCCGGGACGCGGTCGACGACGTCCATGACGAGCCGGTAGCGGTCCAGATCGTTGCGGACCACCATGTCGAACGGCGTGGTCGTGGTGCCGGCCTCGCGATAGCCGCGCACATGCAGATGGGCGTGGCCCGCCCGGCGGTAGGCGAGGCGGTGCACCAGCCAGGGATAGCCGTGGTAGGCGAAGACGACCGGCCGGTCACGGGTGAACAGCGCGTCGTACTCCGCGTCCGACATGCCGTGCGGATGCTGCTCGCGCGGCATCAGCTTGGTCATGTCGACGACATTCACCACCCGGACCCCGAGGTCGGGCAGGTGCCGCCGGAGCAGTTCCGCGGCGGCCAGCACCTCCTGCGTGGGCACGTCCCCGGCCGCCGCCAGCACCACATCGGGTCTCCGGCCGGTGTGTTCCCGGCCCGCCCACGTCCACGCCCCGGCGCCGCGGGCGCAGTGCGCCCGCGCCTCGTCCAGCCCGAGCCAGTCGAAGCAGGGCTGCTTGCCCGCCACGACGACGTTGATCCGGTCCCGGGTGTGCAGCACATGCTCGGCCACGCAGAGGAGGGTGTTGGCGTCCGGGGGCAGATAGACCCGGACGACCTCGGGACTCTTGTTGAGCACTTGGTCGACGAAGCCCGGATCCTGGTGCGAGAAGCCGTTGTGGTCCTGCCGCCAGACATGCGAGGTGAGGAGGTAGTTGAGGGAGGCGATGGGGCGGCGCCAGGCGAGCGGGCGGGAGCTCTCCAGCCACTTGGCGTGCTGGCCCGCCATCGAGCCGACGATATGCACGAAGGCTTCGTAGCTGGCGAAGAAGCCGTGTCGGCCGGTGAGGAGATAGCCCTCCAGCCAGCCCTGGCACAGATGCTCCGAGAGGACCTCCATCACCCGGCCGTCGCGGGCCAGATGTTCGTCCCCGTCGACCAGGGCGCCCTGCCAGGCCCTGCCGGTGGCCTGGTACAGCGCGTCCAGCCGGTTCGAGTCGGTCTCGTCCGGGCCGACGACCCGGAAGTCGCGGCGCTCGGCGGTGTCGGCCATGATCCTGGCCAGATAGCCGCCCAGCACCCGGGTGGGCTCGTGGAGGGCGGCGCCCGGCCGTGCGACCGACACCGCGAACTCCTCGAGACGGGGCGTCGGGAGGTCGCGCAACAGCAGCCCTCCGTTGGCGTGCGGGCTGGCGCCGAGCCGGGCGTCTCCCTCCGGTACGCAGGCCAGGACCTGCGGACGGGGGCGTCCGTCCGCGTCGAAGAGTTCCTCCGGGCGGTACGAGCGCAGCCACTGCTCCAGCAGCCGCAGGTGCTCGGGGTTCTCGCGCACTGCGGTCAGGGGAATCTGGTGCGAGCGCCAGGTGCCCTCGACGGCCAGCCCGTCCACTTCGGCGGGCCCGGTCCAGCCCTTGGGCGTACGGAGCACGATCACGGGCCAGTGCGGCCGGTCGGAGACGCCCTGTTCGCGGGCGGCGCGCTGGGCGAGGGCGATATGGTCCAGGGCCCGGTCCATTGCGCTCGCCATGGCCCGGTGCACCTGGAGCGGATCGTCTCCGGCCACGTGGATCGGCTCGTGACCGTAGCCGCGCAGCAGCCGGTCCAGCTCCCCTTCCGGGAGGCGGGCGAGCACCGCCGGGTTGGCGATCTTGTAGCCGTTGAGGTGCAGGATCGGCAGGACCGCGCCGTCGTGGACCGGGTCGAGGAACTTGTTCGCGTGCCAGGAACCGGCGAGTGGTCCGGTCTCGGCCTCACCGTCGCCGATCACACAGGCCACGAGCAGGCCGGGGTTGTCCAGGGCGGCGCCGTAGGCGTGGGCGAGCGAGTAGCCGAGCTCTCCCCCCTCGTGGATCGAGCCGGGTGTCTCAGGGGCGGCGTGGCTGGGGACGCCGCCCGGGAAGGAGAACTGGCGGAACAGCCGGGCCATGCCGGTAGCGTTCCGGGGAACGTCCGGATAGACCTCCGAGTAGCTGCCCTCGAGCCAGGAGTTCGCCACGACCGCGGGACCGCCGTGGCCCGGGCCCCAGATGCAGATGGCGTCCCGGCCCCGCGCCCCGATCACCCGATTCAGATGGGTGTACACGAGGTTGAGCCCCGGGACGGTGCCCCAGTGACCCAGCAGCCGGGGCTTGATGTGCGCGGCGGTCAGGGGCTCGCGCAGTAGCGGATTGTCCAGGAGATAGATCTGTCCCGCCGACAGATAGTTCGCGGCCCGCCAGTGCGCGTCCAGCGCCGCCAGCTCGTCGTCGGTCGGGACAGGCCGGGCGGTGGTCATCGAGGCCTCCTCCACCACATGGCCACCCGATGAGATCACTCGGGGCTCGGCCAATCATGTGCACGGAATCGCGGAATCGGCGCGGGGAGTTCTGCTATTCGGGGGGTGGCGGGAGAGTCGGCCCCAGGACCTGATCTCACGGGAGGGCAGGAGGGGCTCTTATGGACGAGGACGGCAGCCGGGGCGTGGTGTCACGGCAAACGGTCCTGGTCGCCGCATCCGCCGTTCTGGGCCTGATGCTGAGCGGCTGCCTGACGATGGCGCAGAAGGCGACGGAGAGGACGCAGGACGCGCGTACGGCCCGGGCGACCGGGACCCCGGAGCCCGATCTCACGAATGGAGCAGCCGAACCCGTGCCCATCGACCGGGAGCTCTGGGTCGATCCACAGACTCCGGCGGCCCGGCAGGTGCGGGAATGGGTGGCCGAGGGGCGCACGGCCGAAGCGGAACTCCTGCGGCAGATCGCGGACCGGCCGGTGGCCGAATGGATCGGTGACGACCCGGAGGAGCGCACCCGGAGCATCACGAGATCCGCGGCCCGCGCCGGCCGTATGCCCGTTCTCGTGGCGTATCACATTCCGCACCGCGACTGCGGACATCACTCCGCCGGAGGAGCGGTGGATGCGGCCGCGTACCGCGAGTGGATCCGCCGTATGGCGGCCGGAATCGGCGACCGCAGGGCGATCGTGGTACTGGAGCCCGATGCGGTGGCCCACGCGGTCGACGGCTGTGTGCCCGACGACCTGCGCGACGAGCGCTTCGCCCTGCTGAACGAGGCCGCCGCCACCCTCGCCGCGCTGCCCGGCACGAGGGTGTACCTGGACGCCGGACACCCCGCCTGGATCAGGGACATCCGCCGCCTGGTGCGGCCGCTGCGGCACAGCGGCATCGCCCACGCCGACGGCTTCGCCCTCAACGTGGCCAACTTCCAGCCGACCCGCGTCGTCGAGCACTACGGGCGACGGCTCTCCCGTGCCCTCGGGGGCAAGCCGTTCGTGATCGACACCAGCCGCAGCGGAAACGGCCCCGCGACCGATGAGCCGGGCGCGGAGCGCTGGTGCAATCCGCCCGGCCGGAAGCTCGGCGAGCCGCCGACGATCCGCACCGGCCGGGAGAAGGTCGACGCGTATCTGTGGATCAAGCGCCCCGGCGAGTCCGACGGCTTGTGCAACGGAGGGCCGCGGGCGGGGGAGTGGTGGCCCGAGTACGCACTGGACCTGGTCGGGAAGGCCGAGGCCTGAGCCGGGCCCGGCGCCCCGGGCCACAGCGTCATGGCACGTGCACCCACTTCGCCACGGACGGGGTGCCGCGGCGATCGGAGACGAACAGCATGTACCAGCCGCGCGGCACCAGCGTCGGGTCTTTCGGCACCGACAGCCGGAGCTTCCGTCCGTGCTGGTCGACGGGGAGCGCCACCGATCGCTGCTCCACATCCGTCGTATGGGTGACCGCGCTGGGCCGGATCAGCCGCGCGGTGGCGATCCGCCCGGCGGACCACACGCCGAAGGTGGCGGTGGAGCCGCGGCGCAGCTCGGTGGGACCGTCCTCGAGGGCCGGGCGGGATGTCCGGTACAGGTACGGCGGGGTGTAGATCTCCACCCGTTGCTCGAATGTGCCGGTCCTGGTGTTGTCCCGGTCGGCGTAGAGCGGGTCCGAGCCGAAGGTGGCGACCCGTCCATCGGGCAGCAGCAGCGCCGACGAGTGGTAGTTGCGCGCCACGGCGGGGTCGGCGGCCGGACGGAAGGTGTTGCGCTTGGGGGAGTAGAACTGCGCCTTGCGGATGTCGCTGTCGTTCTTCCCCCGGTAGTCGACGGACCCCCCGGTGGTGAAGACGGTGTCGTCGGGCAGGATCACGCTCGACAGATAGCGGGTGCCCTGCGGCAGGTCCGGGCCGCCCCGGAAGCGGGGCCGCGCCGCTCGGGTCTTGAGGTCCGCAACGGCGGTGCGCGGCGTCGACCTCGCCGATTCGCCGACGCCCCCGCCGCCGAGCACCATCACCTTCTGGTCCTGGGCGGGTGGGAGCAGCACGGATGCCGAGGTCTCCAGCAGGTCGGGGTCCTCGAGGCCGGGGACGGGCGCGAAGGTATTGCGGTGGACGTCCCACAGACCGGGCACGCGGCCCTTGTCGGCGGGGCCGTACCCGGCGTTGGAGCCGGAGTAGAAGAGCTTGCCGCCCCTGGTGAGGAACAGTGCGGGATAGGTGGGGAAGTAGCGGTCCGGCCCCTTGGACCACGTCCTGGTGCGCGGATCGAAGATCTCGTTCTTTCCTTCGATGATCCGGCCCACGTCGTCCAGACCGGACACGGCCAGCACCCGGCCGTCCTCGAGCGTGACGAGCGTGGGGTACCAACGGCTCTCCGCCATCGGGTCGACCGGCACATAGCGCTCGCTGAGCGGGTCGAACTCGTAGGCCACGTCAAGGCCCTGGTAGTCCTGCTTGTCCATGGTCATGGCCTGGGCCAGGCCGTACACATTGCGCGCGTCCGGGCCCCGCAGGCCCTCGATCCGGTACTGAGCGGGCCGGTCGCGGACCTGGCCGGGGCCCTTCTGCACCGCCTGCACGAAGGTCCGCGCCTCGCTCGCGGTCACGACGACCTCGGTCTTCTTCCTCCCCTTCGCCTTCCGTTCCGGGACGGTGTGCTTCATCGCCGGCGGGAGAGTGAAGGCTCGCACGGAGCGGTACGCCGTCCCGTCGGGGGCGCGGAAGACGGTCCCCCGGGGAATGCTGCGCCGGACGTCCGGGTCCTCGTTCCTCACCAGCATCGGCCCGGCGGCCCGCTCGACCTTGTCCTGAAGGATCTCGTAGCGCGCCGTGCCGCCCGCCACCAGGAGTCGGCCGCCGGGAAGCTGGGCGTGGCCGGCACAGAAGAGATCGTCGGGAGTGGGGATGAGCTTGAAGGAGTTCTTCACCGGATCCCACAGCACCGTCTTGAAGGTCTTCGCTGCGAATTGCCGTTCCACATTGCCGGAGCCGGCGATCAGCAGGACCTTGCCGGTGTGCAGCAGCGCGGCGTGGATGGCGTTGACCCGGAACTTCTCGGGCACGTCGAGCAGACTCCAGTGTCCGAAGCGCGCCTTGTAACCGGGGCGTTCGATGCTGTACGCGCGGTAGGTCCGCTGGGCGTAACTGATGGCCGCAGGGGCGTTGAGCCCGGCCAGGACGACCATCGCGACCGCCCCGACGGCGGTGGTACGGACGCGGGGGCTGATCACCAGGTGCACAGCGATTCCTTGTCCAGAGCGGTGGCGAGTAGGCGGCTCTCGGTTCTGGCCGCCGGTACGACGGGCGCGGCTGTCCGCGGCCGGCGCTGCCGCAGGGCACCAACAGACCAGATGATCGGCGGCGCGAGGGACAGCACGAGGGCGAGCCCGGCCCAGGTACGCATCGCCACATGGGTGTGACCCTGGGCGAAGGAGGCGGCCAGACCACCGCCGAAGACCACGGCCCACAGCAGATGGATGCGGAAGGTGGCGAGGCGGTCCGGGCTGGCGGAATCGCCCTTCGGGGTCACCACGAAGGTGCTCTTGCGGCGCAGCACCGCGTCCATGAGGGAGCGGGCGTAGAGGGGGGCCGACAGCGCGGACATCACCATGCCGGCAAGGCCGCCGGAGCCTTCGGGTTCGTGCGGGGAGACGTTGTGCCGCCGGTTCCAGACGTACAGCCCGATCTGCAGCGCGGCGGCATCGCTGTAAAGCATCAGCCAGACCTCGGAGGAGATCTGGACGCCGGAGGCGCCGAGCACCAGGAAAAGGGTGCAACTCACCGCGGCAAGCAGCCAGTTGAGGGCGGTCATCGGGTAGAAGAGGAACATCAGGGTGTAGTTGAAGAGTTTTCCGGGTGGCAGGGTGAAGGGTGCCTTCCAGAACTGTTTGAGGATGGTTTCGTAGGTGCCGCGGGACCAGCGGAGTTGTTGGGTGAAGAAGTCGGTCCAGGCG
>NZ_JBQQCD010000003.1:0-466666 GCF_052245555.1 Streptomyces sp. KR80
CCCCCCGAGGCGAAAAACTGCCCACAACCGGTGGGAGGATGGGCACATGCTGCTGGCCGACATTGCGCGGACCTCGCGGGAGGTCGCGGCCACCTCCGCCCGTACGGAGAAGGTCGCCCTGCTCGCCGAGCTGTTCCGCAAGGCAGAGCCCTCCGAGGCGCCGATCGTGATCACGTATCTCGCGGGCCGGCTGCCGCAGCGCCGCATCGGCGTCGGATGGAGCGCCCTACGCGAGCCCGTGCCCCCGGCCGCCGAACCGCGCTTGCCCGTCCTGGAGGTCCACCAGGCGTTCGGCCGGATCGCCGCCGTCTCCGGGAAGGGCTCACAGGCGGCGCGCAAGCGGCTGCTGCACGAGCTGCTGGCGGCCGCCACCCGGGACGAGCAGCGCTTCCTCTTCGGGCTGATCAGCGGTGAGCTGCGGCAGGGGGCGCTGGACGCGTTCGCCGTGGAGGGGTTGTCCGCCGCGGTCGGGGCGGCCCCCTCCGACGTACGGCGCGCGGTGATGCTCGGCGGTTCGCTCGGCGCCGTCGCCGAGGCGCTGCTCGAGCGCGGCCCGGCCGCGCTCGCCGACTTCCGCCTCGAAGTCGGCCGCCCGATCCTGCCGATGCTCGCGCAGACCGCCAAGGACGTGGACGAGGCGCTGGACAGACTGGGCTCCTGCGCCGTCGAGGAGAAGCTCGACGGCATCCGGATCCAGGTGCACCGGGACGGCGAGAGCGTACGGGTCTTCACCCGCACTCTGGACGAGATCACCGACCGGTTGCCCGAAGTCGTCGCCGCAGCACGGGAGTTGGCGGCCGAGCGGGCGGTCCTGGACGGCGAGGTCATCGCGCTGGACGCGGACGGGCGGCCGCGGCCGTTCCAGGAGACCGCGGGCCGCGTCGGCTCCCGGCTGGACGTCACGAGCGCCCGGGCGTCGCTGCCCCTCTCGCCGGTCCTCTTCGACCTGCTGTCGGTCGACGGGCGGGACCTGCTGCCGCTGCCCGCGGCCGAGCGCCACGCGGAGCTGGCCCGCGTGGCGCCCGCGCCGCGGCGCGTGCGCCGCCTGGTGGTCGACGATCCACGGAACGACGAAGAGCGGGCGCGGGCACGGGAGTTCACGGCGGACGTGCTGGCCCGCGGCCACGAGGGCGTGGTGGTCAAGGCGCTCGACTCGGCGTACAGCGCGGGGCGGCGGGGCGCGTCCTGGCTGAAGGTGAAGCCCGTGCACACGCTCGACCTGGTGGTGCTGGCGGCCGAGTGGGGGCACGGGCGGCGTACCGGCAAGCTGTCGAACCTCCATCTGGGGGCGCGGCGCCCGGACGGCTCCTTCGCCATGCTCGGCAAGACCTTCAAGGGGCTGACCGACGCCCTGCTGACCTGGCAGACCGAGCGCTTGCGGGAGATCTCGGTCAGCGACGACGGCTGGGTGGTGACCGTACGGCCGGAGCTGGTCGTGGAGATCGCCTTCGACGGCGTGCAACGGTCTCCCCGCTATCCCGAGGGCGTGACGCTGCGGTTCGCGCGCGTGCTGCGCTACCGGGAGGACAAGACAGCGGCGCAGGCAGACACCGTGGAGACGGTCCTCTCCTTCGCCACCTAGGTTTCGCGGGCCGCCCGGCAGACGTGGCGGTCGGGTGCGGTCCGCCTGGGGGCACCGCTGGGGGAGCATCTCTGAGCGCCGACGGGGCACACGTCCTACAGGAGCTCTGTTGCACAGCCCATGGAGGGCCCCATGGAGATCTCGGGCATCATCAGCGCCGTCGTCATCGGCATCGTGATCGGGGTACTGGGACGGCTCGTCGTCCCCGGCCGACAGCGGATCGGCGTCCTGTGGACGATCCTCGTCGGCATCGCCGCCGCCTTCGTCGGCTCCGCCGTCGCCCATGGTTTCGGCGTGGCCGACACGGACGGCGTGGACTGGGTCGAATGGCTCTTCCAGATCGGTCTGGCGGCCATCGGGGTCTCCGCGGTCGACCGGGCCAAAGCCCGCCGCTGAGCGGGCTGCTCGTTCCGGGCCCTCCGTGACGTCTTACGGGGGCCCGGACCTTACGGACCTGTGACGACGCGGCGCGTACGAGTCCGGTCGCGGCCCCCGGCACGTAGCGTCGCGGCATGCGCGTACTCGTTACCGGAGGCGCGGGCTTCATCGGCTCGCACATCGTCGAGGCCCTGACGGAGCGCGGCCACGAGCCGGTCGTGCTCGATGCCCTGCTGCCCTCGGCCCACCGCGAACTGCCCCCCACCGCCCCGCTCGACGCCGAGTGGCTGCACGGCGATGTGCGTGACCGCGCCGTCGTCGAGCGGGCGCTGCACGGCGTCGACGCCGTATGCCACCAGGCGGCGATGGTCGGCCTCGGCAAGGACTTCGCGGATGCGCCGGACTACGTCGGCTGCAACGACCTCGGTACGGCGGTGCTGCTCGCCGCCATGGCGGAGCGCGGGGTGCGGCAGCTGGTCCTCGCGGGGTCGATGGTGGTCTACGGAGAGGGCCGCTACGACTGCCCGCGCCACGGCGAGGTGCGCCCCGGCCCGCGCGCGGCCGCCGACCTCGAGCAGGGCCGTTTCGAACCCGCCTGCCCGCGCTGCGGCGTCGCACTCCGGCCCGGCGCGGTCGGCGAGGACGCCCCCGCCGACCCGCGGAACGTCTATGCCGCGACGAAGCTCACCCAGGAGCATCTGGCCGCCGCGTGGGCGCGCTCGACCGACGCGAGTGCGGTCTCGTTGCGCTACCACAACGTCTACGGCCCGGGGATGCCGCGCGACACTCCGTACGCAGGCGTGGCCTCCTTCTTCCGCTCGGCGCTGGAACGCGGCGAGCCGCCCCGGGTGTTCGAGGACGGCCGCCAGCGGCGGGACTTCGTGCACGTACGGGATGTGGCGGCCGCCAACGTCATGGCCCTGGACGCATCGGCGGGCCCGGCTCCCGGCGGCTTCCGCGCATACAACACCGGCAGCGGCGAGCCGCACACGGTCGGTGAGATGGCCTCGGCGCTCGCGTCCGCCCACGGCGGCCCGGCCCCGGTGGTCACCGGCGAGTACCGCCTCGGCGACGTCCGCCACATCACCGCGTCGTCGCGCCGCCTGATGACGGAGCTGGGCTGGCGGCCGCGGATCGGACTCACCGAGGGAATGGCGGAGTTCGCGCGCTCGCCGCTGCGGGCGGCGCGCGCCGAGGCGTAGCGACCGCCGGGGCGGGCGGCTACTCGTACCAGGAGGCCGGGACCGGGGTGCACTGGACGGCTGCCCCGGCGCCGGCAGCCATGACTTCCGTCCGGTCGAAGGCGTGATTCACCAAGGACGGCCGGCAGAGCATGGGCGAGACGGCGTCCTCCTCGGCCCTCAGGTCGTTCCAGGTCGTCTCCGGTCCGACGTAATGGGGCGGCCGACAGCCGAAGTTGACCATGCCGTCGAACAGGGTTCCGCGGGTGCAGATTTTGATCTCCCCGCCCCGGTCGATGTACTCCTGCGGTGTCGGCCCTCCGGCCGCTGCGGCCGTGGCGGCGGACGCCGCCACGGCGCCCAGGGCGAGAGCCGCTGCTGCCAACAGGGTGGGAACGGTACGCATTCGCACGTTTCTTCATCCTCCTTGGCTGTGCTTCAGACAGCACAACGATCGGATCATCCTGAAGAAACGCCGCCCGCCGGCAACGGCCTACGAACGCGCCGCGGGCAGGGTCACCTCGAAGCGGCAGCCGCCTTCCACATTCCGCACGCCGGCCCGTCCCGCGTGCGCCTCGACGATGCCCCGGACGATCGCCAGGCCCAGGCCCGCGCCCGACGGTGGGGGTGCCCCCAGCGATAGTCCCCCCGGGCCTGACGGCCCGGGAGGTGCCCCCAGGGGGAGGGTCGGCGTACGGGCGTTGTTGCCGCGCCAACCGGTGTCGAAGACCCTGGGCAGGTCGTCCTCCGGGATGCCGCCGCAGCCGTCCGTGACCGAGAGCACGACCGTGTCGTCGCCCTGCCGCTGGGCCGCCACCGCGACCGTGCCGTCGGCAGGGGTACGGCGGATGGCGTTGATGAGGAGGTTGCCGAGAACCCGCGTCATCTCCTTGCCGTCCACCTCGACGGGCACCGCCTCCACGGGGTCGCCCACCAGCCGTACGCCCAGCTCGCGCGCCAGCGGATCGGCACCCGCGAGCGCATCGCCCACCAGGTCGTACACCGACATCCGGCTGGGCGAGAGGGTGAGCGATCCGGCGTGGATGCGGGAGAGTTCGAAGAGGTCGCCGACCATCGAGTTGAGCCGGTCGACCTCGATGCGGATCTGCCGGAGATAGCGCTCGGGGTCCTGGACCATGCCGTCCTCCAGGGCCTCGGACATCGCGCGCAGCCCGGCGAGCGGGGTGCGCAGATCGTGCGAGATCCAGGCGACGAGTTCCCGGCGCGAGGCGTCCAGGGCGCGCTCCCGCTCGCGCGACTCGGCGAGCTTGGCGCTCGTGGCGGCCAGTTCACGCCCCAGGGCGGCGAGTTCCGCCGTGGCTTCGGAGTCGGGGACGGCGAAGCTGCCGGCCTCGCCGAAGGAACGGGCCGCCATGGTCAGCTCGTTGCTGCGCGCGACCACCCACCGGCCGAGCAGGAGAGCGGTGGCGAAGGATACCGCCGCGGCCATCGCCACCACGGTCGTGACCACGGTCAGGTCGTGTGGCGACAGGAACATCGCCCAGGCGACGGCCAGCGTCCCGGCCAGCATCGCCGTCACCGCGACGGCCACGACGACCGTCAGGGACACGGCCACCGAGCGGCGCCGCAGCATCCGCAGGGCGAGTGCGCCGAGCAGCCCGGCTCCGGTTGCGCCGGAGAAGGCGTAGGCGGCCATGAGCAGCAGGTCCTGCATGGTGGTCAGTCCCCCGGCGAGTCGAAGCGGTAGCCGACGCCCCATACGGTCGTGATGAGTCGGGGCACGGCCGGGTCGTCCTCGATCTTCCCGCGCAGCCGCCGCACGTGGACGGTGACGGTGGACAGGTCACCGAAGTCCCAGCCCCACACCTCGTGCATCAGCTCCTCCCGGCCGCAGGCCCGGCCGGGGTGGCGCATCAGATAGGCGAGCAGGTCGAACTCGCGCAGGGTCAGGGCGAGTTCCTTGCCGTCCTTGACGGCCCGGCGGGCGGCCGAGTCGATCGTGATACCGGCGGAGCTCAGCTGTGCCGGTGGCCGCTGCCCGGCGGCCGTACGGGAGCGGCGCAGCACGGACTCGACGCGAAGCACCAGTTCGCGCGGGCTGAACGGCTTGGTGACGTAGTCGTCCGCACCGATCTCCAAGCCGAGGATCCGGTCGTCCTCGTCACCGCGCGCGGTGAGCATGATCACCGGCACCGGTCCCCGCTCCCGCAGCGCCCGGCAGACCTCCAGGCCGTCCATGCCCGGGAGCATCACGTCGAGCACGACCAGGTCGGGCCAGTGGACGGCGGCGCTGGCCAGCGCGGCGGGGCCGTCGTCGGCGCGATCGACGGCGTACCCGGCGCGGTCGAGATAGCCCGCGACGACCTCGCCGACGGTCGGGTCGTCGTCGACGACGAGGACCCGACCGGGGGGCGGCTGCGCGTACGGCGACGGGTGCGGACCTGCGGGCAGTGGGTTCTGCATGCCCCCCAGCGTGACATCGAACGGGGATCGCGTGACCCCCCGGCTGTCCGCGCACGGGCGACGTCCGCGTTTCGTAAGGACCTTGCGTCCGAAATGTCCGTTCCGGCTTCGTACTGTGATGAGGGTGACCCACACCACCGCCTCCGACGTGGACGTCGTACTGCCCTGCCTCGACGAGGCCGCTGCCCTCCCCTGGGTGCTGGAGCGCATCCCCGCGGGCTGGCGCGCCGTCGTCGTCGACAACGGCTCGACCGACGGCTCCGCCGACATCGCCCGCGAACTCGGCGCGACCGTGGTGCACGAACCGCGGCGCGGCTTCGGAGCCGCCTGTCACGCCGGGCTCCTCGCCTCCCATGCCGAGATCGTCTGCTTCTGCGACTGCGACGCGTCCCTGGATCCCGGGCTGCTGCCGGGCCTCGTACGGCCCGTCCTCGGTGGATCGGCGGATCTCGTGCTGGGGCGCAGGCGACCACGGGCGCGCGGCGCCTGGCCGCTCCACGCCCGCCTGGGCAACCTCGCCCTCGCCCGGATGATCCGGGGCCGTACGGGCGTGACGCTCGGCGACCTCGGGCCGATGCGGGCCGCCCGGCGGGAGGCGCTGCTCGGCCTCGGTCTGACCGACCGGCGCAGCGGCTATCCCCTGCAGATGGTCGTACGGGCCGCGGACGCGGACTGGCGCATCGAGGAACGGGACGTGCCGTACCTGCCGCGCACCGGGACCTCCAAGGTCACGGGCACCTGGCGCGGCACCTGGCATGCGGTTCAGGACATGCGCGGCGCCCTGCGGCAGCGGCCGGATGTCCGCCTCCAGGGGGCGGACATCCGATGAGCGTCGACCCCGGCGGGGAGACCATTCTTTTGGTGATCGCCAAGGAGCCCGTTCCCGGACGGGTGAAGACCCGGCTCACTCCCGCCTATACGCCGGGCGAAGCCGCGCTGCTCGCCGAGGCCTCGCTCGCCGACACCCTCGACGCCGTCCTCGCCGCACCCGCCCGGCGTCGCGTGCTCGTGCTCGACGGGCGTACGGGTCCGTGGCTGCCGCCCGGGATCGACGTCGTACCGCAGGGCGCCGGCGGGCTCGACGAGCGGCTCGCGGTGGCGTTCGACTCCTGCGACGGCCCTGCGCTGCTGATCGGCATGGACACCCCGCAGGTGACGCCTGCGCTGCTCTCCCCCGCGCTGCACGAGGACGCCTGGCAGGGGTGTGACGCCTGGTTCGGCCCGGCAGCCGACGGTGGTTTCTGGGCCCTGGGCCTCGCCGCCCCGGCGCCCGAACTGCTCCGCGGCGTCCCGATGTCCACCTCCACCACCGGTGCCGTCCAGCGGCAGCGGCTCACGGACGCGGGTCTGGCGGTGCGTGACCTGTCACCGCTGCGCGATGTGGATACCCCCGCCGACGCCGCCGAGGTCGCGGCTGCCGTGCCGGGCGGCCGGTTCGCCGCGACGGTCGCCCGGCTGGCGCGGGCGGGGGCGCGGTGAGTACGCAGACCGCCTCATGGCGCGCCGACCCGTACACGGCCGCCCTGCGCACCGGCCGCGGTCCGCTCTTTCTGCGCCGCTCCGACGGCTGGCTGCTCCCCCTCGAGGTCGAACGCTGGTGCGCCGGCGCCGACACCGCCGACATGACCGTCCTCCGGCGCTGCGCAGGAACCGTGCTCGACATCGGGTGCGGGCCGGGACGGCTCGTCTCCGCCCTCGTCGCCTCCGGCCATCCGGCCCTGGGCATAGACGTGAGCCCGGCAGCGGTCGCCCGTACCGTCAGCGAGGGAGGCCCGGCGCTGCGCCGCTCGGTCTTCGACCGGCTCCCGGCCGAAGGCCGCTGGGGTACGGCACTGCTGATCGACGGCAACATCGGCATCGGCGGTGACCCGCGGGCCCTGCTCGATCGCGTCAGGGCCATCGTGGCGCCGGAGGGCCTGGCCCTGGTCGAGGTGGCTCCGGCGGACATCGACGAGCGGCTCCGCGTCCGCCTGGACGACGGCACCGGCGTCGGTGCGCAGGCCGACTTCCCCTGGGCGAGGGTCGGCAGCTCGGCCCTCCTCCGTGAGGCGCGCGCCACCGGCTGGACCCCGGCCGACCAATGGGGCCACGCGACCCGCCGCTTCGTGGCGCTCCGCAACGGCTGATGCGCCGGCGGACGGCGCCCGGCGGCGCATCTTACGGACGGCGGACATCCGCCCTGCGCAGCGCCGTTCCGCCCTGGCGCGATGACACGCTGCCCGGTGTGACCGCCCGCAACTCCGCCCGCAACTCCGCCCCCGCCGCCGTCTGCGGTGGGCTCGTGGCCGCCCTCGTCACCGTGCTCGCGCTGACCGTGCGCAGCGACACCTTCCACAGCGACCCCGCCACGCTGTGGTGGTGGTACGCCGCGGCGTGGGCGCTGTTCGCCGCGGCCGCCTTCGCCGTACGGAAGGTCCCGGCGCGGCAGGCCACAGCGCTGGTCCTGGCGGGCGGGGTGGCCGTGGCCGCCACGGGCCTGCTCGCCCCGCCGCGGACGAGCACCGACGCCTACCGCTACGCCTGGGACGGCCGGGTGCAGGCCGCCGGCATCTCCCCGTACGACCACGCGCCCGCCGACCCCGCTCTGACCCGTCTCCGGGACGGCTGGCTCTTCCCGACGGGCCCGGAGTGCGCAGGTCCGGACCGTGCGCGCATCCCCGGAGGGCCGGACGGCGACGAGCCGCACTGCACCCGCATCAACCGGCCCACCGAGCACACCATCTACCCGCCTGTCGCCGAGGGCTACTTCCTCCTGGTGCACGAACTCTCGCCCGCCGGCGCCCGTTTGAAGCCGCTGCAGGTCGGCGGGGCGCTGTTGTCCGTCGGCACGACGGCGACGCTGCTGTACGTCCTGCGGCGCCGGCGCGCGGACCCCGGTGCGGGCGACCAGGCCGGTCCCCACCTGGCCGCGTACTGGGCGTGGTGTCCGGCCGTGCCCATCGAAGCGGTCAACAACGCCCATGCCGACGTCCTCGGCGTGCTGCTCGCCGTCGCCGGTCTGTCGGTCCTCGGCGCCCGCAGACGGGTGGCCGGTGGCGCGCTCCTGGGCGCGGCGACGGCGGTCAAACTCCTGCCCGCCGTGGTCGTTCCGGGCGCACTGTCCGGCGTACTCGCCAAAGGCCGGGCGCCGGTCGGCAGCCGGGTCCGCACAGCTGCGGCCGTGACCCTGCCCGCCGCCGCCGTCATCGCCCTCGGCTACCTCCCGTACGTCCTGGGCTCCGAGGCCTCCGTCTTCGGCTATCTGTCGGGGTACGTCGAGGAGGAGGGCTATCGGGACCCGTCCGTCAAGAACCGGTACGCGCTGCTGCGCCTCGTGCTGCCCGAGTCATGGGCGCAGGTCGCGGTCGTGGCCGCCATGCTGACCGTGGTCCTGTACGTGCTGCGCCGGGGCGACCCTGAGCGCCCCTGGCGAGGGGCCCTGTTGGTGACCGGCACGGCCTTCCTGCTGATGACACCGGGCTATCCCTGGTACGCACTGCTCGTCGTGGCACTCGTCGCCCTCGACGGCCGGTGGGAGTGGCTTGTCGTCCCGCTCGCCGGCACGGCCAAGTACGTGGCCGGCCGGGGGGTCCCGGACGGTGACGTCGTGGGGACGTCGGGGTACGCGATCGCGGCGGCCGCCGTTCTCGCGGGATGGGCGCTGCGCGACGTCCGTCGGCGCCGTGCCGACCGCCGTACCGCGGAACCCGAACCCGCCCAGACATCGGGCGTCTGACGCACCCCGCCCCCAGTCGGGGACGACCACGGCAGCCGCTATCTGCTGATCGGCGAGCTGCCCGCCAAGGACGCCACCTGCAAGGCGACACCCGCGCCGCAACCCTGAGGCGCGGTGTTCACGCGCGACCGAGCTCGTCCGGATACGGAGGCTCGGCGCCCGCGCGGGAGCAGGTGACGGCTGCCGCGCGCGCCGCGAAGCCGAGGATGTCCCGCCACTCATCCGCGCCCAGCGCGGACAAGGCGTCACGGGACAGGGCCGCGTGCGCGGCGAGCCGGTGGAGCAGTGCCGCGCCCGCCGTGTCACCGGCGCCGATGGTGTCCACCACCTCGACGGGCACGCCGGGAACCCGAACGGGCCCGCTGTGGCCGGTGTGGACCGTCATGCCGTCGGCGCCGCGGGTGAGCACGACGGCGGGGACGCCCGCGGCCAGCCACTCCTTGACGGCGGCGTCGGGCTCGCCGCCGCCGGCGAGCCACCCGGCGTCCTCCGCCGACAGCTTGAGCAGGTCGACGCTGGGCAGCCAGGAGCGGAAGCGAGTGCGGTAGGCGTCCGCGTCGGGGATCAGACCCGTGCGGATGTTGGGGTCGAGCGCGATGAGCACGCCGCGCCCGGCCTCGCGTCGCATCAGCTGCTCGTACGCGCTCGCCCCCGGCTCCAGCACGAGGGAGCAGGTGCCGAGCGACAGCGCCCGTACGCCGGCGGGGAGTTCGCTGGGGAGGGCGAACAGCCGGTCGGCGGTGCCTTCCACATAGAAGGTGTACGCCGCGGAGCCGTCGGTGCCGATGTCGGTGACGGCGAGGGTGGAGGGCTGCGGGCCGCGCTGCACCAGCGAGGTGTCCACGCCCGCCGCACGCAAGGAGGCCAGCAGCGCCTCCCCGAAGCGGTCGGTCGAGACGCGGGAGCAGAAGGCGGTACGGGATCCGAGGCGGCCCAGGGCAACGGCCGTGTTGTACGGGCCGCCGCCGAGCCGGGGCAAGAGCGCGGGCAGATCGCCGAGCGCGCCGGATGACGAGCCGGACGCGTGGACTCCGCCCGCCCGGCCACCGGGGACGAGGTCGATCAAGGCTTCACCGGCGACGACGATCACGGGCGGCTCCTCTCGGCCGGGGCGTTCCCCCACCGCCGCAGCACGGATCGGCGGGGTGCATCCCCCGCCATCCTTCCGGCCGTCGTCTTCGCAGGTCAATGCATGGCGCGCCGGATGACGAGCAGCCGTGTACGGTCCCGCGGCCCGCTGCTGGGCGAGGGCCGCCGGACGGTCATCGCCGGTGCGTCACCGGGCACGGCGGGGCTTGCGCGCCGTGGCCTTGCGGGCCTCCGCGCCGGCCTTCGGTGCTCCCTGGTCAGGTGATGTGCGGGCGTGGTCAGCGGTCACAGGGCGTCCAGTGTGCTGACCTTCCAGCCCTGGGGCGTGTCGACGAGGGTCATACGGACCCGGTTGAGGTCGAGGCGCGGCCCGGACACCTGGGTGCTCTTGGTGACCTGGTTCATGAAGAGCAGGACGACCACCTTCTCCGGCGAGGCGGAGACCACCGACGCCGCCGGTTCTCCCCCGGCCGGGGGCTTGGCCACCGTGGCCGTGACGACGCCCTGGTACTTCTTGGCGGTGGGCGCCACCACAGACGTGGTCGTCTTCTTGTACTTGTTCTGGAAGGAGCCGGTGAGGTGGCGGCGGGCTGCGGCGAAGTCCTTGTCCAGGTGCCGGTAGTCGTAGGACAGGATCACCGGTGCGGCCTTCTGGGCGGCGGCCAGGGCCTCGGTACGCGCCTGGTCCGTCCGCGTCTCCTCCCGGTACTCCCAGCCGAGCAGTCCGGCGGCGACCAGGCCCGCGACGACGAGCACGGCCAGCACGGCGGTGAGCAGGCCGGACCGTTGGAGGAACGGCTTCCCGGTCGTCTCAGGCTCGGACCCGGTTCCGGGCTCGGCAGGGCCGGAACCCTTCGCCCGCTTCGGCGTCTCAACGTCGGCGGCACCGCGGGCGGAGGCCTTCACCGCCCGGCTCGACGCCTCCGGCTCGGCCTCACTCCGTGCCTTCTCGGCTCGCTTGGAGGCGGCACGGGCGGCCGCCGCCACGGAGCGCTGCCGGATCGTTCCACTGCCGGTACGGCCTCGGATGGGCGCCTTCGTCACGGTGTTTCTCCTTACTGGCCGCGTGGCTCGTGAGGGTGCGGATCTGGGGGCACCCCCTGGGGGCACCTCCCGGACGGAGTCTGGGGGAGGTAGCTGGGGGACGACGTGTCAGCCGACGAACTCGACGTTGGACGTCAGCCACCGTCCGCCCTCGTGCACGAGGTCGAGCTGCAGCCGGTAATTGCGTGCCTGGCCCTTCGGCGCAGCGGTGTTGGTCACCCTGCTGTCGGCCACGACCAGAACTCGGGCGGACCGGTCGTCGGCCTTGGCGATGCCCGCTTCGAGCACATGGCCCTGTGAGACCGATTTGTTATCCGCGACCAGCTTCGTGAGATCCTTGGTCTGGGCGGCGAACTGCTTCTTGAACTCGCCGGTGGCCCCCTTCAGGACGTTCTTGCTGTCCCGGTCGTAGTGCCGGTAGTCGAGAGATGTGAAATTGACCGCAGACTGCCGGGCCGCCGCCAGAATGTCCTGATTGCGCTGTTCCTCCGCATGCTGCCGGTACAGCTGCACACCGAGGAACCCGGAGAGGATCACCAGGACGGCGAGGGCTCCGGCGAGCCCCAGCGTCAGGGCCCGGCTACGGCGCGCCGCGCCCACCGTCTTGGCCGTGAGGCGAAGCAGCGGCCGCGCCGTACGCGCAATCAGGCGCCTCAGGCCATCGGTCCGACGAGCAGCCATTGCCAGGAGTCCTTTCCGAACACACTCTGTTCTCCGCCGGTCGAGCCGATCGCGACGGTCCTTCCATCAGGGCCGGCGGTGAGGCCGGTCTGGGGATCGTAAGGGGCGATGTGGGACATCGGGTAGCCCCGGCCGCCCTGAGCGGCCGAGCCGTCGGGCTGGGGGACGTTCTGCGCACCGCGGACCGAGGTCTTACTGCCGCGCGGCTCCGTGCAGCGAGCCTTGGTGTTCGACGGCACCTCGCGGGTGTCCTTGGGGTCGCGCTTCTGCGTCCCGCCGTAACCCTGCCGGCACGACGGCGGATCGTCGGAGTTGAGCACCATGCCGAAGTGGCTGGTGCCATCGCCGGGCAGCACGGTGAAGCTGCCGGCGACGACGACGGGGAAGGTCACCAGCGTCTGCTCCACTCCAGGAAGGCGCGCCACGGTGACCTGGCCCCCGCTGATCAGATTCCCCAGCAGGACCGGAAGCGCCTTCCGGTTGGCCTTCAGCAGCGAGTCCAGCTCATGCGCCGCCGTGCTGCCGCTGTCCACGAGCCGGCGGATGTCGCCGTCGCTGTTCTTGATCTGGCCGGTCAGATCCGCCAGGTCGCGGGAGAACGACTTGATGGCCGAGCCCTTGTCGATCTGCGTCTTCAGCACGGTCTGGGAGTCGTCGATCAGCGAGATCGTCTGCGGCAGGGAGTCGCTGGCCGACTCGACGAGCCGGTTGCCGGAGTCCACCATCCGGGTCAGATGCGGGCCGGTGCCGGCGAACGCCTGGCCCAGCTCGTCGACCGTGGTGCGCAGCTCCTTCTTGTCGACGGATCCGACGAGGCGGTCGAGGCTGAGGATCATCTTCGTCGTCGGCAGCGGAGTACGGGTGTCCCGGCGGGGGATCGTGCTGCCGTCGCTCAGATACGGGCCGCTCAGGGCTCGGGGCTGCAGGTCGACGTACTGCTCGCCCACCGCCGAGCGGTTCGCGACCACGGCCAGTGTGTCGGCCGGGATGCGCGTGCTGTCCTCGATGCGCAGCTCGGCGGAGACGCTGCTGGAGCCGACCAGGCGCAGATCGCCGACGCGGCCCACGGGCACGCCACGGTACGTGACTTCGGCGCCCGAGTAGATGCCCCCGGAGTCGGCGAACTCGGCCCGCACGTTGTACCCGCTCTTGGTGACGCGGTCGGCCAGTCCGGCGTACTCGGCGGCGACATAGGACACGCCGACCGCCGTGATGGCGGAGAAGGCGAGCAGTTGGACCTTGACCGTACGACTGATCACGGCTGCATCCCCTTCATCATGAGCTCCGCGAGGCCCAGGTCGGCTCCGCTGCCGAAACCGGCCGAGCCGCTGTGGTAAGCGGCCTGGCTGCCGGTGCACACCGGCGGACACAGCGCGCCACCACCGCCCGACGAGTCCTCGTCGCCCGGGAGGTCCGGAGGCGTCGGCAGATCGGGCTCCCCGGGGAGGTCAGGGGTCGGCTTGTCCGGAGAGCCGGGCTTTCCGGGCTTCGTCCCCTCGTCGTTGGAGAGATTGCCGTAGATGCTCTTCAGATCGAGATCGGCGGTGACGTGCAGGTTGGTGTAGTCGCCCTTGATCGCGTCGACCGAACGGCGCGGGAAGGGATAGGTGGTCAGCAGCTCCAGCGCGTTGGGCAGGTCGTTGCCCGCCTTGTCCAGCTGCGTCAGGATCGGCTGCAGACTCCGCAGATTGGCGATCATGTCGTCCCGGGAGGCCTTGATCACCTTCGTGCCGACCTTGCCGAGGTCGGACAGGGAGCGGAGCATGCGCGTCAGGTCCTTGCGCTGGTCGGCCAGGACCTTCAACGCGGGCGGCATGGTGTCGACGGCCCGGCCGATCGTGACCTTCTCGGTCTCGAGCCTCTTGGCCAGCCGGTCCATTCCCTTCAGGGCACGGACGATCTCGGAGCGCTGCTCGTCGAGCCCGCCGAGGAAGGTGTCCAGCTCGGTCAGGAGGTTCTTGACCCGGTCCTCCCGGCCCTCCATGGCGTTGTTGAGTTCCTTGGTGATCGTGTGGAGGTGGGCCACGCCGCCGCCGTTGAGCAGCGCCGACAGAGCGGACAGCACCTCTTCGATCTCCGGGTTCCGGTTGCTCCGGGACAGCGGGATCTGCGCGCCGTCGGTGAGCTTGCCCACCGGCTGGACAGCCGTGGGCTTGGCGAGCGCGACGTACTTCTCGCCGAGCATGCTGGTCTGGCGCAGTTCGGCGACGGCGTTGCCCGGCAGCCTCACCGAGTCGTCGATGCGCAGGCGCACGCGGGCCTGCCAGCCGTTGAGCTCCACTTTCTCCACGGCGCCCACGGTGACGTTGTTGACCTTCACAGCGGACTGCGGCACCAGGTCGAGGACGTCCCGGAAGTGGACGGTGACGTGGTACGCCTCACCGTCGGAGGCGGCACCGCCGGGCAGTTGCACGTCGTACAGGCCGTTGAACTCGCAGCCCGTCAGCAGCAGCGCACTGGCGGCCGCCCACAGGGCCGCTTTGCGCGGGGCGGTCATGCGGCGGCTCCCAGGATTCCACCGAGCGTCTTGTCGGTCGTGGCGGTACCGGACACCGCGTGGGCAGCTCCGGTGAGGGGATTGGCCGTGGGCAGTTCAGGAAGGGAATCGAAGAGCTTCCCCAGGTCCTGGCAGTCTGCCTTTTCGCCGGTCGTCTTGAGCAGGGAGCACAGCACACTGGCCGGATCCTGCGGATGATCGGGATGGTCGCCGTTGTTGCGGGTGTCCAGCGTGCCCGATGCCGGGTTGTAGGCGTTCGCGAGATTGCCGAAACCGGCGGGCGCGACGTCCATCAGCTCCTCCAGTGCGGCGCGCTGCTCGACGAGCACGCGGGTCACCTCGCTGAGGCCCTTCACATTCTTGGTCAGTGTCTTCTTGTTGCCGCGGACGAATGCGGACACGTCCTTCAGGGCCACCGACAGGTGCTTGAAGGTCGCCGCGAGCTCCTTGCGCTCACCCGAGAGCTGGTTCGCGGCCGTGGCCAGACTGTCGTTGAACGAGCGGACGCTGTCGTCGTCCGCTGCGAGCGCGGCGGTGAACACCTGCAGGTTCTTCACCGTCCCGAACATGTCCTGCCGCCCGTCCGAGAGGGTGGTGACGGCCCGCGAGAGGTCCTTGACCGTCTGGTGCAGATTGCCGCCCTGCCCCTCGAGGTTGTCCGCGCTGACGCCGAGGAGCTTGGACAGCGCTCCGTCCTTGTTGGCGCCGCGCGGACCGAGCGCCTCCGACGTGGTGTGGAGACTGTCGAAGATCCGGTCCAGTTCGACCGGGACGGCTGTCCGCTGTTCGGGAATGACGGCGCCGCTCTGCATTTCCGGGCCCCCGCGGTACACCGGCAACATCTGGACGTAACGGTCGCTGACCACCGAGGAGTTAATGATCGCGGCCTTGGCGTCCGCGGGCACCTTGCGGTCGGCTTCGTACTCCAACTCGACCCGCACGCTGCGGCCCTGCGGGGTGATCTTCTTGACCTCACCGATCTTGATGCCGAGGACGCGGACGTCGGACCCGGGGTAGATGCCCACGGTGCGCGGGAAGTACGCGGTGACCGCGATCGGGTCCGGCTTCGGCCAGAACACGAAGGCCAGGCCGGCGAGGAGGGCCAGCACAGGGACGATCGCCAGGCGGTTGAGGGTGCGCCTGTTCAGCGGGAGCCTCCCGCGATGCCGGCTCATCGTGACCCTCCTGGGGTTATCTCCGCGGAGCCGCCCCGGGGGGTCACAGGTGCGGCGACGAGGTTCTGGACGTAGGTGTCGAACCACCGGCCGTTGCCGAGGGTGTTGGTGAAGACCCGGGCGAACGGCGCCAGCAGCTTGACGCTGCGGTTGAGGCTCTTCTCGTTCCGCCGCAACATCTCGACCACCGAGTTCAGACGGGTCAGCGCCGGGCCGATCTGCTTGCGGTTGTCGTCGACGAGGCCGGAGAGCTGTACCCCGAGTGCGGAGGCGTTGACGAGCAGGTTGTGGATGGCCTGGCGCCGCTTGGTGAGCTCCTGGAAGAGAACCCCGCCGTCCTTGACGAGCTTCATGAACTCCTTCGACCGATCGGAGAGCACACCGGTGACGCCGTTGGCGTTCTTCAGCAGTTCGCGCAGCTCCTTGTCGCGCGAGGCCACGGTCCGGGAGAGCCGGGACAGTCCCGCGATGGAGGCCTTGACCTCGGCGGGCGAGTCCTTGAACGTCGTGGAGATGGTGTCAAGGGCGGTCGCCAGCTGCTTGGTGTCGACCTTCTCGGAGGTCGTGGTGAGGTCGCTGAACGCCTCCACCACGTCGTACGCCGACACCGTCCGCTTCAGCGGGATCTCGCTTTCGGGCTCCATCTGGCCGGGGCCTTTCGGCTCCAGCGACATGTACTTGGCGCCGAGGATCGTCTTGACCCGGATGGCCGCGCCGGTGTCGGCCCCGAACTTCGCCTCGTCCTTGACCCGGAAGGTGACCTTCACATGGTCGCCGTCGAGGTCGACCTCGCTGACCTTGCCGACCTTGACCCCGGCGATGCGGACCTCGTCGCCGGACTTGAGACCGCTCGCCTCGGTGAAGGCCGCGCTGTACTCCTCGCCGTTCCCGATCAGAGGAAGGCTCTCGATGTTGAAGGCCCCGGCGATCAGCACCGCGATCGTGGCGAGTCCCGCGGCCCCGATCGTCACGGGGTTGCGCTCGCGGAAGGGAATCATCGGCCGCACCTCGCCTTGGCGACGTGGAGGTCGGGCGTGAACACTTTCGCCGTCTTCGGCAGCACGATCCGGCCGTCGAAGTCGCACAGATAGAAGTTGAACCAGGAGCCGTACGAGCCGGTGGCGGTCAGCTTGTTGAGCTTGCGCGGCAGTCGCTTCAGGACGCCCTCCACGGTCTTCTCGTTCTTCTGCAGCGTCCCCGCCACCTGCGACAGCTCGGCGATGTCGGTGCGCAGCGCCGGACGGCCGTCCTCGAGCAGCCCGGCGGTGGCGGCCGACACATCGCCGATACCCGTCAGCGAATCGCCGATCGCCTCGCGGTCGGCGGACAGCCCGGAGATCACCCGCTGCAGCTGCTTCAGCAGACCGGAGAACCGGGTGCTGCGCTGGTCCAGCGTTCCCAGCACCTCGTTGAGGTTGTCGATCACCGAACCGATCAGTTCATCGCGGTCGGCGAGCGTCGTGGTGAGCGAGGCAGTGTGCGCGAGCAGGCTGTTGACCGTGCCGCCCTCGCCCTGCAGGGTCTTGATGATCTCGGTCGCGAGCTGGTTGACGTCCTTCGGGCTCAGCGCCGCGAACAGCGGCTTGAATCCGTTGAGGAGCGCGTTCAGATCAAGCGCGGGCTGCGTACGGGACAGCGGGATGGTGTCGCCGGGCCGCAGCTTCGAGCCGTCGCCGGCGCCCTCGGTGAGCGCGATGTACCGCTGTCCGACCAGGTTCCGGTAGCGGATGACGGCGCCCGTCGAGGTGAGCAGGGGCCGGTCGCTGGCGGCGCTGAAGCTGACCTCGGCGAGGGTCCGGTCCTTGATCCGGATCTCCTCCACCTCGCCCACTCTGACGCCGGCCACCCTGATGTCGTCGCCCTCCTCCAGGCCGGTGACGTCGCTGAACACCGCCTGGTAGGTGTCCTTGGAGGTGAAGCTGATGTTGACGATGGTGGCCGAGAGCATCGCGGTCGCGATCAGGGTCACCACCGCGAAGATGCTGAACTTGACCAGGGGAGCGGCCGTGTCCATGGCCTTCATGCGACGCTCACCGCCGTTCCACGTGCCATCGGACCGAAGAGCAGGGTCGCCACGGAGGGCACCTCATCGGCGGGAACGCCCATGACCGGAGCCACCAGCGAGCCGATCAGCTGCTGTTCGGCGGCCGTCGAGGTCACACCGCTCTGCCCGCCGTGTGTCGAGGCGCCGGAGCCCTTGGTGCCGTCGTTCAGCTTGATCGCCGGCGCAGGCTTGGTGGGATTGGGCAGGCCGCGGCAGTTGGGGCCGGAGCGATCGGCGTACTGCGGTTCCTCTCCGGGCTTGTACGGGTCCCGAGGCAGGGCGACCTCCAGGGTGATGTGCATCTTCCCGCCCTTGAAGATCGCGTCGGACAGTGGTTGCGCCTTCACCAGTCCCTTGAGCAGGCAGGGGAATTCGGGCGAGTAGCGCGCGAACAGGGCCAGAGTGGGGCGGGAGACGCGACCGAGGGTGATGAACCGCGAGGAGTTCTCGTCGATCATTTCCTCCGCCGTCTTCGCGAAGCGGGTGGTCCCGGTGAGGGCCGAGGCCAGCGCATCCTTCTTCTCGACCACGGTCAGGCTGGTGGTGATGCTGTTCTTCAGGATCCTCAGCAGGTCGGGGGCGGCGTCACCGTAGAGCTCGGCCACATCGGCGAACCTGGAGAGGTCCCTCTTGAGGGCCGGCATATGCGGGTTCAGGCGGTGGAAGTAGCGCTCGACCCGTTCGAGGTTGTCGCCGATCCGGTCGCCGCGCCCTTCGAGCGCGGTAGCGAAGGCGGACAGCGTGGCGTTCAGCTTGGCCGGCTGGACCGTACGGAGCAGCGGCAGCAGGTCGTTCATCAGCTTCTGCAGCTCGATGCCGGCTTTCGTACGGTCCTGGGTGATCACGTCTCCGGCGCTGATGGGCCCTGCCGTGGACTTCTCGGGGATCACCAGGTCGACGTACTTCTCACCGAACAGCGTCTTGGGCAGCAGCAGGGCGTGCACATCAGCCGGGATCTTGTCCACATGCTCGGGCGCGAGCGCGATGTCGACCGAGGCCTTGTCGCCGTCGGCCCGCACCTCGCGGACCTCGCCCACGATGAGGCCGCGCAGCTTCACGTCGGCGGGCGGCTCCAGCTGGTTGCCGACGGTGTCCGCCTGGAGAGTGATGTGGGTGACCGGCGTGAACACCTTCTGGTAGATCGCGACGGTCAGGGACAGCAGCAGCCCGAGCACGACGATGAAGATCACGCCGTACAGCCGCAGCTTGGTAGATATCGGATTGGTTGTCGGCATCGGTTACCCCGCGATCCGCACGGTCGTGGTGGCTCCCCAGATCGCCAGGCTGAGGAAGAAATCAAGGATGTTGATGGCGACGATGGACGTGCGCACCCCGCGACCGACCGCGACGCCGACCCCCGCGGGGCCGCCCTTGGCGGTGTAGCCGTAGTAGCAGTGCACAAGGATGATCACGATGGCGAAGATGATCACCTTGCCGAACGACCACAGCACATCGATCGGCGGGAGGTACTGCTGGAAGTAGTGGTCGTACGTGCCGGCCGACTGCCCGTAGTAGCCGGTGGTGATCGTCCGGGCGGCCAGGTAGGAGGAGAGCAGCCCGATCACGTAGAGCGGGATCACCGCGATGAACCCGGCGATCATCCGGGTCGTGACCAGGAACGGCAGCGAAGGAACGGCCATCACCTCGAGGGCGTCGACCTCCTCGCTGATCCGCATGGCGCCGAGCTGGGCGGTGAACCCGGCGCCGACCGTGGCGGAGAGAGCGAGCCCGGAGACGAGCGGTGCGATCTCACGGGTGTTGAAGTAGGCGGAGATGAACGCCACGAAGTTGGACGTGCCCAGCTGGTTGAGCGCCGCGTATCCCTGGAGGCCGACCTCGGTGCCGGTGAAGAAGGAGAGAAAGGCGATGACACCGACGGTGCCGCCGACGACCGCCAGCGCTCCGCGGCCGAAGGTCACCTCGGCCAGCAGGCGCAGGACCTCTTTCTTGTACCGGCGCAGGGTGCGGCCCGTCCAGGCGAGCGAGCGCCCGTAGAAGGACAGCTGAGTCCCGAGCTCCTCGAGGGAGCGGAGGGGGCCTGAGATGAATCGGTCTGACAGCGCCATCTCTATCCCCTCTGCGGAACGATTTGGAAGTAGATCGCCGTCATCACGAAATTCGTGACGAACAGCAACATGAAGGTGATGACGACCGATTGATTCACCGCGTCGCCGACTCCCTTCGGACCGCCCTTCGCCGTCAATCCCTTGTACGAGGCAACGATCGCCGCGATGGCTCCGAACACCAGCGCCTTCAATTCAGCCCAATAGAGGTCGGGTAGCTGGGCGAGGGTGGTGAAGGAGGCGAGATAGGCACCGGGCGTCCCGTTCTGCAGGATGACGTTGAAGAAGTAGCCGCCTGCCACGCCGACCACCGAGACCAGGCCGTTGAGCAGGACCGCCACGAGCATCGAGCCCAGCACCCGGGGAACGACCAGCCGGTGAATGGGATCGATGCCGAGCACCTGCATGGCGTCGATCTCCTCGCGGATCTTGCGGGCCCCGAGGTCCGCGCAGATCGCGGAGCCGCCCGCGCCGGCGATGAGGAGCGCGGTCACGATCGGCGACGCCTCCCGGAGGACCGCGAGAACCGAGGCGGCTCCGGAGAACGACTGCGCACCGAGCTGCCGGGTCAGGCTGCCGATCTGGAGCGCGATCACCGCACCGAACGGAATGGAGACCAGCGCCGTGGGAAGAATCGTGACGCTCGCGATGAACCAGGACTGCTGAATGAACTCCCGGACCTGAAAGGGGCGTCTCGGCAGGGTGCGCAGCACATCCAGGGCCAGCGAGAACAGGCTGCCCGAATGTTTCAGCGCGTTGGTGGGCGACAGGCTCATGCTTCGGCCACCTCGCCGTCGACGCCGAGCCGCAGCTTCCGGAGCCGGTGCAGCTGATCCTCATGCTCGGCGATCGCCTGCCAGCGGGGCGGCCGGACGATGTTGGAGCTGGGCAGCAGGCGCGGTGTCACGCCCCCGCCCGACGCACCCTTGCCGCCCTGGGGGCCGCGGTGGTTTCCGGCGTCGAGCTCGGCCAGTTCCTGCTCGACCTGGGCCGCGTCCTTCTCCTCGGCCATGCCGATCGGGCCCTGCATGCGTCCGTTGAGGAACTGGCCCACGACCGGCTCGTCACTGGCGAGCAGCTCTTCCCGCGGACCGAACATCACCAGCTCGCGGCGGAACAGCAGCCCGATGTTGTCCGGCACCTGTCGGGCCGAGGCGATGTCGTGGGTGACGATGAGGAAGGTGGCGTCGATCTGTGCGTTCAGATCGACGATCAGTTGGTTGAGATAGGCCACGCGCACCGGGTCGAGCCCCGAGTCGGGCTCGTCGAACAGAATGATCTCCGGATCGAGCACGAGCGCACGCGCCAGGCCCGCCCGCTTGCGCATACCTCCGGATATCTCGCCCGGGAGTTTCCCCTCGGCACCGATCAAGCCGACCATGTCCATTTTTTCCAGGACGATCCGCTTGATTTCGCTTTCGGACTTACGAGTGTGCTCGCGCAGCGGAAAGGCGATGTTGTCGTAGAGGTCCATCGAGCCGAACAGTGCGCCGTCCTGGAAGAGGACGCCGAACAACTTCCGCACTTCGTACAGATCGTGCTCGCGGAGCTGTGTGATGTCCTGGCCCGCGATCTCGATCGAGCCTCTCTCAGGTTTCAGCAGGCCGACGAGCGTCTTCAGGAACACCGACTTGCCCGTGCCCGACGGCCCCAGCAAGACCGAGATCTCCCCGGCGGGCATCGTCAGCGAAACATCCTGCCAGATGACCTGGTGACCGAAGGATTTGGTCAACCCTTCCACGCAGATCTCGACACCCATCCGGTCCGCCCTTCAGCCCTGAAGCAGCTCTGTCATGTGTTCTACGGGGATGTGGGGGGTGTCCGTCGCTGAACCGAGAAGATTTTTTACAGGCCCGCAATCGTGTGTCGATCAGGGCCCAACATCGGTGTGCAACGGAGTGCTCCGCAGTTTGGTGGGGACATCACGCAGGTCGTCCGGAACGCCGCCCTCCGCGGAAGTGCCCGGTACGGACGATATCCCGGGAACGGGTGCGGTCAACCGGCCGGAAGTTTGAGTAATGGACGACACATCCGGAACCGACACATCCGGGACATCCGGCATGGAAAGGTCCGGCGTAACGGAGGGGGTGGCGGACACCGTTTCCTCGACCGAGGGGAGCACCGGCAGCGAAGCGTCCGGCAGGATCAGCCCGACGCCCCCGACGGGACCGGTCGGTCCCACCCCGGCGAGACCGTGGGAACCCATGGGTTCAGAGAGGAGGCCCGGCGACTCCGACGCCATGTCGCGGTCGTACGCCGCCTGGGGCCAGTCGTCCGTTCGCTCGCTGGCGGTCGGAGGCGGACGCTCCCCTTCCTCTTGATGCGCATAAGGAAGGGCGAGGCCGAGCGCCGCAAGGGTGGCCGCAGTGGACGCCGTTGTGATCGCCTGCGCACCGTTCCCCACCCGGGGACGGCCCCGCCAGCACAGCCACAGGCCGGCGGTGAGCGTGGCGACGAGCGCTTTGCGCATCGTCCGCCGTGCCCTCGCGAGCAGCGACTCGACCGTCCGGTAGCTCAGCCCCATCTTCCGTGCGACCTGACCGACGTCCAAGTCCTCGGACTTGAGCCAGAGCGCCTCGGCCTGCCGCGCAGGGAGGTCCCCACTCCGGTTCGCCAGCCACTTCGCCTCCGCACGATCGCACACCACTTCATCGACGGGGGCGGAGACGGAGGCGGTCAGCGTCGAGCGACTGCCGACCTCGGCCTCACGGTTGATCTGGCGGTACCGGTCGACGCACAGCCGCATCGTCACCGTGGTGAGCCAGGGGCCGAGCCGCTCGTCCTCGACGTGGTCGTTCTCCATGGCGCGGAGCATCGCCTCGTGTACGGCGTCCTCGGCGTCCTCGAGGCTCATGGACCGCCTGCGCGCCACCCTGAGCAGGTGCTCACGATGGCTCCACATGCGCTGCCAGCGCTCGTCCGAGCAGGCATGCGGTCGCACCGAATGTGCTGACTGCGGATCAGTCGCCATCAGGGCCCCTCACACTTGCTCACGATCAAAACGAGGCGTCTCGGAAGCCGCCCGACTTTCTGGGTGGGGCGCCGACATTACCGCCGGGTACAGCGTGGTGGGAGGGGGTGCGACGGACGAATCGAGCGATGTCAGTCACGATTCGGCAGCAGGTCGATAACCGAATCGAGGCAGGGGTTCCGGTTCGCGCCGGACGGACGTACTGGGGGTGCGGTCCGAATCCGCGGCGTGCGCACGATATATCCGTTATGTGCCAACAGGGTGCGGTGATACACCTCTTCGAGCCCGGGAGCCGGACCGCCCGAGGGGCTGGGCTCCCCTCGATGGGCGACCGATCGACCATCCAGATCCGTCGATGCCGGCCGGACGGCTGCCGACCGAGACACCGCGGGCCGCGAGAGGCTCAGGGCAGCGCGAAGAAGATCATCGGGTTGTCCCTGCTGGTGCGGACCGGCTCATCGAGTCGCAGCTCCCGCTTCACCTCGGCGAGCTGATCGGTCACCTGTGGGGCCTTGGCGGTCGACGGGGTGAAGAAGTCGATGTCCCTCTCGGCCAGCCACTTGATGATCACGAGCCTTCGCTGAACGGCTTCGGGCGGCGCCCATGGACTACGTCGTGGACGCTGGTGGGCGTCCCGGCGGGCACGGCCGGGAAGACGTTCTCGATGTACCAGTGGGCGAACCGCGCCCCGTGGTCCGCATCGATGAACAGGTAGCCGGTGTCGGCGGGCACCTTTTCCAGATGCTCGCGGACATCCCCCTTGGTGAAGGTCCACCGGCGGTCCGAGAGCTCCCTCGGTTCCGCCGCCGGTGCTCCAGGGCACGAAAAGATCCGCCGTAACGCACGGCGGGACACAGGACCGGCTCCGCGACACTCGTCGTCGGAGCCGGTCTGTTTACCGCTTACCGCGCAGCACCCGGGCGCCGCGGTTGCGCAGCGCCCGTTCTCGAGACGGCTCGGCCCGCAGGAACCCGCCGGGCCGAGCCGTGACATCAGCTTTCGGTGGGGGCGAGCACCACGAAGTCCGCGCCGGACGGGTCGAGGCAGACGGCCAGCCGCCCGACGCCCTCCGCGTCCTCGGGCCCCATCTGCACCTCGCCGCCGTTCTTGGTGACCCGGGCGACTGCGGCATCGCAGTCCGCCACGGCGAAGACCGGGTGCCAGTAGGCGCGGCCGCCGGTCAGGACGAGGTGCTCCGCGGGGAGCTGCATGAGGCCGCCGTGCATGCGCTCCTCACTGAGACCGGAGGGAGTGATGAGGGCATACGTCCCTCCGCCGCCCGGCAGCGGAATGTCCTGGGTCTGCCAGCCGAAGAGCGTGCCGTAGAACTCCTTCGCGGCCGCCGCGTCGGTGGTGTAGAGCTCGGTCCAGCTCAGGGTGCCCGGCTGGTCGACCGCCTCCAGACCCACCATCTTCCCCGGCTGCCAGACGGCGAACTGACCACCCAACGGGTCGGTGAACTGCGCCATCCGGCCCTCGCCGTCGGCGTCCATCGGGGCGACCCGTACCGTGCCGCCCAACCGCTCGACCGCTTCGGTCGTGGCGTCCACGTCGGGCGTGTTGAAGTAGATCATCCAGGCCGAACGGGCCCCCTCCTCGGTGAGCGGCCCGATCCCGCCGACGCTCTTGCCGTTCATCCGGAAGAAGCCGAAGTCGCCCGCCTCCGGGCCGACGGACTGGAACTCCCAGCCGAACACCGAGCCGTAGAAGGCGGCAGCGGCGGCGACATCGGGGGCGCCGAGATCGAGCCAGCAAGGAGAGCCGGGCACGAAGTCAGTGGTGATCATGTGGATTCCCTTCGCATTCCCTTCGCAGATCCTGATGAAGTCAGCGTGACACCCGCCACTGACACTCGCCCGCCGACTGCTTCACCCGATCGGCGACGCCACCGGCCCACGAGAGATGCGCTCCAGCCGCACCCCTGCGAAGGGGCTCAGATCACCCCTGTGATCAAGGCTCTTCGCTCACGGCAAGGACAGCGTCGGGCGTCCACGTCCCACGAGCCCCCGGACAACCGGCGAGGTATGCGGCCGCGCGTGGGGCGCTCCATCCATGCGCCGCCATGAGCCCGTACGCGAGGTGCCGTAGGTAGGCCGCAGAAGGTGCGTTCCAGGGGACCTCGCTGCACCTCCAGGGGGCGGTGAAGGTCACCACCCGTAGGCCGTCCAGGGCACCGGGGCAGAGCAGCGTCTGATACCGCCCGGTCCCGATCTGTGCTCGCCCGCTGGTGAGCACCTCCGTCAGGTCGAGGTCGTGACCGGGTTCCTCATACATCTCCTGAGCGGCGATGTCCGAGAACTGCGCTGCCGTCACAAGGTAGGCATGAGCGGGCACCTCGCCGGCGGCGTCGGGGTCGTAGAACGCCCTGCCCCCCGTCCACACGGCCGACTCGGTGGCGAAGTACATGACTCCGGGCAGCAGGACCGGCACGGAACGCGCGGGGTCGCGTCCATCTCGACAGCCCGGATACGTGCGTCTCCCGCCGGGCGGTGTGCCCCCTCCGAGGTAATACCGAAGGCGACGACGGTCCATGTTGGAGCCGAAAGCCGCATACCAGAGGTGCCCTTGTGACGGATGTCGGCCGTCACGGTCTTCGAGTCGGCGAGGGACGATCACATCTCACTCCCGCCTGAGACGGGTATTCCACCGGCGCAAACGCTACGGCAATCCGTTGTGGCCCAAACCTTGACTCCACTGGTGTAGACCAGTCAGAGTGCCCCTCGATCCCGTGCCGTACGACCGAACGGCTCCGGACGAAGGAGTGCTCAAGTGTCAAGAAAACGCATCGTGGCCTTCATTACCGCGCTGGTGATGGGTTGCGCGCTCTGGGTTGTCATGCCTATGACCTTCGCTTCTGCCGCGTCGTGCGTCACGGCCTACAACTCGTCGCAGGTGTACCGCGGCGGCGACACAGCCTCGTACAACGGCCACAACTGGACCGCCAAATGGTGGACCCAGTACGAGGCCCCCAGCACCGGAGGCTCGGGCGTCTGGCAGGACAACGGCGCATGCGGTTCCGGCACCCCGAGCGATCCGCCCGGCTCGGGGGACGGGAGCTTCGTCGTGAGCGAAGCACAGTTCAACCAGATGTTCCCGAACCGGAACTCGTTCTACACGTACAAGGGCCTAACCGACGCGCTGAGCGCGTACCCCGCCTTCGCGAACAGCGGCAGTGACACCGTCAAGAAGCAGGAGGCGGCCGCCTTCCTCGCCAACGTCAGCCACGAGACCGGCGGCCTGGTCCACATCGTGGAGCAGAATCAGGCCAACTACTCCCACTACTGCGACACGGGCCGGTCGTACGGCTGCCCCGCGGGTCAGTCCGCGTACTACGGCCGCGGCCCGATCCAGCTGAGCTGGAACTTCAACTACAAGGCGGCGGGCGACGCACTCGGCATCGACCTGCTGAACGACCCGTGGCAGGTGGAACAGAACGCCGCCGTGGCCTGGAAGACCGGCCTGTGGTACTGGAACACCCAGACCGGTCCCGGCACGATGACCCCGCATGACGCCATGGCCGACAGCCGCGGCTTCGGCGAGACGATCCGCAGCATCAACGGCAGCCTGGAGTGCAACGGCAGGAACCCCGCACAGGTCCAGAGCCGCGTCGACAAGTACAAGCAGTTCGTCCAGATCCTCGGCACGACCGAGGGCGGCAACCTGTACTGCTGACCGCCTGACACCCGTACTGCTGTCGGAGGCCCTCCCGTGATGCGGGAGGGCCTCCGGTCTCTGGGCTGGGAGCGCGGCCGACCGCCGCCGCGTCGGGGCGGCGGGGAGCGGTCACGGCCCCGCGCGCCCGGCGCCGGGCACCTGCTCCGCGGACTCGACGGACGAGGACGCCCCGTCCGCTGCGCGGGCGCGGCCCGCCCAGCGGACGGCAGGACCCATCGCCGTTCCGGCAGCCAGGAACAGGGCGCCGATGACGAGCCAGCCCGGAGTGCCCCAAGTGAGGATGAGCGTGGTCAGCAGCAGCGGGCCGACCATACGGGCGACAGCGGTCCCGGAGCCGTAGAAGCCCTGGTACTGGCCCTGCTTGTCCGGCGGCGCCAGCCCGAATCCGATCTCCCAGGAGCCCGAGCCGAGCAACATCTCACCCATGACCTGGACGCAGGCGGCGACGATGAGAATGGCCCCGGCCACCCACGCCGACGTATCGGCGGCGGAGACGGCGAAGCACGCGCACGCCACGAGCATGAGGATCCCGGCATGCCGGACGGCGCGGGAGGCGGAGTCCAGATCGCTCACCCGGCCCGCCACACGGACCTGGAAGAGCACGACACTCGCGGTGTTGAGCACCAGCAGGGCCGAAACCATCCAGCCGGGCGCCTCGGTGCGCTGGACGATCCACAGCGGGATCACCACGCTCAGCAGCGGCATGTACAGCAGCATGACCATGTTCAGCAACGAGACCAGGGCGTACGGCCGATCGCGGAGCACCGCCAGCCGGGGTTCCCCCTTGACGGTCTCGGTGACCGCCGCGGGCACGGCCGACAGGCGCAGCAGAACCAGGGCCGAGAACAGGAAGCTCACCCCGTCCATCGCCAAGGCGGCCAGATAGGCCTCCTTGGTGTCGATCTGCAGCGCGATACCGCCGAAGGCCGCTCCCACCGCCAGTCCGGCGTTGACCGTCGACTGGAGGTAGGCCCTGGTCTCGGTGCGCCGCTCGGGCTCCACCAGCCCGGCGAGCAGGGCCTGCCGGGCTGCTGCAAGACCGCACTGACAGCAGGTGTACAGACAGACGGCCAGCAGGAACGTCGTGAAGGACCGGACGAACAGGAACGAGCCGACCGCCGCCCCGGTCGCCACCGTCAGCAGCACCGCTGTGCCGCGCGGCCCGCGCCGGTCGGCCAGATGCCCTAGCGGTACGCCCGCCACGGCACCGATGGCCCAGCCGATGGTGAGCGCCGAACCGATCTGCGCCGGCGACAGGCCCACGATCCGGCTGAAGTACAGCACGGAGCAGACGTAATAGGCGCCGTCGCCCACCGAGTTGGTCAACTGGGCCAGGGCCAGCACGCGTGGCGAACCCTGGGGAGGAATGATCCGGATCACGCCCGTTCCTTCGTGAATTCGGTGGCCGCACTGCCGTACGACAGCGCAGTCGTATCACTATGTCGCCGATCCCTTCGCGCACCGTGCCTTCCGGTCGGTGTGCCCGTTCAGTCGTCGACCATCTGCTCCGGCTCAGTGAGATGACGCACCAACTCCCGGACCGCGGCGGTGGCCTGCTCGTGCAGACCGCCGCCGAACGTGACCCGGGAGGCTCCCAACCGGCCCAGCCGGCCTGTCCGGGGGCCGCCGGGCAGGTTCAGCGCGTTCAGCGGCTTACCGATGCCCTCGGCCAGGCCGGGCAGCAGCTCCGCGGGAGGCCGGAAAGTACCTGCTCACCGTGTTCCTGTCCCGCCGCGCCGACGGCTGAGGACAATGCCGCACGCCCTCACGAAGAAGGCCCCCGTGATCTTCACGAGGGCCTCGATTCCCTGGTCAGGGGGTGGAGCCGCCTAGGGGAGTCGAACCCCTGACCTACGCATTACGAGTGCGTCGCTCTGGCCGACTGAGCTAAGGCGGCGAGCTGCGGGTATGCCGGACCCGCGGGACGAGACTGGCATCAGCAACGGCGCCAAGTCTACACAGTTTCGAAGGGTGCCCCGTACCCGCCCGAGGGCGGGGCGATCACCGCGCGGACGGCCGGATCCGCCTGGTTCCGCTCAGCGGCACTTCTTCCCGTTCTCCGGGGCCCTGCCGTCCAGCAGGTAGGTGTTGATCGACGTGTCGATGCAGTCGCTGCCCCGCCCGTACGCGGTGTGCCCGTCGCCCTGGTACGTCAGGAGCGTCGCCGAGGCGAGCTGCCCGGCCAGGGCCTGCGCCCAGCCGTACGGAGTCGCCGGGTCCCGGGTCGTGCCGACGACGACGATCGGGGCGGCGCCCTCGGCCCGGATGCGCATCGGCGTGCCGGTCGCCCGGTGCGGCCAGTACGTGCAGTTCAGGGCAGCCCACGCCAGACCCTCGCCGAACACCGGCGACGCCTTGCGGAACGACGGCAGCGCCGTGCGCACCTCGTCCGGCCCGGCGAAGGCGGGCGGGAGATCGAGACAGTTGACGGCCGGATTGGCGAACATCAGATTCGCGTACGCACCGTCGGCGTCCCGCTGGTAGTACTCGTCGGCGAGCTTCAGCAGCCCGGCGCCCTTCCCGTCCATCGCCGACCGCAGGGCGCCACGCAGCTGAGGCCACGCCGCCTCGTCGTACATGGCCGAGATCACAGCTGTGGTGGCCAGGGATTCGCTCAGCTCGCGGATCTCCCCCGTCTCCAGGGGTTCGGCGTCGAGCTTCTTGAAGAAGCCCTGAAGACGTCGGCGGGCGTCGGGTGCGTTCTTGCGTCCGAGCGGGCAGTCGTCGCGTCGTACGCAGTCCTCGGCGAAGCCGGTGAAGGCGGTTTCGAAGCCGGCGGTCTGATCGCGGTTCAGCTGCAGGGCGGGCCGGGAGGGGTCCATCGCGCCGTCCAGCACCATCCGTCCGACACGTCTCGGGTAGAGCCCGGCGTACGTGGCGCCGAGGAACGTGCCGTACGAAGCCCCGACGTACGTGAGCTTCTCGTCGCCGAGCACCGCCCGCAGCAGGTCCATGTCGCGGGCCGCCTCGACCGTCGAGATGTGCCCGAGGACGTCGCCGGAGCGGTCCTTGCAGCCCTGCGCGAAGTCCCTGAATGCCGTGATCAGTCCATCGACCTCGGCCCGGTCGTCGGGGGTTCCGTCGACCTGGGTGAAGGCGTCCATCTCCGAGTCGGACAGGCAGGTGACGGGCTCACTCCCGGCCACCCCGCGCGGATCGACGGCCACCATGTCGTACCGCGCGCGGACCCGCGCCGGGTAACCGATGCCGGCATAGGCCTGCAGGTACTCGATCGCGGAGCCGCCCGGCCCGCCCGGATTCACCAGCAGCGATCCGAGCCGTTTTCCCGGGCCCGTGGCCAGGACGCGGGAGACCGCGAGCTTGACGTCATCGCCCCGCCCCGGTCGCGCGTAGTCGAGGGGCACCTTCATCGTGGCGCACTCGAAGCCGCCCCCCTCGCCGCACTCGCGCCAGTGCAGCCGCTGCGCGTAGTACCGCCGCAGTTCCGCCGGCACGGCGGCGGGGAGTGGCTGGAGACCCTGCAGCCGGTTGTCCATCTGCTGCTCGCGAGCTGGGGCGGTCCTGGACGACACGGACGCGCTGGGGGAGGAACTCCCCGAGGAACAGCCGGAGACCAGCAGACCGGCGACCGCGAGAACGGCGCCGGTGGTGCGGACAAGACGGCTGGTGGTCATGCGGCGATCCCTCTGTCCGTTCTTCGCGTCGACGCGCCGGGTGTTCGGAGAGTATCCGTCCGAGCACGATCCATGCGCCGTCCGTCCGCTCCGTACGGGTGAAGGCGAGGATCGTGGTTACCGGTCACCGTCATGGGTGGGTGTGACCGGCACCTGACGACCGCCTCGCACCTCACCCCGCCCTGAGCGCCAAGGTCATCGCCTCGACGGCCAGCAGTGGGGCGACATTGCGGTCCAGCGCATCGCGGCAGGCGAGCACGGCCTCTATCCGGCGGAGGGTCCGCTCGGGGCTCGAACTCTCCGCGATCCGCCGTAGGGCGTCCTCCGCCTCGGTGTTGCCGATCGCCACGGAAGAGCCCAGCTGGAGGGCGAGCACGTCACGGTAGAAGCCGGTGAGATCGGTCAGTGCGAGGTCGAGCGTGTCGCGCTGAGTACGGGTCGCGCGTCGCTTCTGCCGGTCCTGGAGGTCCTTCATCACGCCCGCGGTACCCCGGGGCAGCTTGCCGCCCGTGCCGGACGCGGCGCCGAGCGCGGCGCGCAACTCCTCGGTCTCCTTCGCGTCGACCTCCTCCGCCACCTGCTTGGCGTCCTCCGCCGCCGCATCGACCAGCTCCTGCGCGGCCCGCAGGCAGCCGCCGATGTCATCGATCCGGAGCGGCAGCTTCAATACGGCCGAACGGTGGGCCCGCGCCCGCTCGTCGGTGGCGAGCCGACGGGCGCGGCCGATGTGTCCTTGGGTGGCCCGGGCGGCTGCCGCGGCGAGACCGGGATCGATGCCGTCACGCCGCATCAGCACGTCCGCGACGGCGTCGACCGAGGGCGTACGGAGAGTGAGCAGGCGGCAGCGCGAGCGGATCGTCGGGAGGACGTCCTCGACCGACGGTGCGCACAGCAGCCAGACCGTACGGGGCGCCGGCTCCTCGATCGCTTTCAGCAGCACGTTGCCCGCGCCCTCGGTGAGCCGGTCGGCGTCCTCCAGGACGATCACCTGCCAGCGGCCGCCCGCGGGCGAGAGCTGGGCCCGGCGGACCAGGTCGCGGGTCTCCTTCACGCCGATGGAGAGCAGATCGGTGCGGACGACCTCGACGTCGGCGTGGGTACCGACCAGGCTCGTGTGGCAACCCTCGCAGAAGCCGCAGCCGGGCGGCCCGCCAAGGGCGCGGTCGGGGCTGACGCACTGCAGCGCGGCGGCGAATGCCCGGGCAGCGGTGGACCTGCCGGAGCCGGGCGGGCCGGTGAAGAGCCAGGCATGCGTCATCTTCGACGCCGCGCTCGCTCCGCCGGGGGCTGTTCCGGATCCGTCCGCCACCGGAGCGGTGGGGAGGGAGTGCTCGCCCGCGGCCTCCGCGTCGGCGGTGACGAAGCCATCGGCGTCGCGCGCCGCGGCGGCCAGTTGCTCCGCCACCCGCTGCTGCCCGACGAGGTCGTCCCAGACCGCCATGCCTTCTCCGCCGTCCCTCCGTCGCGCCGACCGTCAGCCGTACGTCCCGATCCCTGGCTCCCCATTGTGGTCCACGGGACCGACACGGGGACCCGCCCTCGGCGGGCCCAGCACCGACGCACGCGGCGGCGCGGGCGCGCGCCCCCGGCTGTGGGTCGTGCCGACGCGCCCCCGTACGCGAGCCCTGGGGTGCGGCCCTGACGGGGCGTCCAATGTCGGGGAGAGGCAGGAGGATCAGCGACGGCCGCGGCCGTTCCCGTCCTCCTCCTCGCGCGGGCCGAGCAGTTCGTCGGCAAGAGTCGGGAGGTGGTCCAGCGGAGTTTCCTCGGCCCACTCCGGGCGGGAGCGGCGCCCGCCCCCCTCGGCGGGGTCCATCTGCGGCAGCTCGCGCGTGCGCTGGGCGTCGGCCTGGGTGGGGGCACCCCCAGCGTCAGCTGGGGGAGTCCCCTCCTCCTCCCGCCGGAACAGCCACCGCGGCACGCGGTCCGCCGGGTCCGCGGGCCGGGAGCCCTGCGGCGCCTGCCCTTCGGGATGTACCGGCGGCAGGACCGCAGTCTCGTCCGCGTCGTCCGGCACGGGCGGCTGCGGCAGTACGGCCGTCTCCTCGGCGTCCGAGACACCTTCTCCGCGGCCCTGATCCTCCGGCCGTACGGGCGGCAGCACCGCCGTCTCATCCGCGGCGCGGCCGGCGTCCCGCCCGCCCCTCGGGTTCACCTTCGGCGTCGGGACGGTGTCGGGGCCGTCGGAGCCTTCGGGTCCTTCAGGGGGGGAGCTTCCGGAGGTTCCAGAGCCCGAACCGGGCTGCCCAGGGGGCTGCGTGTCGGGGCGCTCCGGCTCCACGACCGGCGTCTCCACCGTCATCGCCTCGTCCGGCGGCGTTTCCCCGGCAGCCCGTGCCTCAGCCTCAAGACGGGCCTGCTCCGCGCGGAGCAGCGCGTCCTCCGCCTTCCGCTGCTTCTCCCTGCGCCGTTCCTCCGCCTCGGCCCGCAGCCGGGCCTCCTCTTCGGCCTGTCGCCGGAGCCGCTCCTGCTCGGCCGCGCGCGCCCGTTCCTCAGCCGCGCGCCGCTCCCGCTCCTCCTCGGCCAGGCGGCGTGCCTCCTCCGCCCGCTGCCGCGCCTCCTCGGCCCGGCGCTCCTCCTCGATGCGCCGCGCCTCCTCCAACGCGTGCCGCTTGCGCTCCTCTTCCTCGGCACGCAGCTTGGCGAGCTGCTGCTGGCGCTCCTGCTCCAGCCGCTCCTCCTCAGCCTTCCGCGCTGCCTCTTCCGCCTCCCGCCGCCGACGCTCCTCCTCGGCAGCCCGACGGGCCTCCTCCTGCGCCTGGGCCTCGGCCTCCGACAGCGGCAGCATCTGGTCGAGCCGGTGCCGCACGACCGTCGTCACCGCCTCCGGCTCCTGGCCGGCGTCGACGACCAGATAGCGCGCGGGGTCGGCGGCGGCCAAGGTCAGGAACCCGGCCCGCACGCGCGTGTGGAATTCGGCGGGCTCCGACTCGAGCCGGTCCGGGGCCTCGGTGAAGCGTTCCCGCGCGGTCTCCGGCGAGACGTCCAGCAGCACTGTCAGATGCGGCACCAGGCCGTCCGTCGCCCAGCGCGAGATCCGGGCGATCTCGGTCGGCGACAGGTCGCGGCCTGCGCCCTGGTAGGCGACGGAGGAGTCGATGTAGCGGTCGGAGATGACGACGGCGCCGCGCGCCAGGGCGGGGCGTACGACCGAGTCGACGTGCTCGGCGCGGTCGGCGGCGTACAGCAGCGCCTCCGCCCGGTGCGAGAGCCCCGCGCTTGACACGTCGAGCAGGATCGCGCGCAGCCGCTTACCGATCGCGGTCGCGCCGGGCTCCCTGGTCACCACGACCTCGTGGCCCTTCGCGCGGATCCACTCCGCGAGCGCCTCGACCTGAGTGGACTTCCCAGCGCCGTCACCGCCCTCCACGACGAGGAAGAAGCCGCTGTCCGCGGGGGCCTGTGCGGGTTCCCCGCCGCGCAGCGCGTCCCGCAGGTCGCGGCGCAGCGGAACGCCCGACCGGTCGTCGGTCCTGCCGAGCACGAGCGCCGCGACGGGCAGCAGCAGCGCCCCGACCAGCATCAGCGTGAAGGCGGCGCCGCCGTGTGCGAAGACGAAGTCGCCGCTGGCCAGCCGGTGCGGCCCGATGGCCGCGGCGAGCAGCGGGGCGGCGATTGCTCCGAGGCCGATGAAGACCCGGACCACGGCGTGCAGATGGTCGGTCGTCCGAGCCCGGCGGTTCTCCTCCGCCTCCTGGTCGAGCAGCGTGTGCCCGGTGTTGGCCGCGACACCGGCAGCTGCGCCCGCGAGCAGCGCCAGCAGCATCACGCTGGTGGCGTCGGGCACCAACCCGGCGGCCAGCAGGGCCAGTCCGGTGCAGGCGGTAGAGAGGGCGAGCAGCCGGCGCCGGGACAGGGCGGGCAGGACGCGCGGCGCGAGCCGGATGCCGACCACGGTGCCGCCGGTCAGCGCCAGGACGAGCAGGGCGAAGCCGACGGCCCCGGCGTCGAGGTCATCGGCGTGCAGTGCGGCGACCGCGACGGACGAGGCGATCGCCCCGGCGACGGCGGCGCAGGTCAGGACGAGCGGCGGGATCGCGCCCGTACGGCCCTTGTCGACGCCCGTGCCGGTCTTGGGGCGGCGCAGTCCCTCCAGGGGGGAGCGCGGGCGGGGAGTCTTCGCGCCGGGCAGTTCGAGGAAGTAGAGAATCGACACGGAGGCGGCGAACAGCCCGGACGCGACGTACGACCCGAGGGCCGCCTGGTGCAGATCGAACCAGTCGATCCCGACGCCGAGCAGCTTCCCGATCAGCGTGACGGCGACGAGCCCCGCGGCGGCGACGGGCAGGGTGACGTAGCTCGTACGGAGCGAGAGCCGGCGCAGCGCGTCGATGTGGTCCGGCAGCGGTCGTACGGCGGCGCCCTCGGGTGGCGGTGCGGGCAGCAGGGCCGGGGCCGCACCTTCCTTGGCGACCGTCCAGAAGCGCTCGGCGACACCGGCCACGAACACGGTGACGAGGAGCAGGGCGAAGGCGTTGCCGGGGGTCAGGTCGATCCAGAGCGGAGCCACGACGAGGAGCACGAGGCGTACCGCATCCGCACCGATCATGGTCCAGCGGCGGTCGAGCGGACCGCCCTCGCGGCGCCCGCCACCGCGCTCGCCCGCTGCCGCGCCACGCTCCTTCGCTCCGGGCGCGGTGAGGGACGAGAGCGGGCCGAGGAGTACGGCACCGAAGAGAAGCGTCGCGACGAGCCGTGCCCCGAAGACGGCGGCGACGGCGAAGGCGGCACCGCGGTAGCCGCCGCCGAAGGAACCCTCGGCCACCGCCGCCTGGAGCGCCAGCACGAGGAGCACCAGCAGGGCGAGCACGTCTCCGATGCCGCCGACGAGCTGGGCGCTCCAGAGCCGTCGGAGCGGCGGGAAGCGCAACAGGGCCCGGACGGCGCGCTCGCGTGAATCTTCGGCAAGGGCGTCGGGTGCGGGGGTCACGACCGTTGGCTGCTCGGATCGCGTCATCCCGTCAGCCTATCTGGAGTGGACGGCTCACTGTCGGACGGTTCGAACACGCGAGCACGGAGTCGGCCGCCCGGCGCGGCTCTCGCGTGCGCCGGCGGTCGGTTTGGGGGCACCCCTGGGGGCACCCCCAGCGATTGTCCCTCTGGGCCTAACGGCCCGGGTGGTTACCCCAAGGGGAGTTAGCTGGGGGACTCTCCGCGCGTCCTCAGGCGTCCTCGGAAGCCGTATTCGCGGGGGCCTTTCTCGCCGTCGTCTTCTTCGCGGCAGTCGTCTTCTTCGCCGTGGTCTTCTTGGCGGCGGTCGTCTTCTTCGCCGCCGCCTTCTTGGCGGGGGCCTTCTTGGCGGTCTTCTTCGCCGTCCGCTTGGCCGGGCCCTTCGCGCGCTTCTCCGCCAGCAGCTCGTACCCGCGCTCCGGCGTGATCGCCTCGACGTCGTCGTCACGGCGCAGCGTCGCGTTCGTTTCGCCGTCCGTGACGTACGGGCCGAAGCGGCCGTCCTTGACGACCACCGGACGCTCACTGACCGGGTCGGTGCCCAGCTCCTTGAGCGGCGGCTTGGCCGCGGCACGCCCGCGCTGCTTCGGCTGCGCGTAGATCGCCAGGGCCTCGTCCAGCGTGATCGTGAAGAGCTGCTCCTCGCCGTCGAGCGACCGCGAGTCCGTGCCCTTCTTCAGGTACGGACCGTAGCGGCCGTTCTGCGCCGTGATCTCGTTGCCCGACTCCGGGTCGGTGCCGACCACCCGGGGCAGCGACATCAGTCGGAGCGCGTCCTCCAGCGTCACCGTGTCGAGGGACATCGTCTTGAAGAGCGAGGCCGTCCGCGGCTTGACCGCGTTCTTGCCCGTCTTCGGGGTCCCCTCGGGCAGGATCTCGGTGACGTACGGGCCGTAGCGGCCGTCCTTGGCCACGATGGCGTGACCGGTGTCCGGGTCGGTGCCCAGCACCCGCTCGCCACTCGGCTTGTTGAGCAGTTCCTTGGCCAGCTCGACGGTCAGCTCGTCCGGCGGCAGGTCGTCGGGCACGTCGGCGCGCTGCGCGGGCTCTTCCGCCCCTCCGTCGGCGGACGGCCGCGCGGGCCCCTCGACGTACGGCCCGTAGCGGCCGACGCGCAGCACGATGCCGTCGCCGACGGGGAACGAGGACACCTCGCGGGCGTCGATCGCGCCCAGGTCGGTGACCAGCTCCTTCAGGCCGCCGAGATGGTCGCCGTCGCCGTTCCCGGCCTCGGCCGCGCCGCCCTCCGGGCCCTCGCCGAAGTAGAACCGGCGCAGCCACGGCACGGCCTGTGCCTCGCCCCGCGCGATGCGGTCGAGGTCGTCCTCCATCTTCGCGGTGAAGCCGTAGTCGACGAGCCGGCCGAAGTGCTTCTCCAGCAGCCCGACGACGGCGAAGGAGAGGAAGGACGGCACCAGCGCCGTGCCCTTCTTGAACACATAGCCGCGGTCGAGAATCGTGCCGATGATCGACGCGTAGGTCGACGGGCGGCCGATCTCCCGCTCCTCGAGCTCCTTGACCAGCGAGGCCTCGGTGTAGCGGGCCGGGGGCTTGGTGGCGTGGCCGTCAGCGGTGATCTCTTCGGCCGACAGCGGGTCGCCCTCGGCGACCTGCGGCAGGCGTCGCTCGCGGTCGTCGAGCTCGGCGTTCGGGTCGTCCGCGCCCTCGACGTAGGCCTTCATGAAGCCGTGGAAGGTGATGATCTTGCCGGAGGCGGAGAACTCGGCGTCCCGGCCGTCGCTCGCCCGCCCGCCGGCCTTCACGGTCACGGACTGGCCGACCGCATCCTTCATCTGGGAGGCGACGGTCCGCTTCCAGATCAGCTCATAGAGGCGGAACTGGTCACCGGTGAGGCCCGTCTCGGCCGGGGTGCGGAAACGATCACCCGAGGGCCGGATCGCCTCGTGCGCCTCCTGGGCGTTCTTGACCTTGCCCGCGTAGATCCGCGGCTTGTCCGGCAGGTAGTCCGCGCCGTACAGCTGGGTGACCTGCGCGCGGGCCGCCGCCACCGCCGTGTCCGACAGGGTGGTGGAGTCGGTCCGCATATAGGTGATGAAGCCGTTCTCGTACAGCTTCTGCGCGATCTGCATCGTCGCCTTCGCACCGAAGCCCAGCTTGCGCGACGCCTCCTGCTGGAGCGTGGTGGTACGGAACGGGGCGTATGGCGAGCGGCGGTACGGCTTGGACTCGACCGAGCGCACCGCGAAGGCGGTGTCCTGCAGCGCCGCGGCGAGCGCGCGTGCGGTGGCCTCGTCCAGGTGCAGGACCTGCGCGCCGTCCTTCAGCTGCCCGTTCGGACCGAAGTCGCGGCCCTGGGCGACACGGCGCCCGTCGACCGTGCTCAGACGGGCGGTGAACGTCCCCGGGTCGGATACGTCACCGGCGCGGCCGGTGGCGAAGGTACCGGTCAGATCCCAGTACTCGGCGGAGCGGAAGGCGATGCGCTCGCGCTCGCGCTCGACGACGAGCCGGGTCGCCACGGACTGCACGCGGCCGGCCGACAGCCGGGGCATGACCTTCTTCCACAGCACCGGCGAGACCTCGTAGCCGTAGAGGCGGTCGAGGATGCGGCGGGTCTCCTGGGCGTCGACGAGGCGCTGGTTGAGGTCGCGCGGGTTGTTCACGGCCTCCTGGATCGCGGCCTTGGTGATCTCGTGGAAGACCATCCGGCGGACCGGGACCTTGGGCTTGAGCACTTCCTGGAGGTGCCAGGCGATGGCCTCGCCCTCGCGGTCCTCATCGGTGGCGAGGTAGAGCTCGTCGGACTCCGCCAGCAGCTCCTTAAGCTTGTTGACCTGGCTCTTCTTGTCGGCGTTGACGACGTAGATCGGCTGGAAGTCCTGATCCACGTTGACGCCCAGGCGGGCCCAGGACTCGCCCTTGAACTTGGCCGGCACCTCGGCTGCGCCGTTGGGCAGGTCGCGGATGTGCCCGACGCTGGCCTCGACGACATAGCCCGGGCCGAGATAGCCCTTGATCGTCTTCGCCTTGGCGGGCGACTCGACGATGACGAGTCGGCGGCCGCCTGCTGCGGTCTCGCTGGTCGGGGACAACTTCGCTCTTCTCTCCGGTCGACGCCAGGTGGTATTGGCACTGCGGTGACGATGCGGAGTGTGACGGTACCTCCCGGCCCCGTGTCAAACGGGAAAAGCCCGCAACGCCACTCGAACGGTAACCCGACAAGCGTCCTGTCTGCCGCCCGGGCCGGTACGCCGCCGCCAGGGCACCGTATGCACGCCGCACGAACAAACGCCCGTTTCGGCACCGGGTAACGGCGGGATCAGGCCAGGTCGAGGCACCAAATGCCGAGGAACAGCGACACCGCACCGAAGATCGTCGCGAGTATCGCGGATGCGACGGGGCTCACGCCGTATGCGACCGGCGCACGCAGCCGGAGGCGCGCCCCCGTCCAGAGCAGCAGCGCTGCGCCGAACAATCCGAATGCCGCCCCTGCGAAGATCGCGGGTCCGCTCTCCATCAGCCGAAGCACCTCCCAGCACCGCCTCGCACCGCGAGGACCAGCCACCTCGCACGGCGAGGACCACCGGCGCCGCCGACACCGCGGCGCGAAGGCTGGAGGGTGGCACGCACGGCCGGCGTACGCAAGAACTCAGGGTGAACGACCCTGGTCACCGGGTCACCGCACGCCCGGGGCTACCCGTCCCTCACCGGCTCGAGAAAGCCCTGCTCCACCAGCAGCCGGATCGACTCGGGCGTACGGTCGCGCAACAGCACCGGGTCCTCCCTGACGAGCTGTGCGATCGCATCGACGATGCGGCCCGCGCTCAGCGTCCCATCGCAGACGCCCGCGAAGCCCGCACCGACCGTGTCCACCTTGGTCGCCCGGCGCATGCCCCGGTTCTGGCGGAGCACCACGTGCTCGGGGTCCTCGGCGCCGGGCAGCCCGACCTGCTCCTGCAGCACCTCGTCGGCCAGCCGGAAGCGGGCGGCGAGCAGCCCCGCGTCATCGGTCGCCCGCAGGAAGTCCTGTCGGTCGAAATGCGCCAGCACCGCCGCACCGAGCGGCTGCTCCACGGAGTGCGGCCACTCCTCGGCCGTGATGGCCGGCTGCTCGGACCCCGACTTCCGCAGCGTGATCCAGCCGAAGCCGACGGCCTTGGCCTTGCGGGCCTCGAACTCCTCCAGCCACGCGTCGTAGCGGGCGGCGTACTCGGCCGGATCCGCGCGGTGGTCCCCTGCGTCGCGCAGCCACAGCTCGGCGTACTGCGTCACGTCCTGCACCTCGCGCTGCACGATCCAGGCGTCGCAGCCGCTCGGCACCCAGGACGTCAGCCGCTCCCGCCAGTCCTCGCCCTCGATGTGCAGCCAGTTGGCGAGCAGTTGCAGATATCCGCCGTCGGCCAGCCGCTCCGCGGACTGCTGGACGAGCGTCCGGCAGAGGTCGTCGCCGCCCATGCCGCCGTCTCGATAGGTGAGCCGGGGTCCGGGGGAGATGACGAAGGGCGGGTTGGAGACGATCAGATCGTAGACCTCGTCCTCCGCGATCGGCTCGAACAGCGAGCCTTCGCGGAGGTCCGCCGCGGGCGCGCCGGAGAGCGCGAGGGTGAGGCGCGCGAAGCCCAGAGCACGGGGGTTGACGTCGGTGGCGGTCACCCGGGTGGCGTGCTGGGAAGCGTGCAGAGCTTGGAGGCCGGAGCCGGTGCCGAGGTCGAGCGCCCGGGCGACGGGCCTGCGGACTGTGATGCCGGCCAGCGTCGTGGAGGCGCCGCCGACCCCGAGGACCACCTGCGAGCGGTCGACTCCGGGCGCGTCCGGCACACCGGTCCGGCCTGCCGCGATGCCGCCCGCGCCACCGACGGCGCAGCCGAGGTCGGAGACGATCCACCAGTCCTGGCCCTCCGGCCCGCCGTACGGACGTACGTCCACCGTGGCCCGCACCTCCGTACCGTGCTGCACCAGCCATCCGTCGGCCACGCAGTCATCGACCGCCAGGGCCCGGCGCGCCCGGTCGTACGGCACCGGGGACTGCAGCAGGAAGAGCCGGACGAGGGTCTCCAACGGCGAGTCGCCCCGGGTCGCGCGCAGGGCCGGGACCGACTCGCTCCGGGCCAGCGCGGCATACGCGGGCGCGCCGAGGAGTTCCAGCAGTCCGTCGGCGGTGAAGACGGCGGACTGGAGCGCCTCGCGCAGCCTGGAGGTGCGGTCGGCGTCGGGCATGGGGACGGCAGGCGCGGCCCCCTGCGCATCCCCGGAGGGGAGGCGGTGGGCGGAAGGTGGTGGCGTACTCACCCGACCATTGTCGGACTCGGGGGAGGCGAATCAGGACTCTGTGGGCGTGGCGGAGCCGGGACGTTGGCAGCCGGCTTGCTTGCTCATCGCCGTGCCGACCTCGCCGGACTGCAGCTTCTTGATGGCGTCGTCGCCGATCTTGTTGACCGCATTGAGGTCGTCGGCGATATCGGCGAGACCGCCCGCGAACTTGGCCTGGTCCTTGGTTTCCAGCCCGTCGACGGCCTTTTTGAGGTCTGCGTACGCCTTGGAGGTCGCGTCGAGCTCCCTGACGGCGTTCTTCTGGATCTGTTCACCGTTGTCGACCGGGGGGGCGCCCGCCTTCTCCACCGAGTCGGACATCGCGGCGTAGGCCTCGGAGATCTGCTGGAAGGCGGCGGAGTCGGCCTTCTTGATATCCGCCGGCTTGCCGTCCGCCGCCGTGGAGGTGATCGACTGGTTGGCCTGGTTGATCTTCTTCAACTGCGGCTGGACTTCGTCGCAAACGCTCTTGGCGTAGCCGTCGACCTTGTTGTCGTCCGTGCAGCCGGACAGTGCCATCAGCAGTGCCGCTCCGCCGGACAGGGCGGCCAGAAGCTTCTTGTTCACCGGATCGGTCCCTTCCATGGCTCTCGGCCCCGGAAGATACACGGCGGGGCGGGCGGTGCGCCCTTGACGCATCGCCCGCCCCGTCCGCCTCTCAGGCCTCGCGGCCACTCGAAAAGCGCCCGCGACCTGCGGATCTAGGACACCACCGCCGGGTCGCCGGCCGGGTCATCCGCCTTCGTGGTCCGCTCGGAGTTGTTTTCGTCACCCACGGCGATTCCGCGCCGCTTCGACACATACACGGCACCCACGATGATCGCGCTGGCGAGCACCGCCACGACCACCCGTACGCCGATGCTGGCGTCGTCGCCGTAGGAGAACTGCACCACCGCAGGTGCGATCAGCAGCGCCACCAGGTTCATCACCTTCAGCAGCGGGTTGATCGCGGGGCCCGCGGTGTCCTTGAACGGGTCGCCGACCGTGTCGCCGATGACGGTGGCGGCATGCGCCTCGCTGCCCTTGCCTCCGTGATGCCCGTCCTCGACCAGCTTCTTCGCGTTGTCCCAGGCACCGCCCGAGTTGGCGAGGAACACGGCCATGAGAACGCCGGTGCCGATCGCTCCTGCCAGGAACGAGCCGAGGGCACCGACGCCGAGGGTGAAGCCGACGAGGATCGGGGCCATGACGGCGAGCAGGCCGGGGGTGGCGAGCTCGCGCTGGGCGTCCTTGGTGCAGATGTCGACGACCCGCCCGTACTCCGGCTTCTCGGAGTAGTCCATGATCCCGGGGTGCTCGCGGAACTGCCGCCGGACCTCGAAGACCACCGCTCCGGCCGATCGCGACACGGCGTTGATCGCCAGCCCCGAGAAGAGGAAGACGACGGCGGCGCCGAGGATCAGCCCGACAAGGTTGTTGGGCTGCGAGATATCCAGGCTCAGGCCCAGCTCCCCCGCCTTGGCGTCCACCTCCGCGACCGCCGTGGCGATCGCGTCCCGGTACGAACCGAACAGCGCCGCCGCGGCGAGGACGGCCGTGGCGATGGCGATGCCCTTGGTGATCGCCTTGGTGGTGTTGCCGACGGCGTCGAGGTCGGTGAGCACCTTGGCTCCTGCGCCCCGGACGTCACCGGACATCTCGGCGATGCCCTGCGCGTTGTCGGAGACCGGACCGAAGGTGTCCATGGCGACGATGACCCCGACGGTGGTCAGCAGACCCGTACCGGCGAGGGCGACCGCGAACAGCGCCAGCATGACCGAGGTGCCGCCGAGCAGGAACGCCCCGTAGACACTGAGCCCGATCAGCACCGCCGAGTAGACGGCGGACTCCAGGCCGAGGGAGACGCCGGACAGGATGACGGTCGCGGGCCCGGTCAGCGAGGTCTTGCCGACATCCCGTACGGGGCGTCGGTTCGTCTCGGTGAAGTAGCCCGTGAGCTGCTGGATCAGCGCGGCGAGGACGATGCCGATGGCGACGGCGACGAGCGCGAGGACCCGGGGATCGCCGGGGTGCCCGGCGATGGCGGAGTCGGTCACGCCCTCCAACTCCGCGTAGGAGGAGGGGAGGTAGCTGTAGGCGGCACCGGCCACGAGGACGAGAGAGATGACCGCGGAGATGAAGAAGCCGCGGTTGATGGCCGTCATGCCGCTGCGGTCGGAGCGCCGCGGGGCCACCGCGAAGATACCGATCATCGCGGTGACGACACCGATCGCCGGAACCAGAAGCGGGAAGGCGAGACCGGCGTCGCCGAAGGCGACCTTGCCCAGGATGAGCGCGGCGACGAGAGTCACGGCGTACGACTCGAAGAGGTCGGCCGCCATACCGGCGCAGTCGCCGACGTTGTCGCCCACGTTGTCGGCGATGGTCGCGGCGTTGCGCGGGTCGTCCTCGGGGATGCCCTGCTCGACCTTGCCGACGAGGTCGGCGCCGACGTCAGCGGCCTTGGTGAAGATGCCGCCGCCGACACGCATGAACATCGCGATCAGCGCGGCGCCGAGACCGAAGCCCTCGAGCACCTTGGGTGCGTCGGCCGCATAGACCAGTACGACACAGGAGGCGCCCAGCAGGCCCAGGCCCACGGTGAACATGCCGACGACGCCACCCGTGCGGAAGGCGATCTTCATGGCCTTGTGGGAGACCTCGGTGAGGTCCTTGGCCGGTTCGCCCTCGGCAGGAGTCGCCTCGCGGGCGGCGGCGGCCACGCGCACATTGCTGCGCACCGCGAGCCACATGCCGATGTAGCCGGTCGCCGCCGAAAAGGCGGCGCCGATGAGGAAGAACGCCGAACGCCCGGCGCGCTGCGTCCAGTCGTCCGCCGGAAGCAACATGAGCAGGAAGAAGACGACGACGGCGAACACGCCGAGCGTGCGCAGCTGACGGGCGAGGTAGGCGTTGGCGCCTTCCTGCACCGCGGCGGCGATCTTCTTCATGCTGTCGGTGCCCTCGCCCGCGGCGAGTACCTGGCGTACCAGACTCACGGCCACGGCGATCGCCGCGATCGCCACTACTGCGATGACCAACACGATCAAGCGGTTTTCGCTGGTCAGTACGGCAGCCGCGAGAGATGAGGGGTGGTTCTGCTGGAGAGGGGGAAAGGGCCCCGCCATTCGTCCTCCTTGACGTTTGGCACATGGGCGCGCAGCCGGTCCTTGCACATCATTGTCGCAAGTACCGCCGCCACGCTCAGGCGTCCTGAGCTCAAGATGTGGACGGATTCTAGGTAGCAGGGCTTGATCAAAAAAGGGCAACCGAAGGGGAATTCACACTGACCGGCGGGGGACCAGCGAAGATCAAAAAGGAGTGCTGCGGAATTTCGCCCGGATGAACGACGGTCGATGATTCACTGACGGTATATGAATGATGATCTCAATGATCCGCAAAAGAACTTCCCGGTCGACGAACGGGCTGGTCAGGGGCCGCGGGCGGTAGACGTCACGGGAGAGGGAGGCGGCGTGCCGTGGTGACGCAGGGCGACCGTGGCTGCGGAGGGAGAGGGGGTGGGAGAGCAGGACAGCGGTCACCGGCTCGCGGGTGGCGAGACGGTTTCGTGAGGTCCATCCACGACGGGCAGGCGCCGTGATCACGCAAGCGGCGCACCCGACGGCGGGTGGGGATGAACAGAGAGGTGGGGATGAGCAGAGGGCTACGGCAGGACGGGGGCGTGCGTGGCGGGCCAGCTCATGCGGATGAGGCCGCCGGTCTCGCCCGCGCTGACTTCGACGTCGTCGACGAGGCCGCTGATGACCGCGAGGCCCATCTCGTCCTCCTCCTCTGCGATGGCCTCCGCCGGAGCGGGCTCCTCACCGCCACGGCCACCGGAGGCGGGGCCGAAGACGGCGTGCGGAGCCTCGTCGCCGACCTCGATGGAGAACTTCTTCTCCTCCTCGATCAGCACGACCTTGACCGGCGCGGACACCGCATTGCTCTGATGCAGGCTCACGGCACGCGTGCAGGCCTCACCGACGGCCAGCCGCACTTCGTCCAGCACAGCCTCGTCGACCCCGGCACGGCGCGCGACCGCCGCCGCCACCAGGCGGGCGGTGCGGACGTGCTCGGGCAGAGCGCTGAAGAGCAGCTCGACGGTGGCCATGCCATCCCCCTCAGTCATACGCGTACACCTGCTGAGGCCCGGGCCTCAGCCCGGTGCCCCCAGCAGCTTTCCGTGCGGTGAAGCGTCAGTCGGTGGCCGCGACAGCGTCCTCGACCGAGGTGTGAATCGGGAACACCTTGGTCAGGCCGGTGATTCGAAAAATCTTGAGAATGCGCTCCTGGTTGCAGACCAGGCGCAGCGAGCCCTCATGGGCACGCACCCGCTTCAGGCCGCCGACCAGCACGCCGAGCCCGGTGGAGTCGAGGAAGTCGACGCCCTCCATGTCGACGACGAGGTGATAGCTACCGTCGTTGACAAGCTCGACCAGCTGCTCGCGCAGCTTGGGCGCGGTGTATACATCAATCTCGCCACCGACCTCGACGACCGTGCGGTCGCCAACGGTCCGGGTCGACAGGGACAGGTCCACGGATCCTCCAGCACCTTGCATCGAGCGGTCGCCCCCCATGGATCGGCAGCCGCGATGGCATTCAATCACTTACCAGCAGGCGTGCACGACGCCTTGAGTCCATTCTCCGTCACGCCAGTGACACACTCGGTGCCGATGGCCAACAATCAACTCCCGCATGACGCGGGCGTACGCCCCTCCCCCCGCTCGGTGCTGGACCGGCTCGCGGCCGGGGCCGAACGGGCTGTGCGCATCACTCATACGGAGCACTTGCCCCCACGTGCCGGGCGTCATGCGGACTGGCCGGCGGAGATCCGCGACGAGATCACCGAGGCCATCGGGCGGGCCGGAATCGGCCGACCGTGGGAACACCAGGCGCGTGCCGTCGAACACGCTCTGCGCGGCGAATCGGTGGTCGTCGCCACTGGAACCGCGTCCGGGAAGTCCCTCGCCTATCTGACGCCGGTCCTCAGCTCCCTGCTGGACGGCTCGGAGGCCCCGAACGGGAGGGGGGAGACCGCGCTCTATCTCGCGCCGACGAAGGCGCTCGCCGCCGATCAACGGCGTGCCGTGGCCGAGCTGGCCGCCCCGCTGGGCACCGCCGTACGGCCGGCCGTCTACGACGGGGACACGCCGGTCGAGGAGCGGGAGTGGGTGCGCCAGTACGCGAACTACGTGCTCACCAACCCCGACATGCTCCACCGCGGGATCCTCCCCGGCCACCCCCGCTGGTCCTCCTTCCTGCGTGCCCTGCGCTATGTCGTCGTCGACGAGTGCCACACGTATCGCGGGGTCTTCGGCTCGCACGTGGCCCAGGTGCTGCGGCGGCTGCGCCGGGTGTGCGCCCGATACGGCTCCCAGCCGGTCTTCCTCCTCGCCTCCGCCACGTCCGCGGACCCCGCGCGGGCCGCGTTCCGGCTCACCGGTCTGCCGGTCGCCGAGATCACCGCCGACGCGTCACCCCGCGGCGAGCTGGTCTTCGCCCTGTGGGAGCCGCCGCTGACCGAACTCCACGGTGAGCAGGGCGCCCCCGTCCGGCGCACCGCCACCGCCGAGACCGCCGACCTGCTGACGGACCTCACCGTCCAGGGGGTGCGTTCCGTGGCCTTCGTCCGCTCGCGCCGGGGCGCCGAACTGATCGCCCTCATCGCCCAGGAGCGGCTGGCCGCCGTCGACCGGTCGCTGCCCGCCCGGGTCGCCGCCTACCGTGGCGGCTACCTCCCGGGCGAGCGTCGGGCCCTGGAGCGTGCCCTGCATTCAGGCGAGCTGCTGGGCCTGGCCGCCACCACAGCCCTGGAACTGGGTGTCGACGTCTCCGGTCTCGACGCAGTGGTCATCGCCGGTTACCCAGGGACCCGCGCGTCGCTCTGGCAGCAGGCCGGCCGCGCAGGCCGGGCAGGGCAGGGTGCGCTCGCCGTGCTCGTGGCCCGTGACGACCCGCTGGACACCTATCTCGTGCACCACCCCGAGGCGCTGTTCCGGCGACCGGTGGAGTCCACCGTCCTCGATCCCGACAACCCCTACGTCCTCGCCCCCCATCTGTGCGCCGCTGCCGCCGAGCTCCCGCTCACGGAGGCGGACCTGGAGTTGTTCGGCCCGGCCGCCCCCGGGCTGATACCGCAGCTCGAACAGCGCAAGCTGTTGCGCCGCCGCACGACGGGCGGAACCACGGCCTGGCACTGGCCGCGCCGTGAGCGGGCCGCGGACCTCACCGACATCCGCGGGGCGGGCGGCGCCCCGGTTCAGATCGTCGAGGCGGCGACGGGACGGCTGCTGGGAACCGTCGACGCCTCAGCAGCCCATGCCACGGTCCACGACGGCGCGGTCCACCTCCACCAGGGCCGCACGTATCTCGTGAAGCACCTCGATCTCGAGGACTCCGTTGCCCTGGTGGAGGAGGCGAATCCGCCGTACTCCACCACGGCCCGGGACACGACGGCCATCTCCGTGCTGGAGACCACCACGGAGATTCCCTGGGGCGAGTCGCGCCTGTGCTTCGGCTCGGTCGAGGTCACGAACCAGGTCGTCTCCTTCCTCCGACGGAAACTGATCACCGGTGAGGTCCTGGGCGAGTCGAGGCTGGACCTGCCGCCCCGCACACTGCGCACTCGCGCCGTGTGGTGGACGGTCACCGACGACCAGCTCGACGTCGCCGCTGTCGTCCCGGAGCAACTGGGCGGCGCCCTGCACGCCGCCGAGCACGCCTCCATCGGGATGCTGCCGCTGTTCGCCACCTGCGACCGCTGGGACATCGGTGGTGTGTCCGTACCGCTGCACGAGGACACCCTGCGGCCGACCGTCTTCGTGTACGACGGCCACCCCGGCGGAGCGGGATTTGCCGAGCGCGCCTTCCAGACGGCGTCGCGCTGGCTGCGGGCCACCCGGGAAGCCATCGCCTCCTGCGAGTGCGAGGCAGGGTGCCCCTCCTGCATCCAGTCGCCGAAGTGCGGCAACGGGAACGACCCCCTGAACAAGCGCGCCGCCGTCCGGCTGCTCACGACGCTCCTCAAGGGCGCTCCGGCGGAGGACGCGGAGCCGGATGCGCCGACCGATCCCGAGCCGGCTGATCCCCGGGAGCCGGGTGATCCCGCTGATCTGGCGGATCAGGACCGGGCGAGTCGTCGGGAAGGGCCGCGCCAGTCGCCGGGCCGGCCCGCGACCTGACGCGCGAGAAGAACGGCCCGGACCGCACCTCGGCGGTGAGGTCGGCGATCTCACCGGTCAGCGCACAGCGCGTCACCTGTGCGCCCTGGGCCGCAGCCACCCGGCGTGCCAGGACGCAAGCAGGCTGCTGCCCCTGCAAGGCGTGGTCCGCGGCGGCGAGCGCAGCCAAGTCCGACGCCCCGCCGGCCCTGTGCCGGACCACGACGGCCTGGCCCATCCCGAGCACGGCGGTGAACACTGCGCACAGCGTCGCGATGAGCACCGCGGTCCACACCGTGGCCGATCCGCGGTCAGCGACCGTCGGTCTCCCGGACCTCCGGCGTGCGGGTGCAGGCATACGGTGCCGCCACCGCCTCATCACGCCGGGCGGGTTCATCGTCGGGTTCACCGGCTTCTTCATCCACTTCGTCATCGGGGCTGCACCACCGTGTCCTCGGAAAGGGCCGCGGCCTCGGCTCGCAGCCGGACCGACAGGTGCTCCGGACCCGGTGTGGGGGCGTCGACCCGCACCCGTACCAGGCCCCCCTCCCGGTCGATCGCAACCCGCGCCCCGGGCGGCGCGGCCGAGTGGGCGGCGGCCAGCGCAGCCGCGGGCGGCTCGGAACGGGCCGCCGCCCGCGCCCCCGCCCGCGCCGCGTCCACACACTGGATCTGGGCGGCGGCCGCCATCAGACCCCAGATGAGCACCACCGCGAAGAGCGCCAGCGCGGGGAGTGCCACCGCCGCCTCAGCCGTCACGTACCCGCGGTCGCCGCTGTGCTCAGAACTGGACATCGAGAGCCCTGGCGATCAACGACTCGAGCGCACCGGAGACCGTCCCGCTCGTCACCACCTTGTAGAGGACGGCCGCGAAGCCGCATGCCGCGACCGTGCCCACCGCGTACTCGGCCGTGGTCATTCCGACCTCTCGTCGCGCACCCCGCCGAACGGCCCCCCACCACGAAAAGACCTTCGTGAACATCACATCCCCCTGTCGTTGTCGTTCTTCCTCGTTCTTGCTCGTTCTTCCTCGCCCGGCTTCGGTGCCGTCCTCGGCCATTGCGTCAGCCGCGGTTCACGAGGCCGCTCGCCAGCCCGATGACGACGGGCGCGACGCCGACCGCCAGGAAGGCGGGAAGGAAACACAGCCCCAGAGGAGCGGTCGCCAGCACCGCGGCCCGCCGTGCTCCAGCCGTCGCCTCCCGGGCCCGGTCAGCACGGCAGACCAACGCCAGGCTGGTCACCTGTTCCACCACTGGCGCTCCCGCCGCCTGGGCCCGCTCCAGACAGCGCGCCAACCGGGTGCCGGCGGGGAGGGTGCCCAACCTGCCCCAGGCGTCCGCCGGTTCCGCTCCGAGCCGCAGCTCGGCGGCGGCGTGCGCCAACCGTTCGCCGACCGGGCCGCCGAGTGATCTCCCCACCGCCGCGGCCGCTTCACAGGGTCCGGCGCCGGCCGCCAGACAGGCAGCCAAGAGATCAGCGGCGAGCGGCAGTTGACGCTCCACGGCCGCTACGTCATCCGCATGCTCGCTGCTGCCCCGGCGCCCACGCCACCACCTCGCCATGCCATATGCCGCGGCCAGCCCCGCAACGCATCCCGTCATGCCGCCGATCAAGACGAAGCCGGTCAACCCCACAGCCGCGGGTGGCCACCAGTCGCGCACTGCGGCACTGCGCAGTCCGTTCCATGCACTCAGCCGGTCCCGCAGCGCGCTCAGCAGACCCCGTCGAGCGCTCTGCGCCGCGATCACCGCAGCAAGACGCCGACGCACCACACGCTTCCGCCGGACACTACGGGCCACCGCGATCAGGGCCAGCACAGCCACCACCGACGTCAGGACGCCCAGTCCGGGGAACAACTCGCCGGTCATACGGCACCCGCTCCCCGCTCGCCGGTCACGGACCGCACGATCCGTGCCGTCCAGGCGATGCCCGCGCACTCCAGGAGCCCTCCGACCAGCAAGCAGGCCCAGCCGGCCGGGGTGTGCAGCAGTACCCGCAGCGGCTCGGCACCGAGCCCACTGCCCATCAGGAGCCCGAGAACCGGGAGCAGAGCCAGCATCGCTGCCGTGGATCTCGTGCCCGCAAGCTGAGCGCGCACTTCCTCCTCTTGGTCCCGCTCGGCACGTAGGGCGGCCGCCACCCGCTCGAGCCCGGTCGCGAGTCCCGCCCCGCCGTCTGCGGCAACCTGCCAGCAGGCCGCGACACCCAGCAGCCCTTCGGCACCCGGCTGCCGCGCCGCCAGCCGCAGCGCTCCCGGTACGTCACCACCGAACCGCGCCGCCGCCCTGAGAACGGCCTGCGCCTCACCGAGCGCCCCCGGTACGGCGATCCGCAGCGCCTCGTACGGTTGCCGCCCCGCCCGCAGCTCGCCAGCCACCGCGGTGCACAGGTCGATGACCTGGGCGGCAGTGCGGTCACGCACTCGCCCTTGTTCCCTCCGGCGCAGCCACCGCCGTACCACCGGCACCGCCGCCAAGGCTGCGAGCAGTGGCAGCACGGACTCCCCGAGCAGCGCGAGGCCCCCTCCGACCGGCAGGCACCACAGCTCGAGTCCCAGTCGCTCGGCCAGTCGCGCTCGCCACTGCCGACGGCACCACGCGCTCAACTCCGGGAGGAAGCAAGGGGACTCAGCACCCTCTGGCGTCGGCGCGCCCCCGCCCGCGAACATCAGCCGGGCCCTGCGCAGTTCCGGATTCCGGTCCACCAGCAGCCAGACGGCAAGGCCCGCGCACAACACGGCCGCGTACACCGGTGCCGCATCACTGCCGGCCGGTCCGCCGGTCACAGCGCACCCCCTCCCCGTGCGCACATGCCCTCGAGCCGTTCCCAGCCTCGCTCGCGCCGGAAGCCGTCCGAACCCCATAGAGCGGCCGGCGCGGTCCGCACCCATCCGGCTCCGTCCCGCTCCAGCACATGCACCTCGGCGATCCTTCGCCGTCCGGCCCGGTCCCGTACGAGGTGCACGACAACGGACAGGGCCGCGGCCAACTGACTGTGCAGGGCCGCCCGGTCAAGTCCTGCGGTCGAACCGAGGGCCTCGAGCCGCGCGGGTACGTCGGCAGCCGCATTGGCGTGCACCGTCCCACACCCGCCCTCATGGCCGGTGTTCAGCGCGGCAAGGAGGTCGGTGACCTCCGCCCCGCGGACCTCGCCGACCACCAGCCGGTCCGGTCTCATGCGCAGTGCCTGCCGGACCAGGTCCCGCAGTGTGACCCGGCCCGTGCCCTCCTGGTTGGCAGGACGGGCCTCCAGCCGCACCACATGCGGGTGATCGGGCCGCAACTCCGCCGAGTCCTCCGCCAGGACCAGGCGCTCATCCGGACCCACCAGCCCGAGCAGCGTGCTGAGCAGCGTGGTCTTCCCCGATCCGGTTCCCCCACTGATCAGGAAGGAGAGCCTGGCGTCCAGCATGGCTCTCAGGAGCCGCTCCCCACCTGGCGGCACCGTCCCGGCGGCGACCAGCTCCTCCAGCCCGAACGCCCTCCGCCGCACCACCCGAAGCGACAGGCAGGTCGACCCGACGGCCACCGGCGGCAGGACCGCATGCAGCCGCGTACCGTCCGGGAGCCGCGCGTCGACCCAGGGCCGGGCGTCGTCCAGCCGCCGTCCAGCCACCGCGGCGAGTCGCTGTGCGAGCCTGCGCACTGCCGCCGCGTCGGGAAAGCGCACGTCCGTGCGCTCCAAGCCCCGGCCCCGGTCCACCCATACCTGGTCCGGCGCGGTGACCAGTACATCGGTGACGTCCTCGGTGGCCAGGAGCGGCTCCAGCGGGCCGCTGCCGACCAGCTCGGACCGCAGGGTCTCCACCACCCCGAGCACTTCCGCGTCACCGAGCAGCCGCCCTTCCTCCCGCAGCGCGGCAGCTACCCGAGCCGGTGTCGGCTCGGCAACGGCCTCGGCGAGCCGGAGCCGCACCGCGTCCAGAAGCGGAGTCGGCAGAATCCCACCCGCCCGAGTCGTCGCGCCGCTCATACGGCGACACCCCCCTGGCCATCCGCAGGAGGGATACCGCCTCCATCCGCCAGCGCCTGGGCCCAGAACTCCGAGCAGAACCTGGCGAGCGGACCCCGGACGCCACTCCCGGGCGGCGCTCCACTCCCGAGCGCACCTACGAGTCCGTCCTCCGGAGGCAGCTCGCCGGCCAGCGGCAGGTCCAGCAGCCGGGCGATCTCCTCGGCGTCCAGCCCCGGAGCACATGGCCCGCGGACCACCGCGCGAAGATCCTTCAGCAGCATGCCCACTGCCGCCGTCACCCGGTGCGCGGCGGCAATCGCCCGCAGCTCCGACGGCACCACGAGCAGCCCCAGGTCGAGCTGTGCGAGGGCCTCGGCGACGGCATCGTCGACCCGCCGCGGCAGATCGACAACCACCACTCCGCCGCGTCGGCGCGCGGCGGCCAGCACCGAGCGCATGGCCTCCGGGGGAATGACGACGGCGTCGCCGCGGTCCCAGCTCAGCACCCGCAGCGAGTGCAGCTCCGGCAGCGCCTCCTCCAGGGCTCCGCTGCCGACCCGGCCACGCGACTGGGCGAAGGCGGGCCATCGCAACCCGCCCGTGCCCTCTCCGCCGAGCAGCACATCGAGTCCACCGCCCAGCGGATCCCCGTCGATCAGTATCGTGCGCCGGCCGGCACGCGCCGCGGTCACCGCCAGCGCGCAGGCCAAGGTGCTCGCTCCCGCCCCGCCGCGACCGCCGACCACCCCGAGGGTGAGCGCCTGCCGGCCCACCCCCTCCGCCGCGTCGGCGATCCGGTCCACCAGCCAGGACTCGGCGTCCGGCAGGAAGAGGACCTGGTCCGCGCCGATGGCCACGGCCTGCCGCCAGATGTCGTGGTCGTCCAGGTCCCGCCCGACGAGCAGCACCCCCGCTCTGCGGGCCGCGCCACGCAGCCGGTGCGCCGCGTCGTCTCCGACCAGGACCAGCGGTGCGGATTCCCAGCCGGCTCTGGTCGCGGGCATCCCATGGGTGACCTCGGGCTCGGCGCCGGCCGCGGCGCACAGCCGCAGGAGATCGTCGAGCAGTCCTTCGTCCTCGGTGACGATCAGCGGTCGGCCCTGCTGCCCTTCGGCGGCCAGCCGTTCGGATGTGATGGATCCGGTCACGGTCCGCTCCCCCTCTCGCTCGGCAACTCTCATGTCCGCGGACATCGCGGGGAATCACCGTGCAGCGATCCGGGAAATCGTGCGGATCTTGGTAAAAAACTGTGGACAACTCGCGAGTTGTGAATATCCCGCTCACCTATACCGGTGACCCCTGACACGGAGTGGAATGATTACGCTCCGTCACCGCGTTACGTGTATCGGCAGCACCGAGCACGCACGGCGCGAATCGGAGGAAAGATCATGGCGGAGTGACGAAAACGTGTCCGGACATGCGACGACCCCCGCCGGGGGGGAGAGCGGGGGTCGTCCCCACGGCCGACTCGGGGGGGGAGGAGTCGGACCGGGTTAGCACGGTCGCGAACGATCCGTGACTTCCATGGTGTACCCGAGAGCCTTCTCAGGCAAACCCACGCGCCCCAGCTTACGCCGAATGGTGGGCCCTATGCTCACCCTCGTGGAAAACCACTCGTTGCCGCGCACAGCCGCCTTCTTCGACCTCGACAAGACGGTCATTGCGAAGTCGAGCACGCTGACCTTCAGCAGGTCGTTCTACCAAGGCGGTCTGATCAACCGCAGGGCCGTCCTGCGCACCGCGTACGCCCAGTTCGTCTACCTCGTCGGCGGGGCCGACCACGATCAGACGGAGCGGATGCGTCAGTACCTCTCGGCCCTGTGCCGCGGGTGGAATGTGCAGCAGGTGCGAGAGATCGTGGCGGAGACCCTCCACGACCTGATCGACCCCATCATCTACGACGAGGCGGCCTCCCTCATCGAGGAGCACCACACCGCAGGACGCGATGTGGTGATCGTCAGCACCTCGGGCGCCGAGGTCGTGGAACCGATCGGCGAACTGCTCGGAGCGGATCGCGTGGTGGCCACCCGTATGGTCGTCGACGAGGGCCGCTTCACAGGCGAGATCGCCTATTACTGCTACGGGCCGACGAAGGCTGAGGCCATCGCAGAATTGGCCGAAAGCGAAGGCTACGACCTGGCGCGCTGCTATGCGTACAGCGACTCGATCACCGACATCCCCATGCTCGAGGCGGTCGGCCACCCCTGTGTCGTCAATCCGGACCGAGGCCTGCGCCGCGTGGCGACCGCCCGCGGCTGGCCGGTGCTCTCGTTCAGCCGACCGGTCCGGCTGAAGCAACGCGTGCCCTCACTGTCCATGCCTCCCCGACCGCTGCTCGCCGCCGTTGCCGCCGTGGGAGCGGCGGCGGCCACCGCCGGCCTCGTCTGGTACGCGAGCCGACGCCGCGCCACTTATGCCCGAAATTGAAGCCAAAAGTAAAGAACTGAAACGAAGGCTTCCGCTTCACCGATTGCCGCGGTAGAAAGGAGTCAACGGCCCGCGAGACCAGGGATATCCGGGAGGATCTTCCCGAAAACGCACCAAGGCCCCACGGACCGACGCATGGAAATCTGGCACCCACGCGACGCCGACCCGTCGAATACGGGCCAGCCGCACCAGGTAACGGGCAAAGTCCCCGACCTGATCGGCACATTATCGAGCACGCATGGTAACCGGGTGGACATGCCAGCGGCGGTACCGCCTTCGGTACCGCCGCAATCCTTTCGGGGTCTTGCCAGGGGCCTCAGGGGGTCTCACCAGAGGCCCTGCCGGACTTCTTCCGTCCCGCTCCGAGACATCAGGCTTCCGTCCCCTTCCGAGACTTCAGGCCGCACCGCGCTGCAGCGCCTCGCACACCGCCGTGCTCTCCCTGACTCCCAGCTCCACCGCGTGCCCGCAGTGCGCGATCCAGGCCGCCACACCCTCAGGCGTGGCGGACGCATAGCCGTCAAGGGCCTTCAGATATGCCTCGCGACCCAACTCCGCGTGTCCCACCTCCGCGGGGCAGATGGACTTCGGATCGAGTCCGCTGCCGACCAGCACGATCCGTTCGGCAGCCCGTGCCACTAGCCCGTTGCACGAGCCGAAGGGCCGCAGGGCCAGCAGTTCGCCGTGCACCACCGCCGCTGTCACCAGCGCCGGAGCCCGGCTCTCGCGGAGCAGCAGGCGGGCCAGCCCGTCCAGCCGCCCCGTCACCTCCTCGGCATCCGGCAGCGGCAGCTCGACGAGAGGTTCCGACACCTTCTCGCCCGCCACCCGTGGCCGGCCCACGGTCTCGTCCGGCGCCGCACCTCCGGCAGCCACAAGATGCAGCCGGGCGAGGGCACGCAGTGGCGACTGCCGCCAGACGCCGAGCAGCTGCCCCGCCTCAGCGGTCAGTCGTAGGGCCGCTCCGACGGTCCTCGGCTCGCCCTCACCCCCGAAGTCGCTGCGCCGTCGCACCTCCTCCAGCGCCCAGTCGGCTCCGGCCAGCGCCGCCGACGCACGGGCGCCACGCAGCGCGGCCTCCGATGTGATCTCGTTGCTGCGGCGGCGCATCACCCGGTGGCCGTAGACCCGGTCCACAGCCTTGCGCACGGAATCCACGGTGCCGGGCACACCGGGGAGGTCGCCCAGCGCGGCTAGCGGGTCGGCATTCTCCGAGGGACCGGGGTTCGTTCCCCGGGAAGACGCAGTCATGGTGACGACCCTACGCAGTCGGCGCTCGCACCCCCTCGAAGGAGTGGTCTTCCTCATCCTCGGTAGTCACTCCGTGCAGACACGCGCCTACTCTTGGTGAACATGAAGATCGCTTTCGTAGGCAAGGGTGGCAGCGGCAAGACCACGCTGTCCTCGCTGTTCATTCGCCATCTGGCCGCCGCCCGCATCCCCTTGATCGCCGTGGACGCCGACATCAACCAGCATCTGGGCGCAGCCCTGGGTCTGGACGAGGCAGCAGCCGCGGAACTTCCCCCCATGGGCGCCCATCTGCCACTGATCAAGGACTATCTCCGGGGCACCAATCCACGGATCGCCTCGGCCGACACCATGATCAAGACGACTCCGCCGGGCGAGGGATCGCGCCTTCTGCGGATTCGCGAGGACAACCCGGTGTACGCCGCGTGCGCGCGGTCCGTCGCACTCGAGGACGGCACCGGCGTGCGGCTGATGGTGACCGGGCTCTTCGCCGAAGGTGATCTTGGAGTCGCCTGCTACCACTCCAAGGTCGCCGCGGTGGAACTCTGCCTCAACCACCTCATCGACGGCCGTGACGAATATGTCGTGGTCGACATGACGGCCGGCTCCGACTCCTTCGCTTCAGGCATGTTCACTCGCTTCGACACGACCTTCCTCGTGGCCGAGCCGACCCGTAAGGGCATCGCCGTCTACCGCCAGTACAAGGAGTACGCCCGCGACTTCGGCATCGCGCTGCATGTCGTGGGCAACAAGATCCAGGGGCCGGACGATCTGGACTTCCTCCGCCGCGAGGTGGGCGACGACTTGCTCGTGACGGTCGGCCACTCCGACTGGGTGCGGTCGATGGAGAAGGGGCGCCCGCCGCGATTCGACGACCTCGAGCCCGCCAATCGCCACGCTCTCAGCACCCTGCACGAGGCGGCCGACTCCTCGTACGAGCGGCGCGACTGGGAGCGCTATACCCGGCAGATGGTCCACTTCCATCTGAAGAACGCGGAGAGCTGGGGGAACGCGCGAACGGGCGCCGATCTGGCGAGCCAGGTCGACCCGGCCTTCGTTCTGGGGGAGCGGACAGCCGCGCCCCTTCCCGTCTGACCCGGACCATCGCCCCGGCTTCACGCCGGCGACCTCACCCTCCGCGGCCCCGGTGAGTCCCCCGCCGGGGCCGCGGGCTCCGAACGTCAGGACCAGCTCCCCGCCTCATGTGGGCGTGGCGCCGACGCGCCCAACCTGCATAACCAAGACGGCGTATTTATATGACAATACGATCACCATCCCCATTCACCTGTTCGACGTAATCAATACCCTTTTCGACCCGAATGACTTCTGATCTCCTTTACTCTGCATTACTATTCGTTTACCGAGAGTTGAGGATGCCTGGGTCGATCATCACCCTGTCGAACGCCAGGACGATCCACGATCCCGCCGCTGTACGCCGTGACCCACGGCCGCGCCTTACCGCGACCGCGCCGCCCCGGAGGAGACGGGAACCATGTCCGCCTGTACGCCCACGCGCATCGACCGCCCCTCTCGCAGCTACCGCTCCGACCGCACGAAACGGAGCCCTCGGACGCCACGAACCCGTCCGACGTCGCAGGACCCGAGTTCGCCGGGCCGTCCTGGCCGACCGTTCCGTATCCATCCGGCCGACCTCTCCGCGTCGGTCACCGTCTTCCTGATCGCCCTCCCGCTCTCGCTCGGCATCGCTATGGCCACCGGCGCCCCCCTCCAGGCGGGGCTCGTCGCCGCAGCTGCCGGCGGCATCGTCGCAGGGCTTCTGGGCGGCGCTCCCCTTCAGGTCAGCGGACCGGCAGCCGGTCTCACCGTGATCACAGCGGACATGATCCAGGTCTACGGCTGGCGGACCACCTGTGCTCTCACCGTGGTCGCCGGACTCGCCCAACTCGCCCTCGGATGTGCGCGAGTGGCCCGGTCGGCGTTGGCCGTCAGCCCTGCGATCGTGCACGGAATGCTGGCCGGCATCGGCGTCACCATCGCCCTGGCGCAGCTTCACGTCGTGCTCGGCGGCAGTCCGCAGAGCTCGGCGGTCGCCAACGTCCTGGCGCTGCCCGGCCAGTTGGCGAACCCTCACCCCGCCGCGCTGTCGGTCAGCGTCCTGACCGGGGTGACCCTCCTCGCGTGGCCGCGGCTGCCCGGGCGCTGGGGCCGACGGCTCCGCAAGGCGCCGGCAGCGCTGATCGCGGTCGCCGTCGCCACGGCGGCGACGGTGCTGGCCGGACTGCGGCTGCCGCAGGTGGATCTGCCGTCCTGGCGCAGCCACGCGCTCCCCGAGCTGCCTCACGGGCCGGTCCTGGGGCTGAGCGCAGCCGTGCTGACGATCACCCTCGTGGCCAGTGTGGAGTCCCTGCTCTCAGCCGTCGCCGTCGACAAGCTGGCCACGACCCGGCCGGGAGAACGAGAAAGCCGCGTTCCGAGTGCGGATCTCGACCGGGAGCTGCGGGGCCAGGGAGCGGCCAACGTCGTATCCGGAGCACTGGGCGGCCTGCCGGTCACCGGTGTGGCGGTGCGCAGCTCGGCGAACGTCACAGCCGGTGCCGTCAGCCGTGGTTCGACGGTGCTGCACGGCGTGTGGGTGCTGCTCGCCGCCGGACTGCTCGTCGGCGTTCTGGAGCTGATCCCGCTGGCCGTACTCGCGGCGCTGGTGATGGTGGTGGGCGTTCAGATGGTCAGCCTGACCCACATTCGCACCGTTCAGCGGCACCGCGAAGCCCTGGTGTACGCGGCCACGTTGTCGGCCGTCGTGCTCCTGGGTGTGCTGGAGGGCGTGGCAGTCGGCGTCGCCGTAGCCGTCGCGGTCGCGCTGCACCGGCTGGCGCACACCCGCATCACGATCGACGAGGACCCGGACGGCACTCACCGGATCCGGGTGCGTGGCCAGTTGACGTTCCTCGCGGTGCCACGACTGAGCCGAACGCTGTGCGAGGTACCGGACGACGCCACGGTCGTGGTGGAGCTGCACGGCTCCTTCATGGACCACGCGGCGTACGAGACGCTTCAGCAGTGGCAGGACGCGCACACCGTACTCGGCGGCGCGGTCACCATCGCCGGACGGGACGGGCAGCGGATCGCCGAGCCCGCGTCAGCGGCCGTGCACAGCTGCAGGCCGTGGACACCGTGGCGCAACCACACTTGCACCCGTCCGCAGTCCACCAGGGAAGTGAAAGCGGGCGGGAACGACCAACTGGCCAGCGGCCTGAGTGCCTTTCAGCGGAACACCGCTCCCCTCGTGCGGGACGAGCTGGCCCGTCTCGCACGGGAGGGCCAGCGTCCGTCCCAACTGTTCCTGACATGTGTGGACTCCAGGCTGGTGACCAGCATGATCACGTCCAGCGGGCCGGGCGATCTGTTCACCGTGCGGAACATGGGCAACCTGGTCCCGCTGCCGGGCGCCGAGGCGCCCGACGACTCGGTGGCCGCCGCGATCGAGTACGCGGTGGACGTCCTGCACGTCAGGAGCATCACGGTGTGCGGCCACTCCGGCTGCGCTGCCATGGCCCTGCTGAGTTCGACGTCGGGCCGGCCGCAGACGTCGCTGAACCGCTGGCTGCGGCACGGCCTGCCCAGCCTCGAGCGCATGGCGGACGCGGGCGGACGCGGACCCCGGCTCGCGGACCGGCCACCGGCGGACGCGATCGAGCAGCTGTGCCTGGCGAATGTGGTCCAGCAGCTTGGGCATCTCGCCGCCCATGAGCCCGTGGCGCGCCGGGTGGCCGAGGGCACGCTGCAGCTGCACGGCATGTACTTCCATGTCGGGGAGGCACAGGCCTATCTGCTCGACGACGACTCGCAGGTCTTCGCCCCGGTCGCTCCCACAGCGGGCTCGACGAGTCTGGTGTGATGTCCGGGATCCGGTGGGGGCCGGTGAACCGGCTCCCACCGGGACACGTGACACCATCCGTCCAGTCCAGCTCGAGGCACAGGTCTAAACCATTCATCGGAAGACCCTTGTCACCGTGGCCACCTGGCTGATGAGCTATGGCGTGGGACACAAAAAGGGCCACCCTGCGAAAGGGAGATGTCGTGAGCAACGAGAGCCTGGCCAACCTGCTCAAGGAGGAGCGGCGGTTCGCACCGCCCGCCGACCTGGCCGCCGACGCCAACGTCACCGCGGAGGCGTACGAACAGGCCAAGGCTGATCGGCTGGGCTTCTGGTCCGCGCAGGCACGCCGGCTGACCTGGGCCACCGAACCGACCGAGACACTGGACTGGAGCAATCCGCCGTTCGCGAAGTGGTTCACCGACGGCAAGCTCAACGTCGCGTACAACTGCGTGGACCGGCATGTCGAGAACGGTCTCGGCGACCGGGTCGCCCTGCACTTCGAGGGCGAGCCCGGCGACACCCGCTCCGTGACCTATGCCGAGCTGCGGAGCGAAGTCTCCAAGGCCGCCAACGCTCTGATCGAACTGGGTGTTCAGGCCGGTGACCGGGTCGCCATCTACCTGCCGATGATCCCGGAGGCCGTCGTCGCGATGCTGGCCTGCGCCCGTATCGGCGCCCCCCACTCCGTGGTCTTCGGCGGCTTCTCCGCGGACGCCCTCGCCACGCGCATCCAGGACGCCGACGCCCGCATCGTCATCACGGCCGACGGCGGTTACCGGCGCGGCAAGCCCTCCGCTCTCAAGCCCGCGGTCGACGAGGCACTGACCCGGCCCGGCACGGAGAACGTCCGCAGCGTCCTCGTCGTCCGCCGTACGGGCCAGGAGACCGCCTGGACTTCGGGCCGCGACGTGTGGTGGCACGAACTGGTCGACGGCCAGTCCGACCGGCACACCCCGGAGGCCTTCGACGCCGAGCACCCGCTCTTCATCCTCTACACCTCCGGCACCACCGGTAAGCCGAAGGGCATCCTGCACACCACCGGCGGCTACCTCACCCAGGTGTCGTACACCCACCACGCGGTGTTCGACCTCAAGCCCGAGTCGGACGTCTACTGGTGCACGGCCGACGTCGGCTGGGTGACCGGCCACTCGTACATCGTGTACGGCCCCCTCGCCAACGGTGCGACGGAGGTGCTCTACGAGGGCACGCCGGACACCCCGCACCAGGGGCGCTGGTGGGAGATCGTGCAGAAGTACGGGGTCACGATCTTCTACACCGCCCCGACCGCGATTCGCGCGTGCATGAAGTGGGGTGACGACATCCCGGCGAAGTTCGACCTGTCCTCACTGCGCATCCTGGGGTCGGTCGGCGAGCCGATCAACCCGGAGGCCTGGATCTGGTACCGCAAGAACATCGGCGCCGACCGGACGCCGGTCGTCGACACATGGTGGCAGACCGAGACCGGAGCGATCATGATCAGCCCGCTGCCGGGCGTGACCGTGGCCAAGCCCGGATCCGCCCAGGTTCCGCTCCCCGGCATCTCCGGCACCGTCGTCGACGACGACGCCCGTGAGGTGCCCAACGGCTCCGGCGGCTACCTGGTCCTCACCGAGCCGTGGCCGTCGATGCTCCGGACCATCTGGGGCGACGACCAGCGCTACATCGACACGTACTGGTCGCGCTTCGACGGTCGCTACTTCGCCGGGGACGGCGCCAAGAAGGACGAGGACGGCGACATCTGGCTGCTCGGCCGGGTCGACGACGTGATGCTGGTCTCCGGTCACAACATCTCGACCACCGAGGTCGAATCGGCGCTCGTCTCACACCCCAAGGTCGCCGAGGCCGCAGTCGTCGGTGCCACCGATCCGCAGACGACCCAGGCCATCTGTGCCTTCGTCATCCTGCGCGGCAGCGCGTCCGAGGACGAGGGCCTGGTCGAGGAGTTGCGGTCGCACGTCGCCAAGGCTCTCGGGCCGATCGCCAAGCCCAAGCGGATCATGGCGGTGGCCGAGCTGCCCAAGACGCGCTCCGGCAAGATCATGCGCCGGCTGCTGCGCGACGTGGCCGAGAACCGCGCCCTCGGCGATGTGACCACGCTCACCGACTCCTCCGTCATGGACCTCATCCAGAGCAAGCTCCCCAGCGCCGCCAGCGAGGACTGACCAGGAAGCCACAGCCACTTCGAACGCGTACGTGCGGGTGGGGCGCCCCGGGACATCGGGGCGCCCCACCCGTTCCGGCTAAACTGGCGACCGAACACGTCACCATCGCGAAAAGAATTCAGGGTGCGCCGGGAAGTCTGGTCGGCAATGTGCTCCAGCCGTTCCCAGGCCGGGGCTTCTTTCTGCCGAACGCCGACCGGAGGTCGTACCCGTGGCCGCGCCCATTCGCCGTAGGTTTCTCGCACGCCTGTCGCTCCCGGAGCGGACGTTCGTGGCGGATGCGTTGCGTGCCGAGACCGTCGGCGGCGTCCTCCTGCTCCTCGCGGCGATCGCCGCCCTCATCCTGGCGAACACCCCGCTCAGCGACGCCTACACCGACCTGAGGGACTTCTCCTTCGGTCCCGAGTCGCTGCATCTGAACCTCACGGTGGCCGAATGGGCCAAGGACGGCCTGCTGACGATCTTCTTCTTCGTCGCCGGCATCGAACTCAAGCGGGAACTGGTCGCAGGCGAACTGCGTGACCCCAAGGCAGCGGTCCTCCCGGTCGTCGCGGCGATCTGCGGGATGGCGACGCCGGCGCTCGTGTACCTCGGCATCACCGCGGGGAGCGGGGGCGACGTGGGAGGCTGGGCGGTGCCGACGGCCACCGACATCGCCTTCGCACTCGCCGTCCTCGCCGTCATCGGCACCTCCCTGCCCTCGGCTCTGCGTGCCTTCCTGCTCACCCTCGCCGTCGTCGACGACCTCTTCGCGATCTTGATCATCGCGGTGTTCTTCACCACCGACATCTCGCTGCCGGCCCTCGCCCTCTCCGTAGCGGGCCTCGCCGTCTTCTGGGTCCTGCATCACCGGGGCGTCCGCGGCTGGTACGTCTACCTCCCACTCGCCGTCGTCATCTGGGGACTGATGCACGCGAGCGGCGTACACGCCACCGTCGCCGGCGTCGCCATGGGGCTGATGCTCCGCTGCACCGTCCGGGACGGCGAGGAGCACTCCCCCGCCGAGCACATCGAGCACCGCGTACGGCCCCTCTCCGCCGGGCTGGCCGTCCCGTTGTTCGCCCTCTTCGCCGCCGGAGTCTCGGTCTCCGGGAAGTCCCTCGGCGATGTCTTCACGACTCCCGAGCCGCTCGGCGTCGTCCTCGGTCTCCTCATCGGCAAGACGGTGGGCGTCTTCGGCGGCTCCTGGCTGGCCGCACGCTTCACCAAGGCCGCGCTCAACGAGGACTTGGCCTGGGCGGATGTCTTCGCCGTCGCGATGCTCTCCGGAATCGGTTTCACCGTCTCGCTGCTCATCGGCGAGCTCGCCTTCCCCGACGACCCCGTCCTCGCCGCCGAGGTCAAGGCAGCCGTGCTGATCGGCTCCCTGATGGCCGCGGTCTCCGCCGCGGTGCTGCTCCGGGGACGCGAGGTCAGGTACCGGAAGCTGTGCGAGGACGAGGAGCGGGATGAGGACGGGGACGGCATCCCGGACGTCTACGAGTTGGACGACCCGGAGTACCACCTGCGCATGGCCGCGATCCTCGAAGCGAAGGCGGCCGAGCACCGTCGGCTGGCCGAAGTGGCCGCGGCTGGAGGCACAAAGGACGACAGTCCGGCATGATCTGGTGGGCAATCGGCTGGTAAGCAGTCCTGACGGGCAGTCCGATGCGTGACGCCGGTACGCCGGCGGAATCGCGGTCCGCCGACCCAGGACTGACGACAGCAGTCAGAAGAGAAGAGGGATACAGCGATGAGCGCAGTCGAGGACGGCGACCGCAGCCTCGGTCAACTGGTGGCCGCGGCGACGGCTGAGATGTCCGCCCTGGTGCACGACGAGATCGCCCTGGCCAAGGCCGAGATCCGGCAGGACGTCAAGCGGGCGGGCATCGGCGGCGGCGCGATCGCGACGGCCGGAGTGCTGGCGCTGTTCGCCCTGCCGGTGCTGAGCTTCGCCGCCGCCTACGGCATCCACAACCTCGGCCTCGGCCTGGCCTGGTCCTTCCTGATCGTAGGCGTCGGCTATCTGGTGATCGCCGCGGTGCTCGGACTGTTCGCCGTCGCCAAGTTCAAGAAAGTGAAGCCGCCGCAGCGGAGCATCGCCTCGGCCAAGCAGACCGCGACCGTACTCCAGAGCGTCAAGCCGCATCCGCGTCCGGCGGATGCGGCGCGCCCGTCCGACGCGACTGTGACACGCTCATCACTATGACGGTCCCCGACACTTCCGCCTCGCTCGTCCGGCTCGACGGGCCCTGGACGCACCGGGACGTCGCCGCCAACGGCGCGCGCTTCCATATCGCCGAGGCCGGCGACGGCCCGCTCGTGCTGCTCCTGCACGGGTTCCCGCAGTTCTGGTGGTCCTGGCGGCATCAGCTGACCGCGCTCGCCGACGCCGGGTTCCGCGCGGTCGCGATGGACCTGCGCGGGGTGGGCGGCAGTGACCGTACGCCGCGTGGCTACGACCCTGCCAACCTCGCCCTCGACGTGACCGGGGTGATCCGCTCGCTGGGCGAGTCGGACGCCGCGCTCGTCGGCCACGATCTGGGCGGCTATCTCGCCTGGACGGCGGCGGTGATGCGACCCAAGCTGGTGCGGCGGCTGGCCGTCGCGTCGATGCCGCACCCCCGGCGCTGGCGCTCGGCCATGATCTCCGACGTCAAACAGAGCGCGGCCGGCGGCCACATCTGGGGCTTCCAACGGCCGTGGATCCCCGAGCGACGGCTGGTGGCGGACAACGCGGCGCTGGTGGGCCGGCTGATCCGGGAGTGGTCCGGGCCCGGACTTCCCGAGGACGAGTCCATTGAGGTCTACCGACGGGCGATGAGCATCCCGTCGACGGCGCACTGCTCGATCGAGCCGTACCGGTGGATGGTGCGGTCGATCGCGCGGCCGGACGGCATCCAGTTCAACCGGCGCATGAAGCGTCCGGTGCGCGTGCCGACGCTGCATCTGCACGGGTCACTCGACCCGGTGATGCGGACGCGCAGCGCGGCGGGGTCGGGGGAGTACGTCGAGGCGCCGTACCGTTGGCGGCTGTTCGACGGGCTCGGGCACTTCCCCCACGAAGAGGACCCGGTAGCCTTCTCCACCGAACTGGTCAACTGGCTCAAGGACCCGGAACCGGACCGCTGACCCGTCTCCGCACAGCTCTGGCGATGATCGGCCAATTGCCTGGCGCATAGACCAAATGGCCCTCCCAGAGGCGGTTACCGACCTTGGGGCAGGGGCACGCTTCCCGGTATGGGTTGGACGCACGACTCCCGTGATGCCGGGAGTCCGGGGGCTTCTCCCCGGGAGAGCGCAGTTCGCAACCGCCGCGCCTCGACCGCGCGCAGCACCCCTCAGGGGGTGGTTGCCGGGGGGCATCCCGGTCGGATCGAAGATCTGCAGCTGGGGATCCCGCGCATTCTTCGCAGGCGGGCCCGCTGGGTGTCGGCGCGGCTGCGCCATCCACGCAGCTGAGCCCACGCTGTTGGGGTCACGCTGCTGAGGTCACCCGTGTGGCAAGGCGTCATCGCGCCCCGGGGCGGTCATCGATCGGCTGGGCGCCGTCCGCACGGCAGCCTCGCGGTCCACGCCGCGTCGAGGCTCCGCCCGGGCGATCAGAGCGCGCAGCCCTGACTGTCCACCACCCGGCTGGCCGTACGCCCCTGGATGATGTCGTCGCGCACCTCATCCACCGTCAGCGCGTACCCGGTGTTCGCGTCGTCGAGTGACTTGGCGAAGACCACGCCGTACACCCGGCCGTCCGGGGTGAGCAGCGGTCCGCCGGAATTGCCCTGCCGGACTGTGGCGAAGAGCGAGTAGACATCGCGCTGAACCGTGCCGCGGTGATAGATGTCCGGTCCGCTGGCCTGGATACGGCCGCGCAGGCGCGCCGCCCGTACGTCGAAGGCGCCGTTCTCCGGGAACCCGGCGACGATGGCGCCGTCCCCCCGGCGCGCGTCCGACTCGGTGAACCGCAGCGCCGGTGCCCGCAGCGCGGGGACGTCGAGAACGGCGATGTCGCGCTGCCAGTCGTAGAGGACCACCTTCGCGTCGTAGAGCCTGCCCTCGCCGCCGATCTGCACGGTCGGCTCGTCGACGCCGCCGACGACATGCGCGTTCGTCATCACGCGGTGCGGGGCGAACACGAAGCCGGTGCCCTCCAGGACCTTGCTGCAGCCGGGAGCGGTGCCGACAACCTTCACGATGCTGCGCTGGGCCCGCGTGGCCACCGGACCGTTCGCAAGCGCCGGATCGGGGGCCGGGACGGACGTGATCGGCTCGTTCGAGAACGGGCTGAAGACCTGCGGGAAGCCGTTCTGCGCAAGGACGGAGCTGAAGTCGGCGAACCAGGTGTCCGCGGCTTCCGGGACCACCCGGGAGACGCCGAGCAGCACCTTGGAGTTACGGACTTCCTTGCCCAGCGTCGGCAGTGACGTCCCGGCCAGCGCCGAGCCGATGAGCCAGGCCACCAGCAGCATCGCGACGACGTTGACCAGGGCGCCCCCGGTGGCGTCCAGCACACGCACGGGGGACCAGGTGATGTAGCGGCGCAGCTTGTTGCCCAAGTGCGTGGTGAAGGCCTGCCCCACGGAAGCACAGACGATCACGACCACCACAGCGGCCACAGCGGCTCCCGTGCCCGGGGTCGCCTCGTTCGTGACCTCATTCCAGATCACGGGGAGCAGATACACCGCGACGAGTCCGCCGCCGAGGAACCCGATCACCGACAGGATGCCGACGACAAAACCTTGGCGATATCCGACGATTGCGAACCAAACGGCCGCGACCAACAACAGGATGTCCAGCGCATTCACCGGGACACCGTCTCATGCACGCCAGTCGAGTGGGACATCCTTGGTGCGGTCCCACGGCCGCTCCCAGCCCGCATAATGGACAATCCGGTCGATCACCCCGGCCGTGAACCCCCAGACCAGAGCGTTCTGGACGAGGAATGCCGGGCCTCGATGGCCGCTGGGGTGGACGGCGGTCGCGCGGTTGGCGGGATCCGTGAGATCCGCCACGGGGACGGTGAAGACCCGGGCCGTCTCGGCCCGATCAACGGGCGACACCGGGCTCGGGGTTCGCCACCAGCCGAGCACGGGTGTCACGACGAAGCCGCTCACCGGGATGTAGAGCCGGGGCAGCACGCCGAAGATCTGCACACCGGACGGATCGAGGCCGGTCTCCTCCTGCGCCTCGCGCAGCGCGGCGCGCAACGGCCCGACCGTCTGCGGATCACCGTCCTCCGGATCGAGTGCACCACCCGGGAAGGAGGGCTGCCCCGCGTGTGAACGCAGGGACCCGGCCCGCTCGATGAGCAACAGCTCCGGCCCTTCGCGACCCTCGCCGAAAAGGATGAGCACGGCGGACTGACGGCCGCCGGACGCGGGGGGCAGAAAGCGGCTCAGCTGCCCCGGCTGTACGGTCTCCACCGCCCGGGCCACCGGCTCCAGCCACCCCGGCAACCCCTGCGTGGTCACGGTGACCGCGCCCCCGAACGTCCCGCGAGCGCTGGTCATGCGGCCCCCAGAGGCGGGGCCGGCTTCCCCGGATAGTCCGGCGGGGGCTTCAACCGCTGGCCGGGAGCGCCGCCCAGTTCGTACTTCAGCAGCTTCTTCGCCTTCTCCGGGTCGGTTTCGCCCTCGCCGTAAGCGGGGCAGAGCGGCGCGATGGGGCAGGCACCGCAGGCGGGCTTGCGGGAGTGGCAGACCCGTCGGCCGTGGAAGATGATCCGGTGCGAGAGCATCGTCCACTCGCTCTTGGGGAAGAGGCCGGCGATCTCCGCCTCAACCTTGTCCGGGTCGTCCTGCTCCGTCCACTTCCAGCGGCGGACCAGCCGGCCGAAGTGGGTGTCCACGGTGAGGCCGGGTACCCCGAAGGCGTTTCCCAGCACCACGTTCGCCGTCTTGCGGCCGACACCGGGCAGGGTGACCAGGTCCTCCAGCCGGCCCGGAACCTCGCCCCCGAAGCGCTCGCACAGCGCGGCCGACAGGCCGATCAGCGACTTCGCCTTCGCCCGGAAGAAGCCCGTGGGACGGATGATCTGCTCCAGCTCCTCCGGATGGGCCGCCGCCATGGCTTCCGGCGTCGGATAGACCATGAAGAGATCGGGAGTGGTCTGGTTGACCCGCAGATCGGTCGTCTGGGCCGAGAGAACCGTCGCCACGAGGAGCTGGAAGGGATTCTCGAAGTCCAGCTCGGGATGGGCGTAGGGGTAGAGATCGGCGAGCTCGCGGTTGATCCGGCGCGCACGGCGGACGAGGGCGAGCCGGGTTTCGGTCTTCCACGGCTTCGCCTGCTGCGCCGTCGATCCCTTCGCCGCCCCGGCCCGCGCGGTCGGGGCGGCCTTGCTCCCCGCCTTGCTCTCCCCGGCCCGCTTCTTCGGCTCTGATTTCGCACCTTTTGCGGCTTTTGTCGCTTCGTCAGGCGCGTGTTCGCCCACAGCAGAATTTCGGGACGCAGCCACCCGCCCGGCCCCCTTACCCTGTGCTCTCACCGGCGTATTGGACACCCGGCCAGAGTACGACCCGGTACCGTCATCCGCCCCGGCCACCAGGAAACGCACTCCAATCGGCCCCCTGCCGTATGGCTCGGGCCGGGGATGCGCCACACTTGTGTTTGATCACACAGTTTTACCCGTCCGGCATTATGGGGACGAAGGTCCCCCGTGCAGGTCGACAAGGAGAGATCTCGTGGACGACGTTCTGCGGCGCGCGCCGCTCTTTGCGGCGCTCGATGAAGAGCAGGCCGCCGAGCTGCGCGCCTCGATGAGCGAGGCCACCCTCGCGCGGGGCGACGCCCTGTTCCACGAAGGTGACCCGGGCGATCGCCTGTATGTGGTCACCGAGGGCAAGGTGAAGCTGCACCGCACCTCCCCCGACGGCCGCGAGAACATGCTGGCGGTCCTCGGCCCGGGCGAGCTCATCGGCGAGCTCTCCCTCTTCGACCCGGGCCCGCGCACGGCCACCGCAACCGCCCTCACCGAGGTCAAGCTCCTCGGTCTCGGGCACGGCGATCTGCAGCCGTGGCTGAATGCCAGGCCCGAGGTGGCCTCCGCCCTGCTGCGCGCCGTCGCCCGTCGGCTGCGCCGTACCAACGACTCAATGTCCGACCTCGTCTTCTCCGACGTGCCGGGCCGCGTCGCGAAGGCCCTGCTCGACCTCTCCCGCCGCTTCGGTGTGCAGTCGGAGGAAGGCATTCACGTCGTCCACGACCTGACCCAAGAGGAGCTGGCCCAGCTGGTCGGTGCCTCCCGCGAGACGGTCAACAAGGCCCTGGCGGACTTCGCGGGCCGCGGGTGGCTGCGCCTGGAGGCGCGGGCCGTGATCCTGCTGGACGTGGAGCGGCTCGCCAAGCGGTCGCGCTGACGCGCGGTCGTCTCCGACCTCGACACGTGTGGGGTCCCCCTCCGTCCGGAGGGGGACCCCACACGTGTTGCGGGCTGAGCCCGGCCCCAGGTCCTTCTGCCCGGACCTGGGTCGCTGGCCAGCGGCCACCGGCGGTGCGACGCGGGCTGTGCCCGGTTCCAGGGCCTTCGGCCCGGGGCTGATGGGGTACGCGCCACCCAAGGGCGGCGCGGGGTCGCTGGGCAGCAGCCACACGGCCGTACGGCGAGAGCGGGCGACGGCCCGGTCGACCGTCGCGGGGGGCGCCTGCGCCATGCTTACCTCGAAGCCATCGCGTCCCCGGTGCCCGGGTGCTGCGACGATCACGAACCCAGGACCGGATACGGCGGGGCAAGGGCTGCCGACGTCGGTCGGCGGCCGGGCGACGGGCTCAGATCAGGCCGCGCTCGCGCAGATAGTCCAGCTGCGCTCGCACCGACAGCTCCGCCGCGGGCCACAGCGTGCGGTCCACATCCGCGTAGACGTGGGCCACGACCTCCCGTGGCGTGCGATGGCCGCTCGAGACGGCCGACTCCACCTGGGCCAGGCGGTCCGCACGGTGGGCGAGGTAGTACTCGATGGCGCCGTGGGCATCGCTCAGGACCGGGCCGTGGCCGGGGAGGACGGTGCTCACACCGTCGTCGACCGTCAGCGAGCGAAGCCGGCGCAGTGAGTCGAGGTAGTCCCCGAGCCGTCCGTCCGGATGGGCGACCACCGTCGTACCGCGTCCCAGCACCGTGTCGCCCGTCAGGACGGCCGTGTCGGCCGGGAGGTGGAAGCACAGAGAGTCGGAGGTGTGGCCCGGCGTCGGGACGACCCGGAGCTCGAGCCCGCCGGTGGTGATCACGTCATCCACCCCCAGGCCCTCGTCACCGAGCCGCAGCGCCGGATCCAGGGCCCGTACCTTCGTACGGGTCAGCTCCGCGAAACGGGCCGCGCCTCCGGCGTGGTCGGGGTGGCCGTGGGTGAGGAGCGTCAGCGCGATCCGCTTGCCCGCCCGCTCCGCGGTCGCGACCACCCGGTTCAGATGGGCCTCGTCGAGCGGGCCCGGGTCGATGACGACGGCCAGAGCGGAGTCCGGCTCGGACACGATCCAGGTGTTGGTGCCGTCCAGGGTCATCGGCGACGGGTTGGGGGCCAGGACGCACACCGCCCGCGCCGTGGCGGGCCCGGCGATGGCACCTCCCCGCGGCTGCCCCGGCAGCGCTCCCGCGTACGTCATGAACTCGCCCCCCACGCTATGCGCCTGGTGAACTCGTCGTGCCCCGGCCAGCTGAGCACGATCTCGTCCCCGTGCAGCTCGGCCCGCGCCAGCACCGGCGCCAGATCCCGCGTCCCGGCAGCCGCCAGCGCCTCGCCGGCCGAACCGTACGGCTGCAGCTCGCGCAGCGCGGTGATCGTCGGCGGCATCATCAGCAGCTCCCCGCGGTCGAAGCCGGCCGCCGCCTCCGCAGGCCGGATCCAGACCGTGCGGTCCGCCTCCGTGGAGGCGTTACGGGTGCGCTGCCCCGCCGGCAGTGCGGCGACGAAGAACCAGGTGTCGTAGCGGCGCGGCTCGAACTCCGGCGTGATCCAGCGCGCCCAGGCGCCCAGCAGATCGCTGCGCAGCACCAGATCGCGCCGGGCCAGGAAGTCGGCGAAGGACAGCTCGCGCGCGACGAGAGCCGCCCGGTCCGCCTCCCAGGTGTCATCGGTGGTGTCCGAGACGAGGGCCTGGGCCGACGGCCCGGCCAGCAGTACGCCCGCCTCCTCGAACGTCTCGCGGACCGCCGCGCAGACGACGGCCTGGGCCGCCGCCTCGTCCTCGATGCCCAGCCTGTCGGCCCACTCCGCCGGCGAGGGCCCCGCCCACCCCACACTCCGCTCGTCGCGCGGGTCCACGGCCCCGCCCGGATAGGCGTACGCGCCTCCGGCGAAGGCCATGGAGGCACGTCTGCGCAGCATGTGGATGGCAGGACCGTCCGGCCCGTCGCGGAGCAGCAGCACGGTGGCGGCCGGGCGCGGGGCCACCGGCGTCAGCTCACCGTTCGCGAGCGCCCTGATCCGCTCGGGCCACTCCGGCGGGTACCATCCCCCGGCCCCCGGCTTGGACGATCCCAGGCCATTCGTCGTGGTCATGTGGCGGATGCTATGCGCTCTCGGGACGTTGTTCGAGAGCGGCCAGCGATCGTCCGGACTCAGCCGGCGATCTCGACCTGGATCTCGAGCTCGACCGGCGCGTCCAGCGGCAGCACCGCGACCCCCACCGCACTCCGCGCGTGTACGCCCTTGACCCCCAGCAGCTCGCCGAGGAGCTCGCTGGCGCCGTTGACCACGCCCGGCTGGCCGGTGAAGTCCGGCGCCGAGGCGACGAAGCCGACGACCTTCACCACCCGCACGATCTTGTCCAGGTCGCCCACGGCCGACTTGACCGCGGCGAGGGCGTTCAGCGCGCAGATACGGGCCAACTCCTTGGCCTCCTCCGCCGTCACCTCCGCGCCGACCTTGCCGGTCACCCCGAGCTTGCCCTCGACCAGGGGCAGCTGGCCCGCGGTGTAGACGTAATCGCCGGTGCGGACGGCCGGCACGTACGACGCGAGCGGCGCCGCGACCTCGGGCAGCGTCAGCCCCAGCGAGGCCAGCTTCTCCTCGACCGCGCTCATCCCTCTTTCTTCTCCCGCTTGAAGTACGCCACCAGGCTCTCCCCGCCCTGGGGCCCCGGCACGATCTGGACGAGCTCCCAGCCGTCCTCGCCGAAGTTGTCGAGGATCTGCTTGGTCGCGTGAATGAGGACCGGCGCGGTCTGGTATTCCCACTTCGTCATGGCCCCGACTGTAATGCCTGCCACCGACTGCCCTACGCGTGACCCGGCCTCGTGCGTAGCCCGCTGCCCGACTGGTTAGGCTCCACGACATGACCAGGCTCCATGTCGTCAGCGGCAAGGGCGGCACCGGCAAGACCACGGTCGCCGCGGCCCTCGCCCTCGCCCTCGCGGCCGAGGGCCGTCGCACCCTGCTGATCGAGGTCGAGGGGCGGCAGGGGATCGCCCAGCTCTTCGAGACCGAGGCGCTTCCGTACGAGGAGCGCAAGATCGCGGTCGCTCCCGGAGGTTCCGGAGAGGTGTACGCCCTCGCCATAGACGCCGAACGCGCCCTGCTCGACTACCTGCAGATGTTCTACAAGCTCGGCTCCGCGGGCCGCGCTCTGAAGAAGTTGGGGGCGATCGACTTCGCGACCACGATCGCGCCCGGGCTGCGTGATGTGCTGCTCACCGGCAAGGCGTGCGAGGCGGTGCGCCGCAAGGGCAAGGACGGCCGTCCCGCCTACGACTCCGTCGTCATGGACGCCCCGCCCACCGGCCGGATCACCCGCTTTCTCAACGTCAACGACGAGGTGGCCGGACTCGCCAGGATCGGTCCGATACACCATCAGGCGCAGGCCGTCATGCGCGTCCTGAAGTCCGCCGAGACGGCCGTCCACCTGGTGACGCTGCTCGAGGAGATGCCGGTCCAGGAGACGACGGACGGCGTGGCGGAACTGCGCGCCGCGGGCCTCCCGGTGGGCGGCATCTTCATCAACATGGTGCGGCCGATGGTCCTCGACGAGGAGGCCGTACGAGCCGCCGCGAACGGTCGCCGTACCGCCGTCGCGCAGGCACTGTCCCAGGCGCTCTCCCAGGCGGGGTTGGCCGGCCGAAGGCCGGCGGAGAAGCCGAGGGGAACAGCGGCCGGGCAGCGCCGCGGGAAACCCGCGGAACGGTTCGCCCAGCAGCTCGTCGATCCGCTGCTGGACCAGGCTCGCGAGCACGCCGAGCGGCTCCGTCTGGAGCACGCGGAGCGCGCGGCCATCGCCGATCTCGCACTGCCGACGTACGAGTTGGAGTTCCTCGGCGACGGCGCGGATCTCTCCGGCGTCTACCGACTGGCGGCGGATCTGCGGAAGCAGGGCGTCGCGGAGGAGCCGTCATGACCGGCTGCCGAGGAGCCGTCCGTGGCCGCGTCGACGGAAGAAGCGAGGACACCGCATGACCCTGGACGCCCTGGGCACGGCATCCCGGCTGGAGACCGACCCGCTGCTGGACGACCCGGGGACCCGGATCGTCGTGTGCTGCGGCTCAGGCGGCGTGGGAAAGACAACGACGGCCGCGGCGCTCGGCGTGCGGGCAGCGGAACGCGGCCGCAGGGTCGTGGTCCTCACCATCGATCCGGCCCGCCGGCTGGCCCAGTCGATGGGCATCGACTCCCTCGACAATGTCCCGCGCCGGGTCGAGGGGATCGACGGGGCGGCGGGCGGGGAACTGCACGCGATGATGCTGGACATGAAGCGCACCTTCGACGAGATCGTCGAGGCGCATGCCGACGCCGACCGGGCCCGCGCCATTCTGGAGAACCCCTTCTACCAGTCCCTGTCGGCCGGATTCGCTGGTACGCAGGAGTACATGGCCATGGAGAAGCTGGGCCAGCTCCGGTCGCGCGACACCTGGGACCTGATCATCGTGGACACCCCGCCGAGCCGGTCCGCCCTGGACTTCCTGGACGCTCCGAAGCGGCTCGGGTCCTTCCTGGACGGGAAGTTCATCAAGCTGCTGATGGCTCCGGCGAAGATCGGCGGTCGGGCGGGGATGAAGTTCCTCAACGTCGGCATGTCGATGATGACCGGCACGCTCAACAAGCTGATGGGCGCCCAGCTGCTGCGCGACGTACAGACCTTCGTGGCGGCCATGGACACGATGTTCGGGGGATTCCGGACCCGCGCCGACGCCACGTACCGGCTGCTGCAGGCCCCGGGGACGGCGTTTCTGGTCGTGGCCGCCCCGGAGAGCGATGCGCTGCGCGAGGCCGCGTACTTCGTCGAGCGCCTGGCCGCGGAGGACATGCCGCTGGCCGGGCTCGTACTGAACCGGGTGCACGGCAGCGGGGCTTCGCGACTGAGCGCGGAGCGGGCACTCGCCGCCGCAGAAAATCTTGATGAGAGCCGCATGGTGGATCGCGATGGCGGGCAGGCTGCCAAACGGACGCCCGCACGCGACGACTCTCCCGAACCCCCCACGGACGCCACCGTCGCAGCGGGCCAACTGGCCCCGGGCGCCGTCGAATCGGACCCTGCCGAGGTGCTCGCCGCCGGGCTACTGCGCCTGCACGCCGAGCGGATGCAGGTGATCGCCCGCGAGCAGCGCATGCGTGATCGCTTCCGGGCGCTGCATCCCGAGGTTCCGGTCACCGAAGTGGCCGCACTGCCCGGCGATGTGCACGACCTCGCGGGACTACGCGCCATTGGCGAGCGCCTCGCGACCGGTGCCTGAGCGGCGGGCGCTCAACCCGCCGCCGCGTAGTTCTCGTCGTCGATGTCGACGCTCAGCAGGCCGGCGCCACGCTCGTACTCCGTACGCGCGGTCTCCAGGAGCCGCCGCCACGAGGTCACGGTGGGCCTGCGGCGCAGCAGCGCCCTCCGCTCCCGTTCGGTCATCCCACCCCACACACCGAATTCGACGCGGTTGTCTAGCGCGTCGGCAAGGCATTCGGTACGCACCGGGCAACCGGTGCAGACCGCTTTGGCCCTGTTCTGCGCCGCACCTTGAACGAAGAGTTCATCCGGATCGGTAGTGCGGCAGGCTGCCTGTGTACTCCAGTCGGTTACCCAGCTCATGCTGGCGCCGTCCTCTCCCGAATCGAGGCTCCCCCACGGCGGCAGCGGCATATTCACCGTTGCCAGTTGAGGACGTTACGGAAGGCGGGCAGGGCGCAACACCCCCTGCGGGCCCAATCTTGAATGGTCCGAACGGACTATGTGTACGCGGCAGATCACCCAACGGAGTGAGGTGCGGACATAGGTGACCTAACCGACATATCTGGAGGGTTCCGCGATGTCACAGAGGCAGACTGGATGACTCGAGTACGCCCATCCGGACACAACTCCACGCCGGGGGAGGGGGAGGAGAAGTGCTGCGCGAACGCATGGCCGTGACAGTTGAGAGCAGCTTAGGCCAACGGATGCATCCCTGTCCGGCGAATGGCAACGTAGGCTGCCCCCATGTCTAAGAAGCGCCCGGGCGGTGGCGGCCCCACCTCTACCCAGCAGGTGGCCAAGTTCCTCGGCGTCAGCGTGCTCGCCGGAGCCGTGCTGGCGGGCCTTGCGCTGCCCGCGGTCGGAGCGCTCGGCCTCGCGGCGAAGGGGTCGGTCGAGGGCTTCGACGAGATACCCGCCACCCTCAAGCGGCCCCCATTGAGCCAGAAGACCACCATCCTCGACATCGAGGGCCAACCGATCGCATCGGTCTACTCGCGCGACCGCACGGTCGTTCCCCTCAAGGACATCTCCCCGCTCATGCGGAAGGCGATGGTCGCGATCGAGGACGCCCGCTTCTACGAGCACGGGGCGATCGACCTGAAGGGCGTCCTGCGCGCGCTCAACCGGAACGCTCAGGCCGGCGGGGTCTCCCAGGGCGCCTCGACCCTCACCCAGCAGTATGTGAAGAACGTCTTCGTCGAAGAAGCCGGCGACGACCGGGCGAAGTACCACGAGGCCACCCAGCAGACCCTCGGCCGCAAGATCAAGGAGCTGAAGTACGCGATCCAGGTGGAAGAGGAGCTGGGCAAGAAGAAGATCCTCGAGAACTACCTCAACATCACCTTTTTCGGGCAGCAGGCGTACGGCGTCGAGGCCGCCGCCCGGCGCTACTTCAGCACCTCCGCAAAGGACCTGAAGCTCGAACAGGCCGCGCTGCTGGCCGGACTGGTCCAGTCGCCGTACCGGTACGACCCGCTGAGCAACGAGCAGGAGGCCACCAAGCGGCGCAATACGGCGCTGCAGCGGATGGCCGACCTGGGCGACATCTCGCAGGCCCAGGCGGACCGGGCGAAGGAGAAGCCGCTCGGCCTGGACTACAGCAAGCCCAGGAACGGTTGCATCACCGCGACCAGCGGCGCCGGCTTCTTCTGTGACTACGTCCGGCAGGTCTTCCTGCAGGACAAGATCTTCGGCAAGACCAAGAAGGAGCGGGCCCAGCGCTGGAATCGGGGCGGCCTGACGATCCGTACCACCCTCGACCCGCAGGCGCAGGCCGCCGCCAGCAAGGCCGCCACCAGCAAGGTCGACGAGACCGACAAGATCGCCGCCTCGGTCGTCCAGGTGCAGCCCGGCACCGGCCGGATCATCTCCATGGCGCAGAGCCGCCCCTACGGCCTGGACGGCAGCAAGCACCAGAGCGTCATCAGCCTGAACGTGGACAACAGGATGGGCGGCACGTACGCGGGCTTCCAGGTGGGGTCCACCTTCAAGCCGTTCACCGCGGCCGCCGCGCTGGAGAAGGGGATCAGTCCGGCCAAGGTCTTCTCGAGCGGCTGGAAGATGTCGATCCCCGAATCCTCCTTCCGCACCTGTGAGGGCGGACCGGCCGGCGGCGGCATCTGGAATCTGCAGAACGAGAAGGAGGACGAGACCGGCTCCTGGGACATGACCAGCGCGCTGGGCAAGTCCATCAACACCTACTTCGCGCAGCTGGAGAAGGAGACGGGGCTGTGCGAGACGCTCACGATGGCCAAGAAGATGGGCGTCCGGAAGGGCAACGGCCAACCGCTCTCCGCCGTCCCCTCGCTGACCCTGGGAAGCCAGGACATCAGCCCGCTCACGATGGCCGCCGGGTACGCCACCTTCGCCAACCGCGGCACGTACTGCACTCCGGTGGCGATCGACTCGGTGACCGACGTCAGTGGAAGGAAGCTGGACATCCCGAAGTCGCGGTGCTCGCAGGCCATGTCCGAGCGGACGGCCGACACCATCAACCAGATGCTCAAGGGCGTGGTCGAGGACGGCACGGGGACCAGGGCCGGGCTCTCCGACCGGGACAACGCGGGGAAGACCGGCACCACCAACGACCGCAAGGATGCCTGGTTCGTGGGGTACACCCCGGACGTCTCCACGGCCGTGTGGGTGGGCGCGGACGGGGCGAAGAAGATCCCGATGTACCGGATCACCATCGGGGGCGTGTACTACGACAAGGTCTGCGGCGGCTGCCTCCCCGGCCCGATCTGGAAGACGGCGATGAGGGGCGCCCTGGAGGGGATCCCCGCCACCCCGTTCAACCCCGTGCACGTACCGCGCGGCAAGGACAAGCGCGACAAGGACGAGGAAGAGGACGGCGAGAGCCGGCCCGGGGACGGGAGAGGCCATGACGACAAGCCGTTCCCCGACTTCTCCATCCCGCCGGACATCATCGGCGGTTGGGACGGCAAGAACGGCGGCGGCTGGGGCCGTCGGAAGCCGTAGCGCCGGTTGACGGCCGTAGCGCCGGTTAGCCCGTCGCCCCAGTCGGCACGAGGGGGCGGCCCGGAGTGATCCGGGCCGCCCCCTCGCTCTGCGTGGCGGCTACGACTTGGGGCGACGGCGCCGCATCTGCTAGCCCGCCGCGAGCAGGCGCTTCACCTCGGCCGCCACCCTGCCGCCCTCGGCCCGGCCGGCGACCTTGGGATTCACGATCTTCATCACGGCGCCCATGGCCCGGGGACCCTCAGCACCCGCGACCGCGGCCTCCTTCACCGCCTCCGCGACGATCGCACCCAGCTCTTCGTCCGACAGCTGCTTGGGCAGGTACTCGGCGAGCACCTCACCCTCGGCCCGCTCACGCTCGGCCTGGTCGGCCCGGCCGCCCTGCGTGAACGCCTCCGCGGCCTCCCGCCGCTTCTTCGCCTCGCGCGCGATCACCTTCTGCACCTCGTCGTCGGACAGCTCGCGCGCGGTCTTGCCCGCGACCTCCGCGGTGGTGATGGCGGAGAGAGTGAGCCGGAGAGTGGAGGAGCGCAACTCGTCGCGCGCCTTGATCGCGGCGGTGAGGTCGTCCTGGAGCTTGGCCTTGAGCGTGGTCATGCGGTCGATTTTCGCACCTGCGCGCCGCCCGTGCGCCGCATTAACGGTCCGGCCCTGCCGCCGTACGGGTCCAGGCGTCCGGGTCCTGCCCATCCGGTCCTGGTGCGGTCCTCACCGGGTCGACCGCCCCGGGCCTCGGCCTGCCTGGAGCCGGCGCCGTCTGCGACGATGGGACCCATGCGCGCGCGATACGGAGTACCCCTGGGCATCACGGCGGTCGGCGCGGCCGGCATCGCCTACGCCGCCGGCATCGAAACCCGTTCCTTCCGGTTGCGGCGGGTCACCGTGCCCGTCCTGCCGCGCGGGATGCGGCCGCTGCGCCTCCTCCAGGTCTCCGACATCCACATGGTGGGCGGCCAGCGCAAGAAACAGCGCTGGCTCCGGTCCCTGGCCGCGCTGCGCCCCGACCTCGTGGTCAACACGGGTGACAACCTGTCCGACAAGGACGGCGTGCCGGAGGTGCTGGACGCGCTCGGCCCGCTGATGGAGTTCCCCGGCGCGTATGTCTTCGGCTCGAACGACTACTACGCGCCCAGGCTGCGGAACCCGGCCCGCTATCTGCTGGAGAAGGCCAGCGGCCAGCATGGCCTGAACGGCAAGAACGACCCTGCGATCGGCGTCGAGCGCAACCCCTGGGAAGGCATGCGGGACGCCTTCGACGCGGCGGGCTGGATCGGGCTCAGCAACAGCCGTGGCCGAGTGAAGCTGGACGACGGCGTCGAGATCGCTCTGACCGGGCTGGACGACCCGCACATCAAGCGGGACCGATACGCGCGGGTCGCGGGTGGCCCGGAGGCCGACGCGGATCTGTCCCTGGCCGTCGTCCACGCCCCGTACCTGCGCGTCCTCGAGGCCTTCACCGCCGACCGCTACCCGCTGATCCTCGCGGGACACACCCACGGCGGCCAGCTCTGCATCCCCTTCTACGGTGCCCTGGTCACCAACTGCGACCTGGACACGAAGCGGGTGAAGGGCCTCTCCACCCACACGGCGCAAGGCCGTACCTCGTTCCTCCACGTGTCGGCCGGATGCGGTACGAATCGCTACACCCCGGTCCGGTTCGCCTGCCCGCCGGAGGCGACGCTGCTGACTCTCACGGCCCCCCGGTGACCAGCGGCCCACCCCTTGCGCAGGCCCGATAATCGATTTCGCCTGCGGCGGCGGGTCGGCTACAGTAGTCCTCGTTGCTTCGGGGTGTGGCGCAGCTTGGCAGCGCGCTTCGTTCGGGACGAAGAGGTCGTGGGTTCAAATCCCGCCACCCCGACTCAAGAAACACCAGATCAGAGGGCCCTTCCCATGACGGGAAGGGCCTTCTGATTCGTCGTGTAGAGCCTCCCTGGGAGAAATCTGGGAGAAGATCTTGGAATTTCCTCTCCCAGACGGCCTACCGGCGCGCTCTCAAGCGCTCCTGCAAGAGGCCGTTGAGCACAGCCACAGGAGCCGTGGGACACATCACCAGCCGGGCATCGAGCGCGGCTTCCCACTCAGCGGTGAGGTCCGCCATCAGGTCCTCACGCATCTTCCGCGTGATGTGCGAGTAGCGCGCCTGGACCGATGCGTCGATGTGCCCCATGTGAGTCCCTTCGCGATCGGCACCCAACACGCATCGGCTCGCGCCTGTGCGCCTCTCCCCCGCGCCGGGAGGCCAGGCCAGAGGTCGGCCAGCACGGGCATGGGTCGTTCCTCCTGCGGCGGCTTTCGGGCACCAGCCTGAGGCGGCTGGCGTGAAGAGCCATGTGGCGAACCCGTTCCGTCGCCAATGCGCGGCCTGGTCCACAGCGCCCCCGCCACGGATGAAGCCAAGAGCGTCGATGGCTTCCCGCACCCGGGCCCTGGTCGTCTCGGCAACGACGCCCTGCCCCCGGAAGACGTACATCTTGCCGTGACATGAGCAGGGGTTCGGCCGCGTACGAGCAACGTGGCCCGGACAACAGGGAGTCGAGCCAGGGCGGAGTATCGATGGTGCGATAGCTATCGTCCTTGGGCGGACACCGTTCGAACTGTCCGGTGTCGAGCTCGTAGAGCTGCCACTCCACGCGCAGGGCTGCGGGCCGGACGAATTTGGTCTCCAGCCCTACGAGTTCGCCCCAGCGCATGCCGGTGTAGCCCTTTGTGATGCCCGCCACGAACTCGTCATCGCGCCCGGAGCGGATTGCTGCGCGCTCGGAGATGAGAAGAATACCGAGCGGGTCTGTGACCAACTTCTCCGGGCTGCGGTCGCGCGACCGACCGGCGCGCTTGCCTCTGCCGCGACGCTTAGCGGACCGGGTTGGAGCTGATGAGTTCTTCGTCGATGGCGTCTTCAAAGATCAGATGTAGCGTGCCGCGCCAGGATGCCGTGGCCGTGTTAGCCGAAGATCGTGATGAGGCCGTGGTGGTCATGACCGTGACCGTGGTCATGACCGTGGTGGTGGCCATGACCGTGGTGGTGGCCATGACCGTGACCGTGGCCGTGGTGGTGGCCGTAGCCGTGGCCGTGGTGGTGGTGGTCGTACGCCAGAGCAGTACCGGTCCCGAAGAAACCGACGGCGCCGAGCATGACTCCCACAACTGCGGCTTTCTGAAGCTTGCGCATCAAGTCTCCACCTCTCTCGGGTTACGCAATCCGCAACCTGCCAGATTCATGCAGTTATGGAGACTATCTAAGTTTTAGGCCTTTCTGATCCTCAACTAGGCCACATGGGCCAATTCGAGCGAACTGCTCACCCGCGGGCAAGTGACCAGCGAGCGCTTAACGTTCCGTTAAGCGCTGCCTCCTTCTCGCTGGTGCTGAGCCAGCCGTTCGTCACGCCGATGCTCAGCCTCCCGCTTCCACTTGAGGTAAACGGTCGCGCTTTGCCCCGTCTGAACCCTGGTCAGCGCCACCCAACGTTGCGCTCTGCTGGGCGACTGGGGCAGAGTAAGCGCGTTCATTTGGCATGGGCATGGCTTTGCTGGAGTGCCCTCTGCCCGTACATCCTCCGCATTCCGAGGCCTTCACATGCCCCGAAATAGCCCTGAATGCGGCCCCACAGGAGGTAACACTTGGAGCACCGACGCGTAACCAAGAGGCGGGCGACCGTGGCGGGTGCGGCAATCGTCGCACTGATGGGCGCGGGTATTACGTTGCAGTCTGCGAACGCGAGTGACGATGTCCCCGAGTTCACGCCCGACACCCTCTCGGCCCTGGCGGCGGGAAAGCTGGCATCCGACCTCTCCGCCGACCTGGGCTCCGACGCTGCGGGTGCGTACTACGACGCCGACAGCAGAACGCTGGTGGTGAACGTACTCGACAAGGCGGCCCTCGAGGCCGTGCAGGAGGCCGGAGGCGAGGCGCGAATTGTGCAGAACTCTCTCACCGAGCTGAACAACACCCGCGAGACCCTCGCCGACGAGGCGACCACCCCCGGCACGGCATGGGCCGTCGACCCGACCACCAACAAGGTAGTCGTCACAGCCGACCGTACCGTCGACGGTGCCGAACTCACGAAGCTGAAGGAGGTAGTCAAGGACCTCGGCAGCACCGTGGAATTCAAGCGCAGCAACGGCGAGTTCAAGCCCTTCGTCGCCGGTGGCGACGCCATCCTCGCCAACGGCGGCCGTTGCTCGCTCGGTTTCAACGTCATCAAGAACGGCGCGCCGGCCTTCATCACCGCCGGTCACTGCGGCTCTGCCGGCAGTACCTGGCGTCACACTCGGGGCAAGGTGCTGGGCACCATGACCAATTCGCAGTTCCCCGGGAACGACTTCGCGCTCGTCCAGTACCGAACCCGGAAAGCTGTCGCCCCGAGCGCGGTCAACCTCTACAACGGCACCACCCGGCGCATCACCCGGGCCGCGGCGGCCACTGTGGGCATGCGGGTCACCCGCAGCGGTTCCACCACCCAGGTCCACAAGGGCCGGGTCACCGGCCTCAACGCCACCGTGAACTACGGCAACGGCGACGTCGTCACCGGACTCATCCAGACCAACGTCTGCGCGGAGCCCGGCGACAGTGGCGGCTCGCTCTTCTCCGGTAACGCCGCGATCGGTCTCACGTCGGGCGGCAGCGGCAACTGCACCTCGGGCGGTACGACGTTCTTCCAGCCGGTGACGGAGGCCCTGAAGGTCTACGGCGCCAAAATAGGCTGACAACCTTCCGGGGCCTGACGCCCCGCGGCCCCGTCGCCCTCGCGGTCGACGGGGCCTTCTCGTGCGTGGGCGACTCCGCCGCACCCTCGCGGACATCGCCAAGCTGCGGCCAAGGACTCACCCGTCGACGGGGATAGAGATGCGATGGCTTCCGGTTCAAGGTGCGGCTGCCGCTGACTACGATCGGCTGATGCTTCCACTCCACGTGGCAGACCGGTAGTCGAGGAAGCCGGGAGTCACCTCGAAGTCGACGCTGTCTCCCGCCCGGTCAGGCAGGCAGAAGCCCACTGCGCTAGACCTTGCGGTCAGGTTGACGTGCCGCCGAGATCGGCGTGCCCAAGCCTTAGAGGGATCGATGATCTCCTCGAGCTTGGCACCGCCGTCGTCGCGGGCCTCGACCCTGGTGAGATCGGTGTCCACCGGCCGATCGGTACCATTCTCGATGGTGACGGTGACCTGGATGGCTGTGTCACCAAGGATGTATCCGGCCGCGGCCGGAGAGGGGTCAAAGGTCTCCAGGCCACTCACGGTGAACGGTTGACGGGCTCTTCCGGGTGGGAATGCCGGGCGGCCGCCCGCGCCATACGCTCGGCATATGTCCGATTTCATCTCCGCAGGCGCGTCAGCCGAGGACCTTCCCGCACCGGCCGAGGGCCTGCTGCTCACGCACTTCCTCACGGTCGGCGACGTCCCTCGCTCGCGGGCGTTCTACGCCGACGTGCTGGGCGGGCAGGTGGTGCTGGACGAGAACCCCTGCATCATCAAGGTCGCCAACAGCTGGATCATCATGAACCCCGGCGGCGGGCCCACCGACGACAAACCCGACGTCGTCCTGCGCACACCGGAGGACCCCCACACCGTCTCCAGCTTCCTGAACGTACGGGTGGCGAACATGCACGGCTTCTACGCGGCGGCCCGCGCCAAGGGAGCCGAGTTCCTCACCCCGCCCATCGACCGGCGCGCCGAGCTGCGCTGCTACATGCGCGACCCGGACGGCTACCTCATCGAGGTCGGCCAGGCCACGGGCCTGCTGAAAGGCATCCTGGCACGCACCGGCACCGAAACGTGACCGCTGAACGGCGCCTCACGAGAGAGGCATCCCTCATGGCACACCAGCAGATCCCAGGTCTCGATCCGACCGCAACGCCCAGCGGAACCGGGTGCGTGGAGTGCTTGGCGGGGGACGGACCGGGGTGGTGGTTCCACCTGCGGCGCTGCGCCGCCTGCGGGCACATCGGATGCTGCGACTCCTCGCCCGCGCAGCACGGCACGAAACACGCGCGCGAGGCCGGACACCCCCTGCTGACCAGCTTCGAACCGGGTGAGGACTGGTTCTGGAACATCGAGACCGATCAGTACTACCAGGGGCCGGAGCTGGCCCCGCCCACCGCGCACCCGGCCTCGCAGCCCACCCCGGGCCCCCGGGACAAGGTCCCTGGGGACTGGGAGCGGCAGCTCCACTGACCGCGCTCGATCGTTGGACTCTCCGGTCCGGGAGTCAGATCTGCCGGACCGGGTCCGTGATGCCTCCTGGGCACGCGAGCGCCGCGATGTCCCATCCGGCGCGTCCGGCCCCGGCCCGGTAGGCGCTTTCGTAGAAGGCGAGGACGGCGGCGCGGGGATCGGTCTCGACGCGGGCCGCGTCGTAGCGCAGCACGGCCAGGTGGCTGTCGCCGTGCGCGACCCACCGCGCGGACGCGGGGCTGAGCGGCTCCCCGGCCAGGCCGGCGGGCTCGGGGACGGTGTAGGAGTAGAAGGCGGGCTCGGTGAAGGTGTCGTCGCCGAACCAGAAGCCGAAGCTGATCACTTCCCGGGAGTACGCCTCCCGGGTAACGGGGTCGGCCTGCCGGGGCTGGTCGATCCGTCGCCCGGAGAACCGGCTGTGGGCGATGTCGAAGGTGTGCCAGAAGTGATGCACCGGGCTGTTCTTTCCCGAGTAGCCCGCCGCGAACTCCTCCAGCACGGACGCCACCTGGCTCAGGACCCGCCAGTAGCGGTTGGCGGCCACGGGATCGTAGGTCGCGTGCTCGGTGTCCTCGGCGAACGGCCGGCCGGCGTCGGGCAGGTCGAAGGGCCTGGGAATGGCGATGTCCACCCGGACCCCCAGCGCGGTCAGAGCGGCCAGGGTCGCGTCGTGGAAGGACGCGACGGACTGGCCCGGGAGCGGGAAGGACCGCTCTTCGCCGTCCAGCGTCGCGACGATGAGCCGGTGGTCGACGAAGTCGAAGTCGATCGTGAAGATCGGATTCCCGTCGACCTGACCCATCGGACGCGTGGTGATACCGCGCCCCGTGACATGGAACGGGACGTTCCACCAATGGTTGCGCCGGGCGCTCGCCGCCAGGCGGATCTTGCCGACGATCTGTGCGAAGCGGTGCAGTGTCTCCTTGGTGTCCCGCCACTCCGTCAGCGGCATCGGCGGAAACAGCTCCATCACGCTCCCATGATGACCCCGCGGGCGGTGTCCGGCACCCGCGCCGGGGGCCCGGAGGGAGCGGTTCAGTCCTCGGCCACCCGAGCCGGCGTGGACGCGTGCAGCACCTCGCCGCGGAAGAGGGCAGGGCTGCGGCGCTGCATGACCAGCATCAGCACGAGGCCGGGCCCACGGCGATGACGAAGACCGAGCCGACGCCCGAGACCGAGCTGCCGCTGCCGAAGGCCGGGTCCCACTTGTCCTTCAGAGTCTGGCGGAACACGGCACTCAGCATCAGTCCGCCGGTGCCCGGGAGCACGCCCTTGACGAGCGGGTCGCGGGCCGGAGGCGGTGAGGTCGCGGCGTGCAGCAGTCCCGCGTGAGGCGCTGGGAGAAATCTGCGAGAAGATCTTCTCCCGGCGCCTTCCAGATGCCGTGGCAGATGGTCGACGGCCTGCGCCCCCGGGTACGCAATCCAGGCCGCACAAGACCACTGGGCGGCCCCTCTAGCGGATCGCACGTCGAAGGGTGATGTCGTACCCGAACTCGCCCTCGTACTCTTCCTCGGCGACCAGAACCCACAAGGTTCCCATCGGGAACAGTGCTCGCCCGTGCTGGCGCAGAGGAACCCACACGTACGGGGTCTCGGTCCATCGGCTGTGGGCGGAGTACCAGTCTCCGGGCGTGGCGTCGGGCCGCGCGGCGCGGTACTGCCACCGGCCGCCACGGTGGCGGCGGCAGACCTCTCCCAGGTACCAGGCCGCGCCTTGAAGGAAGGGATCACCGGCCTCGCGGGCGGTGCGGAACTCGGCGTCGCTGTAGCGCTTCTCAACGAGAGTTTCGAGTACGTCGAGGGAGTCGACGCTGAAGTCCCACCCGGCGGGGTCGCCTGCTTTCTCGGCCCACGCGGGGAAGCTGTCCTCCCGCTCGGTGAGCCACGCGGTCAGGCGCTCGTCGGTGACCGGATCGGGGACCACGTCCAGGTACTCCACCGCGGCCTTCACCGGCCGCCATGAGGCGTACCGCTCCTTAGCGACGTCGACCGCGCGCTGAAGGCGTTCGTTCGCGCCCTGGAAGACGCCACCGGTTTGCTCGGTCAGGGCCTGGTCCAGCAGATCCAGCACCCGCACCGGGCCCAGGCCAAGCGTGCTGTCGAAGACCGCGACGGGAACGCCGCCGTCTTCTCGGGGCCCCCCGCTTCAGTCCCAGTGTCCGCCGGCAGTGTGCATCAGGGTCTCGCCCAGGTAAGCCGCGACCGTGATGATCAGGTCCGGCTCTGCCGTCTCTCCGACGAAAGCGTCGATGAGTTCTTCTTCCAGTACCCCGAGGGAGTCGTGGCTGAAGCTCTCCGGGACCAGGTCCGGCGCCAGATCACGGAGCCGGTCCAGCGCTTCGCGTAGCTCGCTCATCCAGTCGTCCAGGAAGCCCGCGCCGTCGCGCTGTATCGCCGCATCGCTCATGCTGGGCAACTTCCCGGGTTCCGCGGACACCTCCACGCCGAGGGAAACACCTGATGCAACCGGGCTCGGTTGAGCTGAAGTTGACGTGCGACACACGCATTCGTCGCGTAGTTCATCGACAGGCCCAGCAGCACCGACAGGAAACATGACAGCACTTGACTCGCCCGCGTGAGCACATGCCGGTACACGAAGTCCCCCGTATCCCATGGGTGTTGATCGACGTCTGGGCCAGATGATTATCCCCAAGGGCACAGGCGTCTGGTTCGACGGACTTCAACGTGACCTATCGCCGCCTGGCCGGCTAACCGAACCAGCCGCTCACACGGCTCGGCCGGATCGTGCCCCTCGCTCGCCGGTGCCGATTCTCGCCCTTGGCGGCCGACTGAACGTCCTGGCGTTCGCCCGCGTACCTCACAGCACGCGCCGTGCCAGCCGCAGCTCTCCCGACGACACGAAGGAACAGTCCTCAGTGCCATAGGGAGGCACCATGTATCCGAATCGACGCGCGAAGCGCCCCAAGGACCGGACCCGCGTGGTCGCGATAGCGCTCGCCGTTGTCGCCGCGCTCGCGCTCATCCCCCTGGTGATCTCCATTCAGGGAGGAAACAGCGGAGCTTCCACGGACTCCCCGAGCGCGGGCGGTGTTCCGCGGCACGGCGGCGGTCACCTCAGCGGATCGGGCACCTCCGACCAGTCCGTGTCCGCCTCGGGCCGCTCGGGGACGGGTCCGCAGACGGTGACCGAAGTGGACCAGACGTTCCTGGTCAAGGTCCGGCAGGCGGGGCTCTGGGAGATCCCGGCCGGCCGTCTGGCCCAGAGCAACTCCTCCAGCGAGGCCGTCAAGCGCGCGGGGCTGCATCTCATCGACGGCCACAGCAAGCTCGACCAGTTGGTCCGCGAGGACGCCAAGATCCTCGGAGTCGAGCTCCCGAACGAGGCAAGCGCCGAGCAGCGGGGCTGGGTCAACCAGCTGAGGAACGCCCACGGGGCCGAGTTCGACCGCCTCTTCGCCAACCTGCTGCGCGCCTCGCACGGCAAGATTTTCGCCACCATCGGCGAGGTCCGGGCCGCGACCCAGAACGATCTCATCCGCCGCCATGCACGCCAGGCCAATCAGACGGTCCTGGACCACCTGGAGGTTCTGGAGGACACCGGACTCGTGGCTGCCGAGACCTTCAAAGAGGTCGAGGCCGCCGTCGCGCCCAAGTGAGTCGCCGTGGAATGCCAGGGCATTGGCGCTGTACGTGCGACGCGCCGCGGCGACCCCGTGGGCCTGCCGTCCGCACCGGGCGAAGTCACAGGGATCCTTCTGGCATTCGGCTGTTCGGGCACTGCGAGGCACGGCGAGGACCGGATACTTGACAAGGATCTTTTGCATTGTGCAATGATGCGCTGGCAGGGGCCCCGGCCGCCGACCTGTCGGGAGCGGCGCTGGCACGGCGACGCAGCTCGACACGCATCTCCACGCCGTCGGCCGGGGCCCTCGGAAACGCTCCCACCGGGGCCGGCCCCTGCTCCCACGGGCCGGCCCATGGGAGCAGGGCGGGCCCTGCCCGCGTCGCTGGGGCCCGCCTTCGCCGGGAACGGCCGTTCCATCCGCTCGGTGAGCGGACCCGCTTCCTCAAAGCCCCCGATGCGGAAGCCACCTTGGCGGCCATGCGCCGAGACCTCATGGCACCTGTGGAAGCCCGCTCCCGGCAATGATGCGGCCATGCTGCTGCTCCGCCACCGCGACCGAGTGCCCGGCACCAGCGCCTGCGCCCCTGCACCCCGCAGCAATGTCCCTGAGCGGCACCTGGGGCCGACCGCACCTGCAGGGGCCTGGACCACACGCCCGCCACAGCCCGGTAGAAAGGTGTCATGGACGAGCGTGTGCGGCCCCACGAAGGGGCGGATGATGTGGACGAGGTGACCCGCGCCGTACTGACGGCTTCCCGCGTTCTGGTGGCTGTGTCGGCGCGCTCCCTGGCGGCAGTCGAGGACCGGGTGACGCTGCCTCAGTTCCGGATGCTGGTCGTGCTCTCCATGCATGGGGCCGTCAAACTGGTCGCGCTGGCCGACCGGCTTGGCGTCAGCCCGTCCACGGCCATGCGCATGAACGACAGGCTGGTGGCCGCCGGCCTCGTGGACCGCAGGGTCAATCCGGACAACCGACGCGAGAACGTACTGAGTCTGACCGACGCCGGATACCGTCTGGTCGAGGAAGTCACCGCCCGTCGGCGTACCGAGATCGCGGCGATCGTCGAGCGGATGGCTCCGGAGCAGCGCACGGCGCTCATTGCCGCACTCACGGCATTCGCCGAGGCCGGTGGCGAGCCGGCAGTGACCGAAGGACGTGATGCCTACCCGCTCGGGTGGGCCGACCTCCCGCACCGAACCGCCTCCTGAACCTGCAGGACGTGCCGCAGGCAGATGCTCGTGGCGGCCACGTTCCACAACCGCGCCACCACACGGGACTCTCACATCGGACAAGCCCGCAGGCCTCTCACCAAGGCCCCGCAGCACGGGTGCTGCGGGCCTTGGAGGGCCGGGAGCCGACGGTGCTACTGCTCGGGCTGGGACAGATGGGCCTTGGCGTCGTCGTAGGTGGCATTGCCCGACTCGGCCGGGGCGTAGACCAGGTTCAGCACGCCGGTCTGGAACGTCTCGGACGAGATCAGCCTCAGCGGGATCGTGGTCTCGCCTTCGTCGAACAACCGCATGCCCTTGCGAACGGCGATCGGGTGCACCAACAGATGCAACTCGTCCAGCAGGCCGGCGGCCAGCAGCTGGCGGACGACCGAGACCGAGCCGCTCAGGGCGATGTTCCCGCCCGGCTCGTTCTTCAAGGCGGTGACGGCGTCAACGAGGTCGCCCTCGAGCTGCTCGGAGTTCCGCCAAGTGAACTCGAGCTTCCGGTTCGACAGGACGATCTTGCGTGCGTCGCCGAGCACCTTGGCGAAGGCGGCGTCCTCGCCGCCGGCCGCCTCGCGCTCCGGCCACGCCCCGGCGAAACTGTCGTAGGTCTTGCGACCGAAGAGGAGGGTGTCGGCCGTGCCGAAGGTCGCGTCGACAGCGGCGCCCATCTCGTCGTTGAAGTACGGGAAGTGCCACTGGTCGGGTGCCTCCACGACTCCGTCGAGCGAGATGAAAAGGCCAGCAATGATCTTCCTCATGATGTTCCTCCGAGAGAGGTAGTCGGTGAACTCCGTCTCCAGTTAGACGACGGGAGCCGGATGAACTCATCGGCGGCGGCACAGCCGTCGAGCGCACGGTGCGGGATCGGCCCCCGAGCGGAGCTGTCGCCACGGCGACGTGTCACCCGCAGCGACGGCGGTTCGACCGAACAACTGGCAGACCCACCCGGATCTACTGGTCGCCATCCTGTGTTCCGCTGATGCCTGCCGAGAAGGCGTCGTTCTTGGGGCATCGGCTCAGGGTCCGCTCGGGGTTGGGTCCAGGGGTGCTTCCGGAGGATGCCGGATGCCCCGGAACGGCACCTGTCAGCACGCTCTGACACGTGACGAAGAGCAGCGGACGACTCAAGCGGATACTCATCGCCCTCACCCTCGCGATCGTCGCGGTGCCGGCGACCGCGGTCGGCGCGGGGGTGTGGCTGTACGCAGCCGCCGACGTTTCCACCGTCGGCAGGGTGGAGTTCGCCAACCCCCTGGCGGTCCCACCGCTCGCGGACTCGACGGTCGACAAGGACGGCACCCGCGTCTTCGACCTCGAAATGCAGCCGGGCCACAAGGAGTTCACCGCCGGACAGCAGACGCCGACCTGGGGCTTCAGCGGCGATTACCTCGGCCCGACGCTGCGTGCCGAGCGCGGTGAGCAGGTCAGGGTGAAGGTCCGCAACTCGCTGGACGAGGCGTCCACCGTGCACTGGCACGGCATGCACCTGCCCGCGACGATGGACGGCGGCCCGCACCAGATGGTGAACGCCGGTGACAACTGGCAGCCGCACTGGGAGGTCGACCAGCCCGCCGCGACCCTCTGGTATCACCCACATCCGCACGGTGCGACCGAAAAGCATGTGCAGCGCGGCCTGGCCGGGATGTTCATCCTCGACGACGACAAGGCCGCTGAGCTGCCGCTGCCGAAGACGTACGGCGTGGACGACCTGCCGCTGATCGTGCAGGACGTGAAGTTCGAGGGCGCGCAGTTCGACCACGGCCACCGGACGATGGCGAACACCGGCTTCCTGGGCGACACGACGATGGTCAACGGCACCCTGGCGCCGTACCGGGAGGTGGGCGACGAACGCGTACGCCTGCGGCTGCTCAACGCATCGACCGCCCGCAGCTACGACTTCGGCTTCGACGACGACCGCGGGTTCTCGCTCATCGCCACGGATGGCGGGCTGCTCGAAGGGCCCGTCACCCTGGATCGGATCAAGCTCTCCCCCGGCGAGCGAGCCGAGATCGTCGTCGAGGTGCACCCCGGCGAGCGTACGGTGCTGCGCAGCTACGCTTCGCCGGACAGCGACTTCTGGCAGGACCGCTTCGGTGGCAACGACGACTCCTTCGACATTCTGGAGCTGCGGGCCGCGAAGGCCCTTCGCTCGTCGCCCGAGCTGTCCGACGAGCTCGTCGGGCCGGCCGGGCCCGAGGTGCCCGACGGCTCCGATCCCGTGCGCGAGCGTTCCTTCGACTTGCGGATGTCGGGCATCAATGGCGAGCCGATGGCGATGGACCGGATCGACGCGTCCGTCACCCGTGGCACCACGGAGGTCTGGACGCTGCGCAACCGCGACGGCATGCCCCACAACTTCCATGTCCACGATGTGCAGTTCCGGGTGCTGGAGGTGGACGGCGAGCGGCCGCCGCCGGAGCTGCGCGGGCCCAAGGACACGGTGTACGTACCGGGCAGCCGTACGGTGAAGATAGCGCTGCGCTTCGACGGACCGGCCGACCCCGACACCCCGTACATGTACCACTGCCACCTGCTCTATCACGAGGACGGCGGCATGATGGGACAGTTCGTCGTGGTCGAGCCGGGCCAGAAGGCGGGCAAGCCGCCTGTCGGCAGCGACCACGACCACCGCTGAGCCCCGGTCAGCCCTCCGCAGAGGGTCGACCGACACCCGCTCCCTCGTACGGTCAGGAGCTCGCCGAGTCACTGACCGGGTCACTGGGGAAGTGGCCGCCCAGCCACACCGGTGTGATGTGTACGGTGCTGATCCGCCATCCGCCGTCTTCACGGCGGTAGGTGTTGTCGTACCAGCCGCCGACCGCCCACCAGTCGGTGCAGTCGGCCTCACGGGGCACATGAACCGCCTGGAGGTAGGACCGTGAGGTGGCGCTGTCACCATCGACCGCGATCTGGTGGTTCGTGCTGATGTGGTGCGTCCGCTCGTAGCGGCCCAGGTCGTTCGCGACGAATGCGGCCAGCCCCGCGCGGCCCTGGTGCTCGACGCCGGGCAGCCGCAGAATGCCGTCCTCGGTGAAGAGCGCCGCGTACCCGTCGTAGTCCTTCTCGTCCAGGCATCTGGCGAACGCCACCAGCAGGTCGCTGATCGCCATGCGGTCCACCAGCAATCTCAGGTCTGCGTCGGTCGCGGGCATGGTCGGCCTGCCTTCCCTCGTCGACGTCGCTCACGCCCCCCGCAGCAGGGCGGTGTAAAGGGTCAGCCCGGGGCCGAACGCCATGCCCACACCGAACTGCCCCGGCTCCAGGGGGGTGCTGTTCTGCAGCGCATCCATCACCAGAACGAGGCCCGCGGACGCGCAGTTCCCGTGGTCGCGCAGCACCTGCCGGGAGATGGCGACGTCGGCGCGGCTGAGACCGAGGCACTGTTCGACCGCGTCGACGATGCCAGGCCCTCCCGGGTGCACCGCCCACCACCGCACGTCGGCGAACTCGATGCCGTACGGGGACAGCAGGTCCCGCGTCATGGCCGGGAGGTGGTCGGCGAGCACCTCGGGCACCTGCGGAGACAGACCCATGCGGAAGCCGTGGTCGCCCACGTTCCACGACATGTAGTCCTCGTGCTCGGTGTCGGTGCGTGCGGCGATGGCCAGCACGTCGAGCCCGGGACCGGCGCCGCTGCCGTTCGTCCCCGGCTGGATGACCGCGGCCGTCATCGCGTCGCCGAACAGTGAGTTCACCACCAGCTGGCCGTTGTCCCAGGGGGGCGGCTGCAGGTGCAGGGACGACAGTTCCGCGTTCAGCATCACCGCGGGCCGCTGGTGGCAGCGGACGAAGTTGGCGCAGGCGGCCAGGGCGGGAAGGGCGGCGAAGCACCCCATGTGCCCCACCGAGAGCCGCTCCACGTCCGACGACATGCCGATGTCCCGAGCGAGACGAGTGTCAACGCCGGGTGCTGCATAGCCGGTTGACGACACCAGGCACAGCAGCCCGACGTCGGCTGGATCGACACCGGTTGGATCGAGGGCGGAGACGACGGCGTCCTTGCTCAACGGCAGCGCCTCTTGGGCGTAGCGACGCATCCGGGTCCCGGTGGACCACTGCGTCACGTCTTCCATCGCCGGGCTCACCGCCAGGTGGCGTCGCGCGATACCGGAGTGCGCGACGACCTTCTGCAGGAACGGCATCTTGGGATGATCGTCCGGCAGCAAGCACTCGGGGATCTCCTGCTGACTCTGCGATATCAGGGGTAGAGCCACTCCGAACCCGGTAATGCGCGCCGTCGGTGCGTCATCCATGGTTACATATTCGCAATATGGCCATTATTGTGGGCATATTCCCGCACCCAATCGGGTGACAGGCCCTCAACCACGCGGTTTGCGGCGAGCTGCGGAGCTGACGCAGTGCGCACTCCCTGCTGAAGGCAGTGAGCCACCCGGTTCCGCTGACCGCAGAAAGGCCCGGTTCTGGAACCGGGCCTTTCTGCGAAAGCTGCGGGCTCCTGCCTGTCACATGCCCATCACCGGCTTCGACGGGAAGCGCGGCGTCGGCGAATCGCGCGGGTGATGATCGGCGGGAGGAAGTCGGCGGCCAGGCGCCGGGCGGACAGCGAAGCGAATGCCTTCGGCCGCCGATGCGGTTCGGGATCGGCGCGGCCCGGTGCCTCGGCAGCCACCACCGGATCGTCGGCGAAGCGGGAATCCGGCACCGCCGGGGCCTTGGGGCGGCCCGAGAAGCGCAGGATGCGCTGGCCGGCTATCTCCTGCACGCTGATCTTGATGTCGCCGCGCTCCCGCGCCTCCGCCAACAGCTCGTCCTGCAGCGGTTCCGGATCTCCCCAGGTGCCGTAGAGCTTCTGCGTGCTCAGACAGATCGGCCGCAGTCCGCCGTTGAACACCGCCTCCCATGCGGCGGCGGCCACGCCCGGCGTGTGCTCGGAGCGGAAGTCGTCCAGGACGACCACGCTTCCCGGCAGCAGGGCCTTGCGAGCGGTCTCGATGTCGCCCGCCACGTGCTCGTAGAGATGCGAGGCGTCGACGTGTACGAACCTGCAGGTGGCCGCGGAGATCAGCGGCGGCAGGTCGGAGGTGGGGCCCTGGACGACGCGCGGCAGCTCGTCGTGGAACGCCAGGTAGTTCTGCTCGAAGGCGACGCGTGTGAGTGACGCGTACGACTTCCGGGCCTCCGCCGCGTTCTGCTGGTCCGGGGCCGGGCCGTCGAAGAGATCGCAGACCGTGAAACGCTCGCCCGCATTGAGGAAGCTGCCGGTGAAGATGGCGCTCTTGCCCATGTAGACGCCCATCTCGAGGAGGTCACCACGCTCTCCGAGGCGTTCCTGCCGGGAGAGGAACCACGCGAAGAGCACCTGATCGAGACTGGGGAACCACCCCTGGACGTCCCCGAACCGACGGGGGCGCTGCTCTGCACGGGCTGGGGCGAGGGATGCCTTCATATGCTGTCCTCGGTGGCCGGGGTGACGAGCGGAAGTGGCCGCCACCCTAGGGGCCGGAAGGCATCGCCGGGTCGTACCCGCGGTGTACTTCGTGTGACTATTTCTCAGGCAAGCTGTCCCACGCCTCGCCCTGCCCGAACAGCTCGTAGCCCTTCTCCGCCGCGACCTCGGCCGCGTGCGCCCGGCTACGGATGGGTACCTCGTGTCGGCGGCTCCTGACCACCGCCTCACCCTCGGCCGTCACGATCTTGTGCGTCTCGTAGACGACCTGGCCGGGCTGCTTCTTGCTCCAGACCACGTGCATGCTGGTTCCCATCGGGCTCACTCCCCGGAGGAGGACTCCCCTGATCTCAGGTTCTCACTTGCCGAAGATCATCGCTTGATCTGCGCTCGCCCGCAGTCCGACCTGCTGGGATGCAGCGGCTCATCGCGCGGAGGGAGTACGTCAGCGGTGCGCGGGGGTCCCGGGTGTGGAGGTTATCCACAGGTTCCGGGGCCTCAGCACCGGGGTGTCCGCGGTTCCCCGCAGAATGGGGGCCATGACTGACGAGACCACGGGGCCCGCAGGGTCCATGCCGGACTGGGAGAAGCGCTTCAGGGCACCGCGGGTCGGGCTCCCGGACTGGGCGGAGGATGCACCGGACCGGTCACTGTTCGTGTCGAATGCGTCGGGGACGTACGAGCTCTACGCCTGGGACCGCGCGACGGGGGCACAGCGGCAGGTGACGGACCGGCCGAACGGCACGACGGACGGTGTGCTGTCCCCGGACGGCGAGTGGATCTGGTGGTTCAGCGACACCGATGGGGACGAATTCGGGATATGGATGCGGCAGCCGTTCTTCGGCTGGGGCGAAAGGAAGGCAGAAACCCGGGCGGACGAGCCTGCGACTCCGGGGCTCGACCCCTCGTATCCGGCCGGGCTGGCACTCGGGCGGGACGGCACGGTGGTCGTCGGACGGTCCACGGACGAGGAAGGGTCGACCATCCATGTCGTGCGGCCCGACGGCGGCACGCCCGTGGAGATCTACCGGCACCGGGAGTCGGCGGGCGTGGGCGATCTGTCGTACGACTCCGCGCTGATCGCGATCGAGCACACCGAACACGGTGACGCGATGCACTCGGCGCTGCGGGTCGTGCGGGCCGACGGCAGCGTCGTCGCGGAGCTCGATGACACCAAGGGCGGGACGCTGGAGCTGGGCCTGTCCTGCCTGGGCTTCGTGCCGGTCGAGGCGGACTCGCGGATGCTGGTCGGGCACCAGCGCAGCGGGCGCTGGGAGCCGATGATCTGGGACCCGCTGACGGGCGAGGAGACGGCGCTCGCCATCGACCTGCCCGGCGAGGTCGTCGCGGACTGGTATCCGGACGGGTCGGCGCTGCTGGTCGAGCACAGCCATCGGGCGCGCAGCGAGCTGTGGCGGTACGACCTGGGCTCCGGCGAGCTGGTGCGGCTGGAGACGCCGACCGGGACGGTGTCGGGGGCGACGGCACGTCCGGACGGGACGGTGGAGTTCCTGTGGTCCTCGTCGGCCCTGCCGCCGATGGTCCGGTCGACGACGGGACGGACGGTTCTGGAACCTCCCGCCGGGGCCTCCGGTGGGGCCGCTGTGCTGAAGGCCCCGCAGTCCGTACCGGTGACGGACGCGTGGGTGGAGGGCCCGGGCGGCCGGATCCACGCGTTGGTGCAGCAGCCGGAAGGAGACGGCCCGTTCCCCACCGTCTTCGACATCCATGGCGGGCCGACCTGGCACGACGGCGACGCCTTCGCCGCCGGGCCGGCTGCCTGGGTGGACCACGGCTTCGCGGTCGTACGGGTCAACTACCGCGGCTCGACCGGGTACGGCCGGGAGTGGACGGACGCGCTGAAGCACCGGGTCGGGCTGATCGAGCTCGAGGACATCGCGGCGGTGCGGGAATGGGCGGTGGACTCCGGGCTCGCCGACCCGGAGCGTCTGGTGCTGGCAGGCGGCTCGTGGGGCGGCTATCTGACGCTGCTGGGGCTGGGCACGCAGCCGGAGGCCTGGGCGCTCGGCGTAGCGGCCGTGCCGGTGGCGGACTATGTGACCGCCTACCACGACGAGATGGAGGCGCTGAAGGCCATGGACCGGACGCTGCTCGGCGGGTCCCCGGAGGAGGTCCCGGAGCGTTTCGAGGCGTCCTCGCCACTGACCTACGTCGACCAGGTGAGGGCACCGGTCTACATCTCGGCGGGCGTGAACGATCCACGCTGTCCCATACGGCAGGTGGAGAACTACGTCCGGCGGCTTGAGCAGAGGGGAGTGACGCACGAGGTGTACCGGTACGACGCGGGGCACGGATCGCTGGTCGTCGAGGAGCGGATCAAGCAGCTGCGGCTGGAGATAGCCTTCGCGGAGCGGCACTTGAAGCCGAAGGCGCCGCACGGCGGCTGAGCGGTAAGGGTGGCGGACTTCGGGGCGGGCGGTCAGCGATCAGCGCCGACCGTCTCCTCGGGGTCGGCGGCGGACCTCGGCTCTCCAGGCCGCGGTGCGGCGAGCTCCGTACGCTCCGGTGGGAGGCCCAGGGCCAGATCGCGCTGGGTCTCCGCCTCCCGGCGGAAGAGGCGGAACCACATGAAGAGCACGAAGCCCGCGAAGACGAACCACTCTCCGGTGTAGCCGAGGTTCTGGAAGGCCTTGAGGTCCAGTCCGGTGCCCTCGGCCGCCGCCGGGGGGACCGGGCGCAGGGCGCCTGACGTCTCACCCTCAGGAAGGGTGATCCACGCGTCGTACACGGGGTACGGCACGAGATTGACGAGTGACGCCGCGCTGATCATGGCGAGCTGACCGTCAGGCAGTCCTCCGCCTGCCCCGACCCCGGCGGCGCCCTGGCTCTCGGAGGCCTGGAGTGCTCCGCGTACGGTGACTTCGCCGCGCGGCGGGGCGGGGACGCGGTCCGGGCGGGCGGTGTCGGCATCGCCGGGCAGCCAGCCGCGGACGACCGGCAGCGCCCTGCCGCCGTCCGTACGCAGCAGGGTGAGGACGTAATAGCCGCGCCGGTCGTCCAAGCTGCGGTCGGGGACGAGCAGTTGACGCTCGTGGTCGTAGCGGCCGGTCGCGGTGGCGGTACGGCCCGACGTCTCCTGGGTGACGGGCAGCAGATCGGCCAGTGGCTCGGCTACCGCCCGTGTGTGGTCCCGGCTGTCCCGCTGCTGCGCCTGGTGGGACTCGACCCGCGCCTCGAAGCGGCCGAGCTGCCACGTGCCCATGAAGAGGCAGAACGGCACGCCGAGCACGACGAAGAGGTTGATACCCCACCAGCGGGGCGTCAGCAGGAACCGGTACACACCATCACGGTACGGGCCCCGGGACGGGATGCCCCCGCCGGGGTACGGCCTGCCCGCCGACGACGCCGGCCCGCCCGCAGCCGCCGAGAGGCCGAAGGCGGGAATGTGGGCCGAGGCGGGGCGATCGGGTTTAGGCCGCGAAGGCTCCGGTGCGATACAGCGTGCCCGCGCAGGTGTTGGTGATCGTCGCCCCCGCTGCCGCCGGTCCACCGGCCTTCGGGGTGTGGCTGAGCGCGACGCTGCCGGCAGACTGGGTTCCCGGGTCCTCGGCGGCCGCCTGGGGTGAGGCGGCCTCGGCGGTGCCCGGCTCCCCCGTACTGCTCGTGCCCCCGGAGTCTCCCGGATCGGGCGAGGCGCCGGGGCTCGGACAGCCACCGGAACCGCCCTCGGCGGGGATCCAGGCGAACTTGACCTCGTACGCGGCGCCGGGCCGGAGGATCACCTGCTGCGGCTGGGTGGCCGGGTCGGGCAGCTCGGTCGCCGGATCGCCCGCGGTGTGGTCGACCACCTGGACCCGGCCCTCGTCGGCGCTGCCCTGCGCGGTGGCGAAGACCAGGCCCCCGTCGTCGACCGCGCAGGTGGCGCCGGAGACGTTGGTCACCTGGAAGGATCCGTAGACCGTGCTGGAGCCGTCCATGGTCTCGGACGAGGCCGTGCCACCGCCGAGCTGGCCCCGCGTGCAAGCGGGCGAGGTGGCGGCCATGGACTCGGCCGGGTCGACGCCGCCGACCGCACCGCCGCCCGGTTTGCCGGATTCGCCGCCCTTCTTGCCGCCCTCGCCGCCCCTCTTGCCGCTGCCGGTGGCCTTGTCGGACGGCTTGTGGTCCTTCGTGTCGCCCTTGCCCTGGGCCTCGGCACCACCGGAGACTCCGCCCTGCGCGCGCTCACCGTGCCCCGCGATGGCGTGCCGGTCCTCGCCCGCACCGCTGCTCTGCGCAACGTGCACCGCTGCTGGTACGGCGGTGCCGACCAACAGCACCGCTGCCGCCGCCCCGACCAGCGCCTGCCGCTTGCGCGTGCGCCGAGCGGGCACGGCACGCCGCAGGTGCTCGAGGCTGCCGGGTGCCGGCTCGATGTCGTCCACCACCGTGTGCAGCAGCCGCCGCAGCGATTCTTCGCTCATGGGCGGCCCGTCCGGGGAGTCGGAACCCCGGAGAACGTCCAGCAGGTCCGGGCTCCCCTGAGCGCCGGAGCCGCCTTGGCCACCCTGGCCGTCCTGTGCGGCCGCGCCGTTGCGCCACTCCTGGCCCTCAGGCCCGCCCAGGCCCTCCTGGCCGTGCGGCCCTTCCGGTCCGTAGTTCTTCTTGCTCATGCCGGGGCCTCCATGGCGACGCGAAGCGCCGCGATCCCCCGCGACCCGTACGCCTTCACCGAGCCGAGCGAGATACCGAGGGTCTCGGCCACCTGAGCCTCGGTCATGTCGGCGAAGTAGCGCAGCACGAGGACCTCGCGCTGCCGACGCTGCAAACCACGCATCGCCTTGATCAAGTGGTCGCGCTCCAGCTGCTCGTACGCCCCCTCCTCGGCGCTCGCCATGTCGGGCATCGGCTTCGAGAGCAGCTTCAGCCCGAGGATCCGGCGGCGCAGCGCGGAGCGGGACAGGTTGACGACCGTCTGCCGCAGATAGGCGAGGGTCTTCTCAGGGTCGCGGACCCGGTTCCGCGCGGAGTGCACGCGGATGAACGCCTCCTGTACGACGTCCTCGCACGAAGCGGTGTCGTCGAGCAGCAGCGCGGCAAGACCGAGCAGCGACCGGTAGTGAGCGCGGTAGGTCTCCGTCAGGTGATCGACCGTGGTGCCCGCTGCCATCGACTCGTCAACGCCCTCGCGCTGCGACGGTATGCGGCCGGGGCGCGTTGCGGGCATGGGCGCGATCACCGGCATGCCACCGGTCGCGCAGGGACGGAGCGGACGCAGAACCGCTGCGCCGCTCCCGTAAGTCGCCGAAATGCCAATCCCGAGTACCTCTGCCACGCCTGTTGGACACGCTTCCCCCCGTCAAGGTTGTACGCGTGAGCCAGCAGCTTCACCGGCGATCCATTTACACCCATGCGCACCGTTTTTCTCTCCCCACATGCCCCTTTGTCGCAGCGACTCAGAGAGACAGCAGCAAAGACGCTCCCCACCCGACTGCCGGTTGCAGAAGGGCGGGGAGCGAATCGTCGAACAGATTGGTGGTCCACTTCAAGCGGAATGGACTACCGACTTGCTCACACGATCTTCACAGGTGCCGCGCAGCGACGGACTTTCCCGCTAGGCAGCGGTGAGCTCGGCCGCGACGAGTTCCGCGATCTGAGCGGTGTTCAGCGCGGCTCCCTTGCGCAGGTTGTCGCCGCAGACGAAGAGCTCGAGCGCGCGCGGGTCGTCCAGCGATCGCCGCACCCGGCCCACCCAGGTCGGGTCCGTGCCGACGACATCCGCGGGCGTCGGGAACTCCCCCTCGGCCGGGTTGTCGTACAGCACCACGCCCGGGGCGCCCGCCAGAATCTCGTGCGCCTTCGCCACCGTCACCTCGTTCTCGAACCGCGCGTGCACAGTCAGCGAGTGCGTGGTGATCACCGGAACGCGTACGCAGGTGGCGGTGACCCGCAGGTCCGGAAGCCCCAGGATCTTGCGGGACTCGTTACGGACCTTCAGCTCCTCCGAGGTCCAGCCGTCGTCCTTCAACGAGCCCGCGAACGGCACCACGTTCAGGGCGATGGGCGCCGGGTACGGGCCGAGCTCGCCGACCGTACGGCGCACATCCCCGGGCTGGATCCCCAGCTCCGTGCCGCTGACCTTGGCGAGCTGGTCGCGGAGGGTGTCGATGCCCTCCTTGCCCGAGCCGGAGACCGCCTGGTACGAGGAGACGATCAGCTCGCTCAGCTCGAACTCGGCGTGCAGCGCGCCCAGCGCGACGATCATCGAGAGGGTCGTGCAGTTGGGGTTGGAGATGATGCCGCGCGGACGGACCCGGGCGGCGTGCGCGTTCACCTCCGGGACGACCAGCGGGACGTCCGGATCCATCCGGAAGGCACCGGAGTTGTCGACCGCGACCGCGCCCTTGGCGGCAGCGATCGGCGCCCACTGCGCCGAGACCCCGTCCGGCACGTCGAACATCGCGATGTCGACGCCTTCGAAGGCCTCCTCGCTCAGCGCGACGACCTCCACCTCCTCGCCGCGCACGGTGAGCTTCTTGCCCGCCGAGCGGGGCGAGGCGATGAGACGGATCTCGCCCCAGATGTCGGCGCGCTCCGAGAGGATGCCGAGCATGACGGTGCCGACCGCGCCGGTTGCGCCGACGACGGCCAGCGTGGGCTTGCGGCCCACCGAGCCTGCGACGCCCGCGGCGGTCATCGGCCCGTACCTCCATACACGACGGCCTCGTCGCTGTCGCTGTCCAGGCCGAAGGCGGTGTGCACCGCGCGGACGGCCTCCCCCACGTCCTCGGCGCGGGTGACCACGGAGATACGAATCTCCGAGGTGGAGATCAACTCGATGTTGACCCCCGCACCGGAGAGGGCCTCGAAGAAGGCCGCGGTGACGCCCGGGTTGGTCTTCATGCCCGCGCCGACCAGCGAGATCTTGGCGATCTGGTCGTCGTAGCGCAGCGACTCGAAGCCGACGGCCGACTTCGCCTTCTCCAGCGCCTCGATGGCCTTGTGGCCCTCGGTCTTCGGCAGGGTGAAGGAGATGTCGGTCAGACCGGTGGACGCGGCCGAGACGTTCTGCACGACCATGTCGATGTTGATGTCGGCGTCCGCGATCGCGCGGAAGATCAGCGCCGCCTCGCCCGGCTTGTCCGGCACTCCGACGACCGTGACCTTGGCCTCGGATGTGTCGTGGGCAACGCCCGAGATGATCGCCTGCTCCATCGGCCGGTCCCCTTGATCGTGCGCCTTGTGCGGGTGGTTGCTGACCCACGTGCCCCGGAGGCCGGAGAACGACGACCGGACGTGGATCGGAATGGTGTATCGGCGTGCGTACTCGACGCAGCGGTGCAGCAGCACCTTGGAGCCGGAGCTGGCCAGCTCCAGCATGTCCTCGAACGAGATCCACTCGATCTTGCGGGCCTTCTTCACGACCCGCGGGTCGGCGGTGAAGACCCCGTCGACGTCGGTGTAGATCTCACAGACCTCGGCTTCCAGCGCCGCAGCCAGGGCCACCGCGGTGGTGTCGGATCCGCCGCGGCCCAGGGTGGTGATGTCCTTCTTGTCGTGGGACACACCCTGGAAGCCGGCGACGATGGCGATGTTGCCCTCGTCCAGCGCCGTTCTGATCCGGCCCGGCGTGACGTCGATGATCCGCGCTTTGTTGTGGACGGAGTCGGTGATGACTCCCGCCTGGCTGCCGGTGAACGACTGTGCCTCGTGTCCGAGGTTTTTGATCGCCATCGCCAGCAGCGCCATGGAGATTCGCTCTCCGGCGGTCAGCAGCATGTCGAACTCCCGCCCTGCAGGAATGGGGGATACCTGCTCGGCGAGATCGATCAGCTCGTCCGTCGTGTCACCCATCGCCGACACCACGACGACCACCTGGTGGCCGCTCTGCTTGGCTTCGACGATTCGCTTGGCGACGCGCTTGATGCCATCGGCATCCGCAACGGAGGAGCCGCCGTACTTCTGCACGACAAGGCCCACGTGCGCTCCTCGCAACTCTGTCTTTCCGGGGGGTCCCGAAGCGGGACCCTTCGGTCGGCTCAGTCTAACGAGCAGGCAGAATCAGCCATCCCAATATCACATCGTGAGACGCGTGGCTCACTTCGTGATCACCGAGAGGGGCATTCAGCTGCCGTGCCCGCTCCGGGATGGCCCCTGCCCGCTGACACGCGGCGCACACAGGAACGTAATCCAGCTCACAAAACCGGACGCCATCGAGCCCGCGTTCCCGGACCCGGTGATCGCCTCTCCGGTAGACCCGTCTCCAGTGACCGGGCAGGACTGCTCCCGGTCCCAGCGGTCGGCGGCATACGCGGACCGAGGCTCAGCGACGTGCCCGGACCGGACGCAGGCCCAGCGGGGCGGCAATCTCCTCGGCCATCACCCGGCCCGCCTCCTCCTCCAGCACCCCGTCGTCCGAGGCCGCCTCCGCGTCGGTGTCCAGGCCGTCCAGCTCCTCCAGCGGGCTCTCCGTACGGATGTGGGCCAGCAGCGACTGGAGGGCACGGAGCGCGGCGGACGCGGTCGGACCCCAGTTGGAGAAGTAGGAGAACTGCCACCACCACAGGGCTTCGGTGATCCGGCCCGCGCGGTAGTGGGCCATGCCGTGCCGCAGGTCGGTGATGATGTCGGCGAGATCGTCGGAGATCCGGCAGGGGACGGGAACGCTGCGCGGGACGTACGGATCGAAGACCTCGGAGTAGACATCCGCCGGGTCGAGCAGCGCGGCGAACCGCTCCCGCAGCTCGTCGACATCGTCGGGCTCCGGACCGGCGTCCGTCTCGTAGCGCTCCTCCGGAACGATGTCCTCGTGCGCGCCCAGCCGGCCGCCCGCGAGGAGCAGCTGGGACACCTCCAGCAGGAGGTACGGGATGGCGCTGCCCGGCTCGTCGCCCTTGGCCACTTCCGTGACGGCGACGATGAAGCTCTCGACCTGGTCGGCGATCTGTACGGCGAAGTCGTCCGGGTCCTGCTTGGCGTCGTGGAGCGTGGCGTCAGACATCGAGAAGTCGTCTCCCTTCGAAGGCACGGCCCAGCGTGACCTCGTCCGCGTACTCCAGGTCTCCCCCGACGGGGAGGCCACTGGCCAGTCGCGTGACCTTCAGACCCATGGGCTTGACCATACGGGCGAGGTAGGTGGCGGTGGCCTCCCCCTCGAGGTTCGGATCGGTGGCGAGGATCAGCTCGGTGACGGTGCCGTCGGCGAGCCGGGCCAGCAGCTCCCTGATCCGCAGGTCGTCCGGCCCCACGCCTTCGATGGGACTGATGGCCCCGCCGAGCACGTGGTAGCGGCCGCGGAACTCACGGGTCCGCTCGATCGCGACGACGTCCTTCGGCTCCTCCACAACACAGATGACCGCCGGGTCGCGGCGCGGGTCCTGGCAGACCCGGCACTGCTCCTCCTGCGCAACGTTTCCGCAGACGGCACAGAATCGGACCTTGGCCTTGACCTCGGTCAGGGCGTGGGCGAGCCGGCGGACGTCGGCCGGCTCGGCCTGGAGGATGTGGAAGGCGATCCGCTGCGCGCTCTTGGGACCGACGCCGGGCAGCCTGCCCAGCTCGTCGATCAGGTCCTGGACCACGCCTTCGTACACGGAACGCCGTCTCCTTCTTCTTTCCTGCTACGTACGCTAGTTGATCCACCCTAAGGAGCAGATGAAGGACCAGCCTGTCAATGGGTCGGCACCGGCCCGACCGCCGGACCGGGCAGCTCAGAAGGGCATGCCCGGCATGCCGCCGAGGCCCTGTGCCAGCGGGCCGAGCTTCTGTTGCTGGAGCTCCTGCGCGGCGCTGTTCGCGTCCCGTACGGCCGCCAGGATCAGATCCGCGAGGGTCTCCGTGTCCTCAGGATCCACGGCCTTGGGGTCGATGACCAGGCCCTGGAGCTCCCCGGACCCAGTCACCGTGGCCTTGACGAGTCCGCCGCCCGAGGAGCCCTCGACCGAGCTCTCCGCCAGTTCCTGCTGTGCCGCGGCCAAGTCCTGCTGCATCTTCTGGGCCTGCTGAAGCAGCTGCTGCATATTGGGCTGCCCACCACCGGGAATCACGGCTTCGCTCCTGGCATTCGACGACTTTCTTCAGTAGCCCGAGCCTACGGGTTCGGAGGACGCCGCGCCCTACGCCGCACGAATGACCGGATTCGCTCGGGCCGCGGGCGCAGCTCGTGCGCAGCGGACGCCGCTCGCGCGTACAAGGTCAGCGGGCTCCGCACCGGGCGGATCGTTCGCCGCGGCCCGGCGCCGCGCGGGAGCCGTCGCGTTCCATTCCCCAAGGCGAGCCCTCCCGACCGCTGGTGGGGGCGGCTCCCGGATACCGCACTTCGCCGACCGTGGCCACGCGACGTATCAGCGGATGCGCGCTCCGCGTATGCCGAAGTGACGGGGCCCGGCGGGCGCGGGCTGTTATTCGTTGTACTCCTCGACGACCGTCGCGCCGAGCTCTCGGACGATCAGATCGTGGCCGCTCAGAGCCGTGTCGTCGAGGTCCGGGTCGTCCTCGGCCGGCATGTCGTCCTCGAGGGCGACCGGCGCCGAAGGCACCGGCCCGCGGTTCGCCCGTGCGTCCGGCGCGGAAGGCCGCGGAGTGGGCGAGGACTGGGAGGGAGCAGCCGGTGCGGGCCCGGTCGGCCGCGCCGGCGACGGGGCCTGCGGGGCGGGACGGGGAGCGGACGGTCGTGAGCCGCCCGAGCCGCCGCCGAAGCCCGGCCCGGACTGACCGCCCGGCGCTCCCCCGCCTCCCGACGGGTCGACGACTGCCTCGACCTTCCACTGCACCCCGAAGCGGTCGCTGAGCGCCTGCCGCAGCACGTCCTCGCTTCCGCCGCCGACGAAGCTGTCGCGGGCCCCGGCGTTGGAGAAGCCGAGCCGGAGCGTGGTGCCGTCGAAACCGGCGACCTGGGCGTTCTGGCTGAGCAGGATCCACGTGAAGCGGCGCCGGTTCTTGACCTCCTCGAGGATGTCCGGCCACATCTGCCGGATCTGCGCCGCACCCTGCACCATGCCGGCCGCGCCCTGCGCCGTACCGGGAGCGGCGGCAGGAGCGGCGGGGGCCGCTTGCGCCGCCGCACCGGAGGAACCCGGCTGTCGTCCACCCTCTGGCCAGTCGCCCGGTCGATGGGGTGGAGCCTCGCCCATGCCCTGGCCACCTGGCTGAGATCCCGTGCCCGTACGCCGTTGCGCGCCAGCTCCCTCGAGACCGGCTCCCGCACCGGGCTGCGGGGCGCCGCCCTGCCCGCGAGCGGTTCCCGTGGTCCCGGTCGGCCACGCGCCCGGCCGGGAAGGAGCAGCCGAGCCGGCATCTCCCGAGGCGTCGGGCTGAGCCGTCCTCGCCTGCGGTGCGGCGCCGCCCGCGGCCTTGGGCTGAGCACCGGCGGGCCAGGTTCCGGGCCGTTGCTCCTCTGCACTCCCGCCCTCGGCGGACACGTCGGGTGGGCCACCGGCAGTCTGTGCGGAGCCGCCCTCCAGGGCCGCACCGCCGGGCTGGGCCGAGGCTGCGGCATCGGCGCCCGGCTGCGCAGTCGGGGACCGTCCGGCGTCCGGACCCTCCGATGCGAGCGACGAGGCCTGAGGCTCAGCGGGCGCCTGCGGGGCACCGGCCTCTGCGGGTCCCCCGGTCCCCGCGTTCCCCCGGCCTGGCAGAGCCGCGCGGGCAGCCGCCGCTCCGGTCGGGCCGGGGCGTACGGCATGGGCGTCCGGGCTCGGGACGTAACCCATCGCAGGGCCCGCCGCCCCGGGGAGCCCGCCCGCCGCCGCGCCCCGCTCGAGGCGCTCGAGCCGCGCCTGAACCGAGCGCTCGTCGTCGAAGGCGGCAGGCAGCAGCACCCGCGCGCAGATCAGCTCCAGCTGCAGGCGAGGTGCCGTGGCACCGCGCATCTCGGTGAGACCCTCGTTCACGAGATCCGCGGCCCGACTGAGCTCGGCCGCGCCGAAGCGCGACGCCTGGGCCTGCATGCGCTCGATCACATCGGCCGGGGCGTCGATCAGGCCCTTCTCCGCCGCGTCCGGCACGGCGGAGAGGACCACCAGGTCGCGCAGCCGCTCCAGCAGGTCGGCGACGAAGCGCCGCGGGTCGTTGCCGCCCTCGATGACCCGGTCCACGACCTCGAAGGCGGCCCTTCCGTCGCTCGCCGCGAAGGCGTCGACGACCGCGTCGAGCAGCGACCCGTCGGTGTAGCCGAGCAGCGCCGTCGCCATCGCGTACGTCACGCCGTCCTCGCCCGCGCCCGCCAGCAGCTGGTCCATCACCGACATCGAGTCACGTACGGAGCCCGCGCCGGCCCGGACCACCAGCGGCAGCACGCCCTCCTCGACCGGGATGGCCTCGCGCTCGCACACGTCGGCGAGATAGTCGCGCAGCGTCCCGGGGGGCACGAGCCGGAAGGGGTAGTGGTGGGTGCGCGAGCGGATCGTGCCGATGACCTTCTCGGGCTCGGTGGTCGCGAAGATGAACTTCAGATGCTCCGGCGGCTCCTCGACCACCTTCAGCAGGGCATTGAAGCCCTGCGTGGTGACCATGTGGGCCTCGTCGATGATGTAGATCTTGTAGCGGCTGGAAGCCGGGCCGAAGAAGGCCTTTTCGCGCAGCTCACGGGCGTCGTCCACGCCACCGTGGGACGCGGCGTCGATCTCGATGACATCGATCGAGCCGGGCCCGTTCCGCGCGAGGTCGCGGCAGGACTGGCACTCCCCGCACGGCGTGGGTGTCGGCCCCTGCACGCAGTTCAGGCAGCGGGCGAGGATGCGGGCGCTGGTCGTCTTGCCGCAGCCGCGTGGGCCGCTGAACAGATAGGCGTGGTTGACCCGGTTGTTCCGCAGGGCCTGCTGCAGCGGACCGGTGACATGCTCCTGCCCGATCACCTCCGCGAAGGTGTCGGGACGGTAGCGGCGGTAGAGCGCGAGGGACGACACGCCTACGACGATATCGGCCCCCACCGACAACCGGCCCGGCCGCGGTCCGGGCCCAGGATTCCGGACCTCGGCGACCGGGGCGGCCCGTCCGAGCACCCCGGACACGAAAGGGCCCCTCACGCACCCACCAGAGCCCACTTACCCTTGCTGCCTTCCGGCCCTGGGGGAGTTCGGTGAGATAGCGCCACGTGAGGGGCTGACCCCCACCTTAGCGGATCGGAGAGGGTGGGGGCGCCCCGGGCGGAGCCTGGGAACGAGTTCGCGAGCACTGTTCGCCGTCTTGTATTGTTTGCCGCGGAGGATTCGCCTAGAGGCCTAGGGCGCACGCTTGGAAAGCGTGTTGGGGGCAACCCCTCACGAGTTCGAATCTCGTATCCTCCGCCACGGCTGAACAGCCGAAACGAAGGCCCCGACCGCTGAGCGGTCGGGGCCTTCGTCGCACCGTGGTTGCAGTTTCGGTTGCAGTTGCCGCGATCTGACGGGCATACACCGGCGGGCAGCCAGCGTCGACGGCCACCGAGAAGGCCAGGGCCACCGGGCAGGCTGACGGCGGGGTCCGGGCCACGGAGGAGTCTGCCGAGGCCCGGGTGCCCACGTTGTCTAAACGAGCTGTAGCCGCGTAAGGCACGTGCTCGGTGTGGGCGAGGATGGACGCGAGAATGAGACGCTGGCGCGGTACGGATCGCCGGCCCGAGCCCCTTGACGATTGCCTCACCTCTGGGCAGGGACAGCAGCAGCGCCGCCAGCCCGAATCCGGTGGTCAGGCCGTCGTCGCCGCGGTAACCGCCGCTGCCGCTCCCTAGACAGGCCCTGTCCTCATATCCCCGCCTGCCCCGCGAACCAGCTCGCGCGGGCGTGCCCCGACGATTCCCCTCGCCCGCCCGTCGGGCGGGCGAGGGGAATGGGACAACAGGACCTGGCCCCGGACCCGGACGAGGCGGTTGCCTACGGCGTCGTGACCTTCACCGGTTCGGTGTCGGCCGCGCTGTGCCGGTCGGCCCAGTTCTCCAGCGCCGTGCGGCATGCGTGGTCCAGGTGGTGCAGCCCGGATAGGTCCAGCTCGATCGGCCGGTCCTGGGGCAGCGCTTCCAGGCTGTCGAGGATCTTCGGCAGGCGCAGGAAGGTCGCGTTGCCTGACAGGTACGCCTGGATGGGGCCAGCGCCCTTGTCGATGACCTCGAGTTTGACGTGGGAGGCTTCCCAGGCGGTCTTGGCGACGGACAGCGCCAGACCGATCAGCACGCCCTCGAACATGTTCACCGCGACGATCGCCACGGCCGTGACCACCAGGATCAGCGCCTCACCGCGGTGCGCCCGCCACAGCGGCACGATCTGCCGGAACGGGATCAGCTTCCAGCCCGCGTGCACGAGGATGCCTGCCAGGGCGGGAATCGGGATCAGCGCCAGGGCGGACGGCAGCGCGGCGGCGAACAGCAGCAGCCACACGCCGTGCAGCACACGCGACGCCTTGGTCTTCGCGCCCGCGTTGACGTTGGCGGAGCTGCGCACGATCACCGCGGTCATCGGCAGCGCGCCGAGCAGACCGCACACCGTGTTGCCCGCGCCCTGGGCGATCATCTCCTTGTTGTACTGGGTGCGCGGACCGTCGTGCAGCCGGTCCACGGCCGCCGCGCTGAACAGGCTTTCCGCCGAGGCGATCAGCGCGAACGCGATGATGGTGCCCCAGATGGCCGGGTTGGCCAGCTCACCGAAGGCTTCGGACCCGGGCGGCTGGATGACGCCGAGCAGCCCCTCCACCTCGACCGTGGCGACCGGCAGGCTGAAGGCGAGCGTGGCGACCGTGGCCAGCATGACCGCCGCGAGGGCGCCGGGCACGGCCTGCGCCTTCTTCGGCATCTTCTTCCACAGCACGATGACGGCGATGGTGCCCGCGCCGATCGCGAGCGAGGCCAGAGCCTCACTGTTGCCCAGGGCGTCGACGAACGCCCCCGGGAGCCCCACGAGCTTGCCGATACCGGTCTCCGGGGCCTTCAGGCCCGAAGCCGCGTAGATCTGGCCGGCGATGATCACTAGACCGATGCCGCAGAGCATGCCCTCGACGACGGAGACGGATATCGCCCGGAACCAGTGGCCCACCTTGAGGAAGCCCATGGCGAGCTGGAGCAGTCCGGCGATCAGCACGATGACGCCGAGGGTGGACACCCCGAACTCGCGGACGGCCTCGAAGACCAGCACGGTCAGGCCCGCTGCGGGCCCGGACACCTGGAGGCTGCTGCCGGGCATGAGCCCGGTGACGATGCCGCCCACGATGCCGGTGACGAGCCCGAGCTCTGCCGGGACACCGGAGGCGACCGCCACACCGACGCATAGCGGCACGGCGACCAGGAAGACGACGATGGAGGCGGCGAAGTCCTGCCGCAGATGAGGGAACTTGGACATGGCGGTCACCAGTCCCCTCAGAGCGTCTCGAACTTGTCAGACTCCGCGCGGTGTTCCCGCACGGCCCCGGTGTGCACCTCGTAGTACCAGCCGCGCACCCGCAGCCGCCCCTCAGCCAACCCCTTCTCCACACAGGGGTAGGAGCGCAGGCGGAGCAGCTGGGCAAGCACGTGGTGCTGCACGGCCGCGGCGACCACAGGGTCGCCCGGGTCGGCTGACGCCGGCTTGTCCGCGGCATGCGCGAGCCAGTCGCGGACGGCGGGGACGGCGTCGAGGTCGTCACCGCGCACCAGCGCACCGACGGCACCGCAGTGCGAGTGGCCGCACACGACGATGTCCTCAACGCCGAGCACCTCCACGGCGTACTCGATGGTGGCGGCCTCGGAGGTGGGGCGCTCGGAGGCGTACGGGGGGACGATGTTGCCCGCGGTGCGCAGCTCGAACAGCTCGCCGGGCCGGGCGCCCGTGATCAGGGCCGGTACGATCCGGGAGTCGGAACAGGTGATGAACAGGACCTGCGGGGACTGGCCCTCGGCGAGCTTGGCGAACTCCTCAGGGCGCTGTCCGAACGTGCGGGCGTTGTCGATGAGGGGCTGCATGCGTGGTGATTCCTCCTGGCGCGCCGTGCGGGCGCGTCGGACGGGCAGGACAAATGTGGGGGGGAAACTGGTCCGCTGTCAGCAGCGGAAGACCTGGAGTGCGGCCGGAACGTGGGCTGTTGAGGATCTCGACGAGCGGAGGTGCCCTGTACGGGGCGCGACCGTTATCTCCGCGGCGGCCGGAACCTGCGCCGCCAGCAGGGGGCGCTCGGAAGGCTGGGGCGCGGAGTCTGCGGCAGCGCGATGCTGGTCGAGGGTGCGCAAGGGCCGGGCTGGGCCGCCGAAGTAGCCGACATCGTGATAGGTGACGGCCTCGTGCAGCGTTGTCCCAGAGGGTTCGATTCCGGACTGGGGTTCGGCCTCAGCATGACGGGCCGCGTGCGCCAGTGCGAAGGGCGCCGCGGGTGATGAGAATGGGAGGGCGAGCAGGACGGCGGCGAGAACCGCAAGCACGGTCCGGGCCGTCGCACCTCGGAACATGCACCCCTCCAGGCAGTTCACACCTCTTGCGCGTGCCAAATGTTAGTCAATGGCTGGTCAAGAAACACGTTAACCCGACGAGGTTGCGTGCCGGGTTAACTCAACGTTTCGAGCTGGAGAGAGCCCGAAAGGCGCGGGTTAGATGGCGTGAACTGGCTCTTGACCCGGTGGTGTTGATCGGCTAGCCGATCGACGAGCCGCCTCGCGGCCCGGGTCAACGCGGTGAGCTAGAAGAACTCCTGAAGTCCTCGTGCCTTAGCTGCCCTTCAGCATCTCCACGCTGAACAGCTCGTCGAAGGGCAAGTCCGAGGCCAGGGACCGCTACTCCACCATCGCCGAGCCGGTCCGCGGGCACGATGAGCAGCAGGGCCTCGGCTTCCAAGTACAAGGGCAGACCGCCCAGGACCTTCACCTGCCCGAGCGCCGTGAGATCAAGAAGATCGCCAAGTCGAAGCCGACCGAGCACGGCTTGCCGTTCTCAACCTGCAGCCGGGCCAAGCTGGCCGACTTCCTGATGGCCGAGGGGGTCGTCGATGACATCAGCCAAGAGGGCCTGCGCAACCGCCTCCGCGAAGAAGGCGTCTCCTTTCGACCCACTGTGGAGTCGAGTGCCGAGCGAAGGGAGCGACGACATCGCCCTGGTCGTCGTCGGCCGGTGAACCGTTCAGGCGCCCGGTCCCTAGGCAGCCGCTTCGCTCGGCAGACCCCGGGCCGTGACGAGTCGGGCGCTGCCGTCGGCCAGCCGGTAGGAAAGGCCCACCACGGCCGTCTGTCCGGTGGTGACCTGGTCGGCGAGCACCCGGGAGCGGTCCAGGAGGAGGTCTACAGTGTGCCGGATGTGCTCGGCGATGATGTCGTCGTCCGTTGTGAGCCCGGCGGCACGGGCGGCCAGGACGCTGGGCGTGACGCGCTCGATGACATCACGTACGTACCCGGTGGTGCTGCCGAGGCCGTCGGCAAGGGCGGCGCGGGTGGCCGCGACCGCGCCGCACGAGTCGTGGCCGAGGACCACGACCAGCGGGCATTCCAGCACGCTCACGGCGTACTCGATGCTGCCGAGCACCTCCGGCCCCGCCACGTGGCCTGCGGTGCGGACCACGAACAGGTCACCCAGGCCCCGGTCGAAGATGATCTCGGCGGCCAGGCGTGAGTCGGAGCAGCCGAAGAGAACGGCGAACGGGCGCTGGCCGGGGGCGGTCTCGGCGCGGCGCGCGGCGTCCTGGTTCGGGTGCTGTGGCGCGCCCGCGACGAAACGCTGGTTGCCGGCCAGCAGCAGCTCGAAGGCTTCAGACGGAGTCGGGAGCTGGGCGTCAGTCATGGTCGCAGGTTACGACCAGGCCCAGCTCGCTACTGCGCGGGGGTCCGCCAAAGGAGGTGCGGGTGCGTCGGCCGGGGGCTGAGCGTCGTCGTGTCGCTGGGTATCCCCAGGCGCCGGGCGGCGGCGGCTTCAAGGCGCAGCCTCAGCGCGCGGCGAACCGGGGCACCCCGGTAGGGCCAATCGTCAGCGGGCACCTGCGCAGCGTCCGGCGGCCTGCCGTAGACGCGCTGTTCACCGTGCACCGCCACACAGTCCACAACGACGCCGTCGCGATCACGGCGCCCGCCGAACGGGGGTCTTGACGGGCTCACTTCCTTGTGTTGACCGCCGGTGGACGACCATCCCACCCACGTCCCGGACCTGATGGTCTTCGTGGTCCCCTCCTGGCCGTCCGCCGTCGGCGTGCCCGGTGCGACGCGCCGACCGGACGGCGGTAGGGCGCTCCGCGCGTGGGTCGTATCTCTGACGTAGCGTGCAGGCCGGAGGTGAGCGGTGCTCGAACTTGATGGGCTGACCTGGGGCGCCACGATCGCCCTGATCGTCGCGCTGCTCGCCGTGGACCTGGTCCTGGCCGCCGCCCGCCCGCACCGCGTCGGATTCCGTGAGGCCACCGCCTGGTCCGTTTTCTACGTGCTGGTCGCGGTCCTGTTCGGCGTGTGGTTCGCGGCTCGGCACGGGGGCGACTTCGGCACCGAGTACTTCGCCGGCTACCTCGTCGAGAAGAGCCTCTCGGTCGACAACCTGTTCGTCTTCGTCATCATCATGACGACCTTCGCCGTACCGGAGGAGCACCAGCACAAGGTGCTGACCTTCGGCATCGCGCTCGCCCTCGTCATGCGCGCCGTCTTCATCGCCCTCGGCGCGACGCTGCTGTCGCTGTTCTCCTTCGTCTTCCTGCTGTTCGGGCTGCTGCTGATCTACACCGCCGTGCAGCTGTACCGGCACCGCAACGAGGACCCGGACGTCGAGGACAACGCCGTGGTACGCACCGCCCGCCGGATCCTGCCGATCCGGGACGAGTACGTGGACGGGCGGATCTTCACCCGGCTCGACGGCCGCCGCATGGTCACCCCGCTGTTCCTCGTCCTACTCGCCATCGGCAGCATCGACCTGCTGTTCGCGCTCGACTCCATCCCCGCGGTCTTCGGCGTCACCGAGGAGCCGTACATCGTCTTCGTCGCCAACGCCTTCGCGCTCCTCGGCCTGCGCGCCCTGTACTTCCTGGTCAAGGGCCTACTGGACCGGCTGGTATACCTGTCGACCGGGCTGGCGCTCATCCTGGGCTTCATCGGGGTCAAGCTGATCCTCCACTGGGCCCACGAGGACATCGACCAGGCGGTGCCGGAGATTTCAACCCCGGTGAGCCTGCTGGTAATCGCCGCCGTGCTGCTCGTCGTGACCGTCACAAGCCTGGCGAAGACCCGCCGCGATCCAACGGTGACCGCGCACGCGGGAGCGCTGCACAGCCACCGGCCGACGGGCGAACCCCCGAACCGCTCTCCCGAGCCGGGGCGACCGACCGGCGACTGACCCTGGCACGGCTCCCGGGCGCCCACCACCCGTCCTGACCACGAGGATGGGCCATAACCGTACCTGGACTCTCCATCCAGGGACGCGCATCCGGGTGAGGTCCGCCCTGGGTCAGGTGCCCATGCGGGCAATCATCCGAATGATGTTGCGGTCTGAGGCCGGGAGGCGACCGGATGCGCTGACCGATGCAGGCCCGCACGCTGGCACGCGCTCAGTCGTTGCATCCGAGATGGTTCCCGCCCACGCCCGTGCCGTCCAGCCCTCACCCCCCACCCCGGCTGGACGGCACGGGCATACATCGCGCCGGACCGCGCTCCCGGCAACCAAGAGTTCGGGTGCGGTTGTAGGGCAGCTGAGACGGGCTGGCCCAACGAGTCGCTGTGTCGCTGACGACCTGGGACGGAAGAGTTCCCACGGGGACCTACCCTTCGAAGGCCCGGCCAGGCTTCTGGTCGGGCCTTCGACAGGTCCTGCTAAATGGTGATCACCACTCATCGGTGTCGCCGTACCTCTCAGGATGTTTCGCGCGGTCGACAGCCTGAGCACCCGTGGTGTTTTCAGCCGTGCTCCCCTACGACGGAATGCCTTCGGCTGGTGTACAGCAGCGGAAGCCTGTGTCGTCGTCCATCATCTGGGCGCTGGCGTCGTTGAAGGCTGAGGGGGTCGCGCGGGAGAACGGGCTGGTGAAGGCGCCTGCCTTGAGTTCGTAGCGGTCTGGTTCGGACTGGGTGGAGCTCCATTCCCAGGTATTGCCGCACAGGTCGTAGACGCCGTACGGGCTGACGCCGCTGTGATAGTGGCTGACCGGCGTGGTCTTCCCGATGCCGGACTCCCGGCTGTTGCACTTGGCCGGGGTGGGCTGGTTGCCCCACGGGTACACGTCTCCGAGCGGTCCTCGGGCTGCTTTCTCCCACTGCTGGCTGGTGGGGAGTTCCTTGCCTGCCCATGCTGCGTAGGCACTGGCGTCATGCCAGGTGACGAACACGACCGGGTGGTCGTACAGGCTGTCCGGGCATCTGCCCTTCGGCCAGTGCTGTGGGGGCCGGTGACTGGTGGCTGCGACGAAGCGCGAGTAGTCCGAGTTCGTCACCGGGAAGACGTCGATGTAGTAGCCCGGCAGCCAGACGGGCGTGTTTCCCGGCCCGCACAGGAAGATCCCGGCCCCTACGAGGGCCATCTGTTTGCCGTCGCCTGGATGCCTGATCTGGTGCTGCTTGGGCAACCCTGAGGCGCCGTCTGCCCGTTGGTCGGGGAGAACGGTCGTCAGCGAGGTGGTGAGGCTGACGAATCGTTCATGGACCTCTGGGCTGGAGACGGCCAGCGACGTATCGAGGGCGGCCTGGTTGACCGGGCGGGGCTGGATCGCGTCGCCCTTGGCCTCCCACTTGGAGACCATCCGGTCGCTCACCCCCAGGTGGGCGGCGAATGCCTCGATGCTCATCCGTTTCGCCTGCCGTAGCGCCCGGACTTCCACTCCGGTCCACCGTTCTACGGTCGCTACCGGCTACATCCCCCCTCAGTCAGTCTCCTCCATCCACTGCGGCTGCCGATGGCTAGAGATCGTCGCCGGGCAATTTGGTGTACTCCTTGCGCAGCAGGTCGTTCAGCGGGTGGGTCTGGGGCAGTGTGAGCTCGTCCAGACCGCTGATCACCCGCACGCCGATGGCGGCGTTGGTGGCGAATGCCGCGTCGAAGCTTGCGACGTCGGACAGTTTCACCGAGGCACTGGTGTGGTCGTGGACCTGTTGGAGCAGTTCCATGGTGGTGCCGACCAAGCACTCCGCGTCCGGCCAGATGACCTGCTCGCCCTTGATGAAGCCGATGTTCCAGGTGCCGCCTTCGGAGATGACGGACTGCTCGTCGACGAACAGTGCATCGTCGAAGCCCGCCCGCTGGGACTCGCGTCGGTGCCGCAGCGAGCCGAACAGGCCGACGCTCTTCACTTCAGGCATGTCACGGGTGTAGACGACGCAGCGGACTCGCAGCGGCGGCAGCGGGAGGTGGCCGGCCGGGCGTGTGGTTACGAGCACCTGGGGATGGGCGTCAGACCCTATGTGCCCCATGTCCAAAGACGGGTCGAAGATGGTCACCCGTACGACCCTGGACCCGCCGGCGGGCATGGCGCGGCGGGCGAACTCCCGGACGCGCTCGACGTCGAGGTCGACGCCGAAGACGGCCCGGCAGTCTCGGACCAGCCGGTCGAGGTGCAACGACAGGCCGCGGACCTTGCCGTTGTCCACGCGCATCGAAGTGAAGTGCCCGTAGTTGGTCAGGGCCAGCGCCTGGAGCTCGTCCAGGCTGATCGGCTTGCCGTTCAGTTCCGCCATGCGTCCCAGCTTCGCACCTACCGGCTGACGCAATGGAGCAGATCGGCCCACCCAAGCCGCGAAGTTCGGTGAAAGTTCAGGGCCGGGGCAGTGTGAGGACGTACCGGCGGCATCACGTACGGCGCCAGCCTAGTCACACACCGTTTGCGACGTCACCGGCCCCGCTCGTGGACCGTCCTGAGCAGCACACGTGCTCGCCGGTCATGAGGGTCGTAACGGAGAACCAGCCGACTGTCACCACCCCCAGTCCCAACCTGGGAGGCACCCGTGTCACAAGCACGCCCCGGCATCAGCCAGCTGGCGCTGGCCGACACCCCCAACGCCGTGGCCTCGGCCCGGCGGCACGCCGTCGATGTCCTGCGCCACTGGCAGGTCGCACCCGACCTCGTCGAAACAGCGCGGCTTCTGGTGTCCGAACTGACCACCAACGCGATACGGCACCCGAAGCCGGACAGGAACACCTCCTCGGACTCACTGCTGTCCACGGTCCGCACCGTCACTGTGACGCTGCGGCTGGACGCCTGGCGCCTGCTGCTGATGGTTCAGGACAACGACCGTCGCCCGCCTGTGGTCAAGACCGTCGGCGAGGCGGCCGAGAACGGACGGGGCCTGTTCCTGGTCGGCTGCATGAGCACCAGATGGGGCTACTACCACCCGACACCGCGGCCGGGGAAGGTCGTCTGGGCCGAGCTATCGCTCGGCCCGATCACAGACCGCCCTTCCTCCGACCCTGGCGAGAAGCAGCCACCGCCCCTCCTCCTGGCCCGCGCCCTCGACGGCCTGCGAGGGCTGCGAGTGGCGTCGCGCGCCATCAGGCAGCCGCACACGTCCGTGCAGCTTGCGTGAACCCCATGAACGAGTGGCCGACGCTGATCACCTCCCCGCAGCGCAAGGCCACTCCGAGCGCCCCGCCGCCGTACAAGGACTGGATGACCGGTGAGTCCCGAGCTCTGCTCCGACGGCGGGGCCGCTCGACCACAACACCCCCTGCTAAGGCGTCCCGAAGCCGATCCCGAAGGAGACCACCGCCATGGTTCAGGTGACCGACGGAGCCACCCGGTATGCCAGGCGTATCGCCGCCCGGCCTCAGACGCTCGTCCTCCAGCCGACCAGCTTCTGCAACCTGGACTGCCGCTACTGCTACCTCCCAGCACGCGACCAGAAGAACCACATGACGGTCGAGGTCGCCTCCGCCGTGGCCCACTCGGCCGCGGACCTGATCGATGCCAAAGCCGGCCAGCCTCTGGGTGTGGTCTGGCACGCGGGCGAGCCTCTGGCCCTGGGCATACGCCGGTTCACCGAGCTGGTCGCGCCCTTCGAGCAGCTGCGCAAGGCCAGGCTGCTGCGCCACTATGTGCAGACCAACGCCACCCTCCTCACCGACGCCTGGTGCGACATCCTCAGTGCGTACGGGTTCCGGGTCGGGGTGAGCATCGACGGCCCTGCCACCCTGGCCACTCAGCGGGTGGACCGCCACGGCCGGTCCGCCTTCGCCCGGATCATGAAGGGCATCCAGCGGCTGCGCGAGCGGAACATCGCCTTCTCCGTCATCGCCGTGGTCAGCCAGCAGAGCATCGACCAGCCCGAGGCGCTGCTGGACTTCTTCGCCGACCTCGGCTGCGACACGGTGGGCCTGAACATCGAGGAAACCGAAGGCATCAACACCAACCGGCAACCCCCGTCGCGCGATCAGGCCATCGAGTTCTGGCAGCACGCCATCGCATGGAAGCGCCGCCACCCAGGCGGCCCGGCCATACGGGAGCTGGACCGTCTCGGCGACTACCTCCGCACGGTGCGCAGCGGTCACCGTGACCAGTGGGACGCCCGCCGCCTGGACCCCATCCCCACCATCTCCGCAGCTGGTGAGGTGGGCTGCTCTCGCCCGAGCTGGCCGGCACCACCGACCCGGCCTACGACGACTTCTGGGCCGGAAACGTATGCGAGCAGTCCATCGCCGCCATGCTGGAGCGCGCGCATCGACTGCGCTACGTACGGGAATTCCTCACCGGCCTGGACCAGTGCGAGGCCACCTGCGAGTTCTTCGACTTCTGCCGGGGAGCGCAGGCAGGCAAATCGCTACTTCGAGAACGGCAGCCTGGCCACAACTGAGACGAACTACTGCCGCGTCTCCCAACAAGCCCTGGTCATGGCCCTGTCCGACACCGTCAGAAAGGAAGCAGCCGCATGACCCTTCTGGAACAGCTCGCCGCTATCGGCGCTCCGGCCATCACCGAACTGATCAACCCAATCACGCAGCCGGGCATGTCCATGGGCGGCCCGTGGGACAACAGGCCCACGTGGGACAACTGGAACCAGGGCCCGGCCCAGCCCTGGGACAACCAGCCGACCTGGGACAACTGGAACAAGAAGTCGATCTCCACATACCAGCCGGTGGCGCGCCCCACCTCACCGGACGGGCGCGCCACCAACCATCAGCCAGACCCTGCCAACCAGGATGGATCGCATGGAAACCCGCACCTTCGGCCGCTCCACCGTGACCCTGCCCAGCCTCAGCGAGCCCGGTATCTACCTGTCCAACGTCGCCTCACTCGAAAGCGGCCGGGGCACCGTCCAGGACTTCACTTACGCCGACGCCGACGTACGCGACCTTGACCTGACCAGCGCCCACCTCATCACAGGCCGCGTGACCCACCTGCACGCCCAGCGCACGCACCTCCACGACGTACGCATCGACTCCGTCGAATTCAAGGACAGCAATCTCGGCTCAGCTCAGTGGACGGACAGCAAGCTCTCCCGGACCGTCTTCCGCGCCTGCAAGCTCATGGGGGCCAACCTGACCGGCCTCACCCTGGACAACGTCCTGTTCGAGAACTGCAAGTTGGACTACGCCACCTTCGACCGCGTCCGGGTCGCCGGCCCCGTGGTCTTCTCCAAGTGCGCCCTCACCGAAGCCAGCTTCACCAGCTGCGACCTGAGCCGCGCCATCTTCGACGACTGCGTTCTGCGCCTCACCGAGTTCGGGCACGGCACGTACCAGGACTGCGACCTGCGCGGCAACGACCTCTCCACGCTGCGCGGCATCGCCATGCTGAACAAGGTCATCATCGACCGGGCCCAGCAGACCCAGCTCGCTGAGGCGCTCACCGCCGAGCTGGACATCACCTTCGGCGAAGACCTCGACGACGAGCAGTAAGTACTCGCGGGAGGGATGGCCCGGCATGAACCTGCACATCGCCTTCAAGGACTACGCCGCGCTACGGCAACGCTGCGAAGTAGCCCCCGTACGGACCGCCGACGATAACCCCCACTACGAAGACGGAGCCGTCATCCCCGCCGGAGACTGGCAGCCGCTCGACCCCGATCTCGCAGAGCGGCTCCGCCCCAACGAGGAGACCCTCGCCAGCACACTCGTCGAACTGGTGAAACTCCCAGACAACGAGCACCTCACGCCTGAACAGATCATCTACGTGGCAACCGGGCTCACCCCACAGGCATCCAACCGCACCGACTACCTCGGCCGCGCAGCCAGCGCACCCAAGATGCTCACCACAACCATCAACCCGGCCAGCAACCGACGCATCGGCCTGCACGTCGACAACTGGGACCGACTGCCCAACGCCACCAGAAGCCTGTCCCGCCGCCGCTTGTGCATCAACCTCGGCCCCGGAACCCGCTACCTCCTCCTCGCACACCTAACCATCCAATCCATATCCCGCACCCTCCACCCAGGCCCCAACCATGCCGACCGGTGTCCCCCCACCGACGACGTACGCCGCTACGTCGCCGAAGGCCGCCCCCTGCACTGCCAGCGAATCCGCCTGGAACCAGGCGACGGCTACATCGCCCCCACCGAGCTGCTACCCCACGAGGGATCAACCGACGACCAGCCACAGCTCTCCACGGCAGCCTTCTGGCTCGGCCGATGGCCACGACGAGTCCTTGGCTCCCTGGTGTAGACGTACGGCAGCCGCCCCCGGGACCGTTCAGCAGCGGCTGCCTTCACGACGCACCGCATGTGGGAGCTAGCGGTCGTGGAAACGGTCGACCGTCGGCTGACCGAATCGTCGGATCCCCCACTGCCTGCCCGCCTCGGTGCTGGGCAGACTGCCCGGCATGACCGAGACCGCGCCGCCCTCCGATCAGACCGCCCTCGATGAGGCGCGGTGGCTGACGCCGGGGGTGCGGGGGATCGGCTCCGCGAGCTTCCTCGCCGATGTCGGGCACGAGATCCCGACCGCCCTGCTGCCGTCGCTACTGACCTCCACTCTTGGAGCCCCCGCCGCCGTCCTCGGCACGATCGAGGGCGTTTCTGACGCGCTGGCGGGGGCGGCCCGTTTCGGCGGCGGCGTGCTCGCCGACGATCCGGCCCGCCGCCGGAAGGTCGCCGTCGGTGGCTACGCCACCACCGCCGTGCTCGGAGCCGCGACTGCTGGCGCCACCGCGGTGTGGCAGGTTGGCGTGCTGCGGGCCGCCGCGTGGACCGCCCGCGGCCTGCGCGTACCGGCCCGCAACGCGCTGTTGGCGGACATCGTGCCGGCGAAGGCGTACGGGCGGGCGTACGGGTTCGAGCGGATGATGGACAACCTCGGTGCGATCTTCGGGCCGCTGCTCGCGCTCGCCCTGGTCGCCACCGTGGGTGTGCAGTGGGCGATCGGATTGTCAGTGATCCCCGGGCTGCTGGCAGCCGGGGCGATCGTCTACGCGATCCGGCACACGCCAAGGCCGGCCAGCCGGGACAAAGTCCCGCTGAAGATCCGTATCCGGCCCGTGCTGCGGGGCGACTTGGGCAGGCTAATGGCCGCCGTCGCGGCGTTCGAGGTCGGCAACGTCGCCGCCACCCTGCTGATCCTGCGGGCCACGGACTTGCTAGCTCCCTCGCGCGGCATGCAGGCCGCGACCACCATCGCGCTGGGCCTGTATACCGCCTACAACATCGCGGCCACCATCGCTTCGGTGCCGGCCGGGCGGTTGGCGGACCGGCTCGGCGCCCGTGGCCCGGTCCTGGTGCTGGCCGGTGGCGTCGCCGCGTTCGCCGCGGCGTACGGGATGTTCGCCGTGACCGGCGCCGTCGTGGCTGTACTGGCGGTGCCGTTCGTGCTGGCCGGGGTGGGGATCGGGGCGGTGGAGACCGCCCAGCACTCCGCGGTGGCCGCGCTCGCCCCGGCTGACCTGCGTGGCTCGGCGTTCGGGCTGCTCGCCACCGTCCAGTCGCTGGGCAACCTCACCGCCTCCACCGTCGCGGGCGTGCTGTGGAGCACCGTCTCCCCAACGGCCGCGTTCGGCTATCTCGCGGCGTGGATGGCCCTCGCCCTGGCCGGTCTGCTGGCCGTCGCCCGCCGCCCGGCCACTGATTGTGCCGTTTACGAACGGCGAACCGAGTGACAAGTAGCTCAGCGTGATGCTCAGGCCGTGAACTCGACGGCGTCGTCCTCGATGATGGGGGGCGGCTAGGAACGGACCAGAGAACCGGGGTTACTGTCAAAATCTTTGACGCCATGTGAGTTGGCTCTGATTCCTCAACTTCCGCAACCCGTCCGAAGTCCCGCGTGAACGCCGATCAGGCGAGCATGAGCGCCAACGGAGATCGTCACGCAGATGCGGTTGCAGTATTAGCCGGCACGTCCGTTGCATGCAGGTGACGGCGCCACTCAAGGCGGACGCGCTGTCACTGGACTGGCCTGGGACGGCGGTAGCGTTCCTGGTAGCCAGGTTCCGCGCGCCATCGAGGAGTACCACCAGTGGTCCCCATGACCTTCGCTCAGATCGCCGACGTCGTCGGCGGCACGCTGCACGACGCCGACGACGCGGACATGCAGGTCACAGCGGGGATGGACTACGACTCGCGCGACGTCCGATTGGGTGGGATCTTCCTCGCGCTGGCCGGCGAGCGCGTCGACGGGCACGACTTTGCCGCCGATGCCGTGAAGGGCGGCAGCGCACTGGTTCTCGCCACGAGGCCGGTCGGCGTGCCGGCTGTCGTCGTCGACGACGTCCTGGCCGCAGCCGGCGCCCTCGCCTCGCACCTGGCCGCCCGCCTGACGGCGCGGTTCATCGGGATCACGGGCAGCAGCGGCAAGACCAGCACCAAGGACCTGACCGCCCACGTGCTCGCCGCCGCCGGGCCCACGGTCGCCACGATCGGCAGCCACAACTCCGAGATCGGCACCCCGGAGACCGTCTCCCGCGCGGACGAGGCGACCCGGTTCCTGGTGCTGGAGATGGGCGCTCGCGGTATCGGCCACCTGCGGCAGCTGACCGGCATGGTCCCACTCGACGTCGCCGCCGTACTCAACGTCGGTACCGCCCACCTGGGCGAATTCGGCAGCAGGGATGCCATCGCCCAGGCCAAGGGCGAGCTGGTCGAGGACCTGCGGCCCGAAGGGCTCGCCGTCCTCAACGTGGAGGATGCGGCCGTGCGCGCGATGGCCTCGCGCACCCGGGCACACGTCGTGCTGACCGGCCGCGACCTCCAGGCGCACATCCGGGCCGAGCACGTCGAGCTCGACGACAAGGGCCGCGCCCGCTTCAAGCTGGTCACCCCCGAGGGCCGCGCCGACGTCGCGCTGCACCTGGTCGGCGAGCACCACGTGGCCAACGCGCTGACCGCCGCCGCCATCGGCCGGGAGGCGGGCCTGAGCGTCGACCAGCTCGCCGTCCGGCTTTCTACCGCCCGCCCCGCGTCCCGGTGGCGGATGGAGGTGACCGAGCGCCCCGACGGGGTGACCGTGGTCAACGACGCGTACAACGCCAACCCCGACTCCATGCGCGCCGCCCTCATGGCCCTGGCCGCCATGTCCCGCGGCCGGCGGGCCGTCGCCGTGCTGGGCGAGATGCGGGAGCTGGGAGCTGACAGCGAGCGCGAGCACGCCCGGCTCGGCGAGTTGGTAGCCGAGCTCGGTATCGCGCACCTGATCACCGTCGGCCGCACGGAAGCCCGGTGCATCGAGCAGGCAGCCCGGCACGGCGGGGTCGACGCCGTCCGCGTCGCGGACCAGGACGCCGCCTTCGCCGAGCTGCGGCAGCGGCTGCGGCCCGGCCACGTGGTGCTGGTGAAAGCCTCCCGCGACGCCGATCTGCAGACCCTCGCGGAGAAGGTCGCCCGGGCCGGCGACGGTGCCGGCGTCGATGCGCACGATCACGTAGCGTGACTGGGGCGGGTTGGCGAGCGCGGCGGCCGAACGGCCCGTACGACCGGGCGCCGCGCCGGGGAAGGGAGTGCAAGCCGCTAGGTAACCACCGGGTCCGGCTCGTTGAAGGCGGCCGCGGAGGAGTGCCTCGCGTAGGTCCGCATCGGCCAGGGCCGGTCCCGAGGGACGTTTATGCCGGAAGCCTCACTCGCCCCGGAAGCGGTTGATGGCATCGATGTGCTTGGCGCGCAGCTCGTGGTCGGTGACGCCGAGGCCGTCCTCGGGCGCGAGGCAGAGCACGCCGACCTTGCCCTGATGCTTGTTGTGGTGCACGTCGAGGGCGGCCTGGCCGGTCTCGGCCAGGGTGTAGGTCTTCGACAGGGTCGGGTGGATCTTGCCCTTGGCGATCAGGCGGTTGGCCTCCCACGCCTCGCGGTAGTTGGCGAAGTGCGAGCCGACGATCCGCTTGAGCGACATCCACAGGTAGCGGTTGTCGTACTCGTGCATGTAGCCGGAGGTCGAGGCGCAGGTGGTGATGGTGCCGCCCTTGCGGGTGACGTAGACGGACGCGCCGAAGGTCTCGCGGCCGGGGTGCTCGAAGACGATGTCGATGTCCTCGCCGCCGGTGAGCTCGCGGATGCGCTTGCCGAAGCGCTTCCACTCCTTCGGGTCCTGGGTGCGCTCGTCCTTCCAGAACTTGTAGCCCTCGGCGTTGCGGTCGATGATCGCCTCGGCGCCCATCGCGCGGCAGATCTCCGCCTTCTGCGGGGAGGAGACGACGCAGATCGGGTTGGCGCCGCCGGCCAGCGCGAACTGGGTGGCGTACGACCCGAGGCCGCCGCTCGCGCCCCAGATCAGCACGTTGTCGCCCTGCTTCATGCCGGCGCCGTTGCGCGAGACCAGCTGGCGGTAGGCGGTCGAGTTGACCAGGCCGGGGGCCGCCGCCTCCTCCCAGCTGAGGTGCCGGGGCTTGGGCATGAGCTGGTTGGACTTGACCAGCGCGATCTCGGCGAGGCCGCCGAAGTTGGTCTCGAAGCCCCAGATGCGCTGCTGGGGGTCGAGCATGGTGTCGTTGTGGCCGTCGGCCGACTCCAGCTCCACCGACAGGCAGTGGGCGACGACCTCGTCACCGGGGCGCCAGGAGTTGACGCCCGGGCCGGTGCGGAGCACGACGCCTGCGAGGTCGGAGCCGATGACGTGGTACGGCAGGTCGTGCCGCTTGGTGAGCGGCGACAGCTTGCCGTACCGCTCCAGGAAGCCGAAGGTCGACAGCGGCTCGAAGATCGAGGTCCAGACGGAGTTGTAGTTCACCGAGCTGGCCATGACGGCGACGAGCGCCTCACCGGGCCCCAGTTCGGGCACGGGCACGTCGTCGACGTGCAGCGACTTGCGCGGGTCCTTCTCACGGGTGGACAGGCCGGCGAACATGTCGACCTCGTCCTTGTGCACGGTCACCGCGCGGTAGGACTCTGGGAGCTCCAGCGCCGTGTAGTCGGCGGCGGTGGTGTCCGGGTTCTGGATCGCGGCGAGGATTTCCTTCATGGCTGCCATGGCTGCCTCCGGTGGCGTACCTGCTGAGGGATGCAGGGTGCGTCAGTGGGACGGGGGGCTGTCTGGTGGTGCGGGGTCGCCGGGAGCGGACAACGGCTACGCCGGCGGTGATGCTGAAGCTGCGGTTCTGGCTTGCGCCTGCGCAGAGGTGGCGCGCGGGCGGCAGGTCGTGGCGCGCCGGGGTGGGGAGCGGCGCCGCGACCAGCGGGTAACAACGTACTGGCACTCCGTGTCGGTAGAAAAGACACTGCGTGCCACCAGCGCGCCGATGTCACGTGAGTGTCATCACGTTGCAATACGGCTCCCTCATGGCCTGTCCTCGCGGCCGAACGCGCTCCTTGTGGCTTTGAGCCGTGGGGCCGTCCGGGGCCTGGCCCGGGAGGTTTTGGTGCGGCTGCCGGACGGGCCGCCGTCGCGCGGACATTGCGAAACCCCCGCCGGAATCGGGGCGGGGGTCAGGCGTCGCGGTTGGACGGGCCCGCTCCCGGGGACGGTGCAGGTCCTCGACGGCGGAGCCGGGTGTGCGCGGCAATGATCGGCGGCGCCGCGTGCGCCGCCGCGCGAATCCACCCGGCACCCGCGCCCGGGGGCGGTGAGGGCATGCCGCCGATCCCTGGCGGTCCTGGTCAGGACCGTTGGTTCAGGGCGGGCACGTTCTTGCGCTCAACTGGGGTCGGAGGGCGCTTGGGCAGGAACATCGAACGGCGTCGGTGCTGGTCACTTAAGAGGGCCGGGGCCCGGCGGCGCGGCGGAGTCGGTTGGCGATCGCCAGTCCCAGCCCCTCCTCCACCGGCAAGGACGCGACGATGAGGTCGCACCCTCGCTGGTCGAGCTCGCGGAGGAATCCGTACAGCCCGCGGGCGTAGGCGGCCATCGAATCGGGGACCGCCACCACGGCGTGCGCCTTCACCGGAGCGTCGGCGAAGGAGGGCGGAAGGAAAACGCCCACCTGGTGCCCGAGCTCCTGCGCGAGCTCCGCTTCGGCGATGACCTTCTCGGGCTCGACGAGGACGACCCGCGCACCTGGCGCGTAGTGGGACGGATGCTGGCCCGGCACCCGAATGCGGCTCGTCGAGTGGACCGCGAGCGGGCGCCCCAGCACCGCTTCGAGGTCCTCGCGCGTCACCCCGCCGGGCCGAAGGATGGTCGGGATCTCGCCTGTGGCGTCGACGATGGTGGACTCGACGCCGACCTCGCAGGGGCCGCCGTCCAGCACGAAGTCGACGGCATCGCCGAGCTCGGCACGGACGTCGTTCGCGGTTGTGGGGCTGACCTGGCCGAAGCGGTTGGCGGACGGGGCCGTGACACCGCCGCCGAAGGCGGCCAGCAGCGCGAGTGCGACGGCGTGGTCGGGCACGCGCACGGCCACCGTCTCCAGGCCACCAGTCGCTTCGAGGGGCACCCGGCGACCGCGCCGCAGGACCAGCGTGAGCGGCCCCGGCCAGAAGCGTTCGGCCAGCAGGCGGGCCGTCGCGGGCACGTCCTGGACCCAGTCGTCCAGGTGCTCCGCGCTGCCGATGTGGACGATCAGCGGGTGGGAGGGCGGGCGCCCCTTGACCTGGAAGATGCGCGAGACGGCGGCGGGGTCCTCGGCGTTTGCGCCCAGACCGTAGACGGTCTCTGTCGGAAAGGCCACCAGGCCCCCGGCGCGCAGCACACCGGCCGCCTTCTCGATGTCACTGGTTCTTGCCGTCACCCTCGAATCCTCCCACTGTTCCGCTGCCCACCTTCCATGGTCTCGTCGGCGCATAACGACCAACCAAGGACGACGGCACCGCGTGAGCGAAGGCCGCACGACAGCCGTCACGGCGGCACCGGGGAACACCGCCAGGCCCCGCTCGGCCAGGACGCGGGAGCGGTCCAGCAGCAGGTCGACGGTGTGCCGGATGTGCTCGTGGAGGATCTCCTCGGCCTGGTCGCGTCCGGCGGCGCGAGCTGGCGGAACAAGTGCTCCACCTGGTTGCAGTTCTAGTTGCATTCACCCCCGTCCAGCGCAGTCCGCCGCCGCCCCAGTGCCCGGCTCCACCGCAGGTCAGAACGCCCTCGGTCCACCGCGAACCCCTAGACGAACATTTGGAAAGCGTGTTGGGGGCAACCCCTCACGAGTTCGAATCTCGCATCCTCCGCACCCACGCCCAGCAGGGCAGACGATGGGGCCCCGACCGATCTTCGGTCGGGGCCTCATCGTTGTCTGTTGGCCGGGCCGCCCGGCGCTTCGGCAAGCGCCCGGCTCACGCCCACAGTGCCTCGGCGAACTCCGTCCCGACGAAGACGGCGCCCAGCCCGGCCACCGCGCTCGCGACGACATTGACGGCGGCGAAGTATCTCGCCCCGTCCTCCATCAGCCGCAGCGTCTCGTAGGAGAACGTCGAATACGTCGTCAGCGCCCCGCACAACCCCGTGCCCACCAGCAGCTGCACGTGCGACGACGCGGCACCGGCGGACACCGCCCCGGTCACCAGGCCCAGCACCAGGCACCCGACCACGTTCACCGCGAAGGTCCCCCACGGGAAGACCGTGTCATGCTTGGCCTGCACCGCCCGGTCGGTCAGAAACCGCAGCGGCGCCCCGACCATCGCGCCGGCGATCACCAGCACCCAGTTCACCGCGACTCCCGGCCCCGGCCGACGTACCGGATGACTTCGCAGTCGTCGAGGATCACCAGGCCCTCGGCCACCAGCTCGTCCAGCTGCGGCAGGAACGCGCGGATCCGCTCATGGCTGTCCACGATGACGATCGCCACCGGCAGGTCTTCGCTGAGCGACAGCAGCCGCTGCGTGTGGATCAGCGACGACGCACCGAAGCCCTCGATCCCCCGGAAGACGCTCGCGCCCGCCAGCCCCGCCTTGTGCGCCCGGTGCACGATCTCGGTGTACAGCGGTTTGTGATGCCACAGATCGCTCTCCCCGATGAAGATCGTCACCCGCAGCGCCGTTCCCGTCAGCCTCGTCATCGCGCCCTCCACGCCAGTACGCGGCGCGTCGCCACCGCCGCGATCCACACCGTTCCCAGGGCCACCAGCAGCGTCGCGCCCAGATACGCCAGCCCCCTACCCGCCTCACCCTCGTCCACCAGGCGCTGTACGTCCGCGGCATAGGTGGAGAACGTGGTGAACCCGCCGAGCACCCCGGTACCGAAGAACGGCCGCACCAGCCGGTGGGCGGCCCACACGTCCGAGATCACCACCATGAACACGCCGATCACCGCGCATCCGACCGCGTTCACCCCCAGCGTCGTCCAGGGAAATGCGCCCGACGCGGTCGGCCAGATCAGCGACGCCCCATAACGAGCGGCCCCTCCGACACCTCCGCCGAGCGCCACCGCACAGACGACCGGCGCCTGCCCGCGCCACAACGTCCACCGCCGCACGGGCAAGCGGTCACCGACATCGGGATCACTCGACTCGTCGATCACCTGGGCCCTCAGAACTTCCCACGACACGTCTCCTACTCGCAGGGCGCCCGCAGCCGGGCACGCTCCATCGCAAGCAGGGACCGTTGGCGGCGTCCTCGCCGCGGTTCGGGTACGGCGGGCCCCACCGCCGCGCAGCGACCCAAGAGATCACCGCAGAAGGCCAGGCTACCGTCACCCACGCGCTGACACCGCCGGGCGGGTTCCACCGGCTCGGGGGACCCCACCCCACGCCGGTCACCGCAGGTGAGGAGGAAAGTCACGCCCCGGCCCGTACATCCGTTGCCCTCCCTCGTGAGTCATGTGAGGGAGCAGCCAATCCAGCGGTTGCCATGAAGGCTTTCTCCCGATTCAGGCTGATGCGGAGCATTCAATTGATAACCCTCAACAGGAGCATGCGCGTGCGTAAGGGGACGGGCATACGCAAGCCCGGCGCAGCCAGACCCATGCGCAAGACCGCGGCTGTCGTCGTGACCGCCTGCGCCGTACTGACCGTTTCGCCCGTGGCCTCACCCGCGCACGCGGCCACCGCGCCCACGGTGAGCGCCAAGGGCGCCTTCCTGCTGGACAACGCGACCGGCACCAAGGTGTACAGCAAGTACGCCGACACCAAGCGGCCGATGGCCAGCACGACCAAGATCATGACCGTCCGGGTGGTCCTCAGCCAGACCAATCTCGACCTCGACCGCAAAGTCACCGTCCAGCAGGCCTACCGCGACTACGTCGCCGCCAAGGGCGCGAGCACAGCGGACCTGAAGACCGGCGACCGCATGACGGTCCGTCAGCTTCTGTACGCGACGATGCTGCCCTCGGGCTGCGACGCCGCATACGCCCTCGCCGACACCTTCGGCACTGGCACCACCCGGTCCGCGCGGGTCAAGTCGTTCATCGGCAAGATGAACAACAAGGCCGCCGACCTGGGCCTGACCAACACCCACTTCGACTCCTTCGACGGCATCTCGACGACCGGCGAGAACTACACCACGCCGCGCGACCTGGCGAAGCTCGCCCGCAGCGCGATGAAGTGGTCGACGTTCCGCACCGTCGTCAAGTCGCAGAAGACCGTGCGCTACGCGACCACGAGCACCGGCGGCACCCGTACCTACACCTGGTACAACACCAACAAGCTGCTCGGTTCCTACACCGGGGCCACCGGCATCAAGACCGGCACCAGCACCCCGGCGGGTCCGTGCCTCGTATTCTCCGCGACCCGCGGCGATAAGACCCTCATCGGCGTCGTCCTGAACGGCACGGACCGCTACAACGACGCCGCGAAGCTGCTGGATTACGGCTTCGGCACCACCACCGCTGCGACGATGCAGCTGCGCAAGCTGCCCACAGGCGCCCAGCAGGACTGATCCGGGCGCCTGAGCAAGGGCCCGGAAGCAAGGCGGACGAGGTCCGGACCGCTGAACGGTCCGGACCTCGTCATAGTCCGGGCTCAGTTCAGTTGTGCCGCGCCCACGGGTGGCCGGCCCGATCAGGGACTGGTGAGCGCCTCGTGGGGGGCGAGGCGTGCCGCGCGCAGCGCGGGCCAGAGTCCGGCCAGCGCTCCGATGGTGATCGTGGCCGTGACGCCGATGATCAGTGCCCGGGGCGGGATCACGATCTGCCAGTCCCGCGAGAGTGCGAAGGCCGCTGAGACCACCGCGCCGAGGAGGGCGCCCGCTGTGCCGCCGAGCGCGGAGAGCAGAACAGACTCCGTGAGGAACTGGGTGCGTATCTGGGCGCGAGTGGCGCCGAGCGAGCGGCGCAGGGCGATTTCCCCGCGACGTTCCAGTACGGCGATCACCATCGTGTTGGCCACGCCGATGCCGCCGACCAGGAGGCCCTGCGGCTGGTCGACCAACTCGGACAAGAGGACGGTTTCAGGGGCGTAGGCACCGGTGTGTCCGGTACGGCCGCACCCGGGTGATGCGCCCGCCGAATGACCCGATGGTAGGTTCCCTCGGGTGGCGAACATGGGGGCGGCGCAGCGCGGCACGTTGGACATCGATGTGCGTCCCTGGCGTTGGCGGCCCGCCGTGAGCCGGACGGCCGCCGGACTCGCCTTCGCCGGATTCAGCACCATGGGTGGGGTGGTGGCGCGCAGCGGGTTCGATGACTCCACCGCGGCCTGGCTGCTGCTGACGGTCGGTGTCGTGATGGCCGTCGCAGGAAGCCTCATCGCACGGTCCGGTGGTCGTCATCGCGGCCTCGCCCTCCCGCTCGTTCCCACCGCCGGTGTTCTCGGCGCGCTCGGCGCATGGACGGCGGGCGACGCGTACGGCTGGTCGTGGGAAGCGCGGCTGGCCGGGCTCGCCGTGGTAGCGACGCCGGCTCTCGTCCAGCTCGGGCTGTTCTCGCCCCTCGGACGGAGCGCCTGGATCGGTGCGGGCGCGGTCGCCGCTACCGTCACGGTGTGGGAGCTCGCGGCACTGCTCGCGGACGACCCGGCACGGATCGGCGTACTGCCGGCCGTAGTCTCCGTCGTGACCCTCGGGCTCCTGCCGAGGCTCGCGCTCATGGGTGCCGGACTGACCGGCCTGGACGATCGCCGGTCGGCCGGCGTCTCCGTGAGCCGCCACCATGTCGACACCGCGCTGGCGGGGACCCACCGGGGACTGGCGCTCGCCACCGTCGTCACCGCCGCGTCCGCCGCGTCCGCGGGCTGGCTCATGGTCGATGCGCACAGAGGGGCTGATGCGTGGACGGTGGCGCTGACGGTGGTCCTCGCGGTGGTGCTGCTGTCGCGCTCGCGTGCCTACCCGTTGGTGGCGGAGGTCGTGGCGCTGCTCACGGCAGCGGCGGTTCTGCTGGTCCGGCTCGCGGTGCTGTGGGCGCACGGCGTCGACGGTCCGCCTTACGGACCGCTGGCCGTGCTCGGTGTGGCGGCGCTCCTGCCGCTGGCGGTCCTGGCCGTGGAACTCCCGGAGCACGTCCGGATCCGGCTGCGCCGTGTGGCGGACCTCGTCGAGTCGGCGGGTGTCATCGCGCTGTTCCCGCTCGCTGTCGGCGCGTTCGGCGTGTACGGACGACTGCTCAACGCATTCTGAGCGGTCGCGGTCTGAGGGGAAGGGTATGGCGGCGGACAATCGGCAGGAGGACGTCCTGGATCAGGTGAGCGGTGGTGCGGACCCGGTGCCGCCATCGCCTGCCGCACCCGCATCCCCAGCACTGACACCCCCCGCGACCGCATCCCCGGCACCCGCGACACCTGCCGCACCCGCGCCGTCCGTGGCCGCCGCCGGGGCGAACGGCCCGCAGGTCGTACCGAACGCACCGCCGGTACCTCCCGTGCCCCGGCAACCCCTGCCCCAACAGCCGCCGCAGTCGCCGCCGTCGACCGCGCTCCCCACCCCCCTGTCCGTCAGCACCGTGGACGCCGGCCTCTCCGAGGCACAGGGCAGACCGAGGAGCGGCGACTCCGCCGCCCAGCGCACCGGCCGGGCCCTGCGCAAGCTGGTCGGTTCCTCGGCCGCCCAGGACGTCGCCGCCGTCACCAAGGTCGCCCAGGACCTGCAGCAGCCCATCACGACCGGCCGCCAGCTGGTGGTCACCAGCATTCGCGGCGGGGCCGGCAAGACCACGGTTGCCGCGCTGCTGGGCCGTACGTACGAGCACTACCGGCACGACCCCGTCCTCACGCTGGAGGCCGACCCGGCCCTCGGCACGCTGCCCGTACGCCTAGGAGCCCCGGCCGTCCGCTGGACGTGCAGTGATCTCGCCCGGATCCTCGACCCGTCCCTGCAGATCACCGACATCACCGGCTATCTCGTCCATCTGCCCGGCGGTGGCTGGCTGCTGCCGGGCAGTCAGGGCAAGGTGGGCACTCGGCTGGAGCTATCGGACTACAAGTCGGTGGTCGTGGCGCTGCGCCGGCACTTCGCGATCACCGTGGTCGACTGCGAGACGCTCCCCAGCGAACTGGCACGCACCGCCCTCGCCGCCGCGCACGCCCGAGTGCTGGTGACCCCCGCGACGCTGGAGGGAGTCGCGAGCACCCGCTCCGTGCTGAACTGGATGGCCGAGGTGCCGCGTCCGAAGCTGCTGCCCCGTACGGTCGTCGCCCTCGTGTCGACCTCTCCGCACATGACGCTCGACATCGAAGCGGCCACCGCGCACCTCCAGGTGGCGGGCGTACGGGTGCTGGCACTGCCCTACGACCGGCATCTGGCCGCCGGAGGCACCATCCGCACCTCGCTGCTCGCGCAGGGAACGCGGGAGGCCGCGGCGCAGTTGGCCGCCGAGCTTCTCAACCGCGCCGTAGGCGCACCGGGATGACCACCGGGGCTGGACGCAGCGCCCACTGATCAACGCTGACGAACGGTGCTGCGCGACGCGGCCCCTCTATACATCGCGTGTATACACATGAAGTATAGTCGCCTCGCGGACGCCTTTCGACCAAAGCTGCTGCGTCCGCGCCCGCACACCGCTGCCCGCTCAAGGGTTCCCGCACGGCGGAACGACAGAAAGGCATTCATGTACAGCAAGGCATTCGCCCCGGAGTATCAAGGCGCCCTCACCGCTCTGTCCGTGAACTCCTCCCTCGCAGACGTACTGGCGAAGGCGACCGAGCAGTTGCGGGCCGCCGAGCGCTCCGGCTCCCGGCAGGAGGTGGCGCGGGCCGGGCTCGCCGTCGCCGAGGCGCACCGCCGTCTGGGGCACGTCGAGGCGGCCGACCGGGCCTGGAAGGCGAGTTACCGCACCGCTCGGTCGACCGGCGACCTCGGAGCGATGGCGTGGGCGCTGTGGAGCGGTGGCACACTCGCCCGCCAGCGGGGCGCGTTGGCCCTGGCCCGCCGCCTCCTCGGGCTCGCCGCCGACCTCGGCGAGCGCGGCGGGGACGTCGTGGCCCGGGGGTACTCCCTCGCCGGAATGGCCGAGACGGGCCGGATCCAGGGCGACTACCGGGCCGTCGGCGCCCTGCACGAGCGGTTGCTCGCCGAGGCCCGGAAGCGCGGCGAGGCCCGGCACACGGTGTGGGCGCTGGAGGGCATCGCGCAGATGCACCGGAACACCGGCTCGTACGACACCGCGTTCGCGATGTTCGAGGAAGCCGCGGGGATAGCCGAGAAAGCCGAGGACAGCAGGGGCCGGGCCTGGGCACTGCGCGGGATGGCCGACATCCTGTCCGCCCGGGACGACGAGCCGGATCGCGCCCTCGCCCTGCTCGCGGAAGCCGAAGCCACCTGCCGTGAGATGAACTTGGCCGGTGCCCTGGCCTACAACCACAAGATGCGCGGCAACGTCCTGTTCCGCGCCCGCCGTTACGAGGAAGCCCGGCAGGTCTACGCGGAGGCGCTGGCGGAGTTCCGGACCATCGGGGAGCCGCGCGGTGCGGCCCTGTCCCGGCTCGGCCTGGTCAAGGCGCTCGCCCACCTGGGGCGCGACCGAGCCGAAACCGCCGCCGATCTCGACGAGTTGCGCCGTGCCCTCGACGCGATGGGCCTGCGCCATGTCTCTGCCATGGTCGACAAGGCCTACGCCGAACTGGGCATAGCACCGCCCGTCTGCTGCGCCGACGAGGGGGACGGCCCGCGATGACCCTTCCCACCACAGCTCCGCCGACGGCCCCGCAGATCCTCGCCCGATGCCGGGAACTCGTACGTCCGGCCCTGGCGGCGGCGATCGAGCGGCTGCATCCCTGGCCCGCCGAGATGGCTGCCTTCTCCCTCGGTTGGTGCGAGGTGGGCGGCAAACCCGCCTCCGGAGCCCAGGGCAAGGGCGTCCGCCAGGCACTGGCCGTACTCGGAGCCGAGGCCGCGGGTGCGCCCGGCGAGACCGGTGTCGCCGGCGCGGTCGCCGTCGAGCTGATCCACACCTTCTCGCTCCTGCACGACGACATCATGGACGGCGACGAGCTGCGGCGGCAGCGGAAGACGGTGTGGAAGGCGTACGGTACGGGCCCCGCGGTCCTCGCGGGTGACGCGCTCTTCGCCCTCGCCCTGGAAACGCTGGCCGATACGGCGAACGTGCACAGCGGCGCGGCGGTGCGGCAGCTGTCCGGGGCGCTGAACGACCTGGTACGCGGTCAGGCCGAGGACTTGCTCTTCGAATCCCGCCCCTGGACTGGCCCACAAGCCGTACGACGGCACGAGTACCGGTCCATGGCGGACCACAAGACCGGCGCCCTCCTCGGCTGCGCCGCCGCTCTCGGGGCCGTGCTCGCCGGTGCCCCCTCGCCGACCGTCACCGCCCTCGGCCGGGCGGGACGGCACCTCGGCGTGGCCTTCCAGGCGATCGACGACGTGCTCGGCATCTGGGGGGATCCCGCGGTCACCGGCAAACCCGTCCACTCCGATCTGCGCCGGAAGAAGAAGACGTTCCCCGTCATCGCGGCTCTGGAGGCGGACGGCCCGGCCTCCCGGCACCTCGCCGAACTCCTCACCCCGCGGGCCCCGATGGACGACGACGCCCTCCGCCGGGCCGCCGCACTCGTCGAAGAGGCCGGCGGACGATCCGCGACTGTGGCCGAAGCCCACCGCCATCTGGAACTGGCCCGCACCGCGGTGCACAGCGTCCCGCTGGCGCCGCCCGCGGTCGACGCGATCCTCACGCTTGTGCCGTTTCTCGTCGCTCGCAGCGTGTGACGGGCCGAGCAGGTGACGGACACACCGCGGTGGCCCGGACGGGTGCGGGATTTCACCGCTGCGGAACCAAGAGTGATTTGAGCGACGTACGTTCCCATCGAACGTGCTACTGGCTAGGTTTCCGTCCCACGGCGTTCACATCGCGGACGCGCTCCACCGCACGCCGAACAGCTCGGTTCCCGCCGGATTTACGGAAGGACTTCCGTGGACATAAGACACCCGCGAAGAGCGATAGCCACCCTGGCCGCCCTCGCACTCACCACCCCGCTGCTGATCGCCACCGCCTCCCCCGCCACCGCCTCCCCCGCCGCCGCCCGCCACGACGACCCGGGCAAGAAGGCCGCCAAGCTCGCCCGCAAGCTGGTCCACACGTCCAGCGCCGCGGACGCTCACGAGCACCTGGAGAGGTTCCAGGCCTTCGCCGACTCGGCGGGCGGACACCGGGCCGCAGGCTCGCTCGGACACGACGCGTCGGCCGCGTACGTGTACCGACAGTTGAAGCGGGCCGGGTACGAAGTGCCGTACGACACCTTCGAGTTCACCTACATCGAGACGCTGGCCGAGAAGCTCTCCGTGGTCGCGCCGGCCCCGCGTGACATCGATATCAAGGCGATGTCGTACACGAAGAGCACTCCCGAGGGCGGCGTCAAGGCGGCGATCGCCGTCGTACCGCCGGACGCGACCACCGGGTGCGAGGCCGCCGACTACGCCTCCGGGACCTTCACCGGGAAGATCGCCCTCATCAAGCGCGGTGGCTGCACGTTCGCCCAGAAGCAGGCCACCGCGGCCGACGCCGGTGCCGTGGCCGCCATCATCCACAACAACATCGACGGCACGCTGTCCGGGACACTCGGCGATGCGGCCGCCGGTCGAATACCCACCGGCGGCGTGACGCTGAAGGACGGCGAGGCGCTCGCCGGCGAGGCCGCGAAAGGCGAGGTGACCGTCTCGCTCGAGATCCGCCAGCTGCAGGAGAAGCGGACCACCAACAATGTGATCGCCGAAACGCGCCGCGGTGACGCGGACCGTACGGTGATGCTCGGCGCCCACCTCGACTCGGTCACCGCCGGACCCGGCATCAACGACAACGGCTCCGGTTCGGCCGGCCTGCTGGAGGTCGCCCTGGAGCTGGCCAAGAGCCACAAGAAGCCGGACAACAAGATCCGCTTCGCCTGGTGGTCTGCGGAGGAGCTGGGCCTGATCGGCTCCGAGGAATACGTCTCCCGCCTCACCGAGCAGCAGAAGAAGCAGCTCGCGCTGTATCTGAACTTCGACATGATCGCCTCTCCGAACTTCGGTCAGTTCGTGTACGACGGCGACGATTCGGACGCCACTGGCGCCGGTCCCGGTCCCGAGGGCTCGGCGCAGATCGAGAAGCAGATCAACGACTTCCTCGACCGCCGGGACACTCCGCACGAGGGCACCGACTTCACCGGCCGCTCCGACTACGGGCCGTTCATCGCGGCGGGCATCCCGTCGGGCGGCACGTTCACCGGCGCCGAGGGGATCAAGACCGAGACGCAGGCTGCCAAGTTCGGCGGTCAGGCAGGCGTGGCGTACGACGCGTGCTACCACGCGGCCTGCGACACGCTCTCCAACATCAACATGTCGGCCTTCGACACCAACATCGATGTGATCGCGAATGCGGTCGGCACGTACGCGTACGACCTCAGCTCGCTCACCGAGCCGGTCGAGAGCGTGCCCACGTCGGGAGACGCGGGCAGCGGCGGCGGACTCCACGACGACCACGACCCCGTCACCGAGTAAACGGCGACCGACGAGCACGTCCGCCGGCGCTGGGCGGTCCATCGCTCAGCGCCGGCGGCGACGTGCCGGTCCAGCACGGGTCCGGTGGCCGCGTGCCCCGCCCCGATCTGCGCGGGTACATCCGCGGAGCGGAAACTTCCGCTCTTGATTCACTCCGCATTCAACCCTTAACGCCACATTTCCACTCCTGCGCCATGGCTGCGCCCGGAGCGTCAGGACCGGTAGGCTTTCCGTGTGATCTTCAAGCGCATCGGAAACGGGCGGCCGTATCCCGACCACGGCCGCGAGAGCACCCGCCAGTGGGCGGACGTCGCTCCGCGCCCGGTTCGCCTCGACCAGTTGGTCACGACCAAGGGCCAGCTGGACCTCGAGACCCTGCTCGCCGAGGACTCGACGTTCTACGGAGACCTCTTCGCCCATGTCGTGAAGTGGCAAGGCGACCTCTACCTGGAGGATGGGCTGCACCGAGCCGTGCGAGCGGCCCTGCAGCAGCGCCAGGTGCTGCACGCACGCGTGCTCGAGCTGGGCTGACGCGACCGGGTCCCATCAGGGCCACTCTCGGACCATATGGGCATATTGACCCTTTTGGGTTGGGCTGGACGCCACGCATTGATCATCTAGTAGGCAGCGGCCACAGCCCGCACTACGCTGCGCTTCATGAGCATGCTGACTCCCCCCGGCATGGGCGGTAAGTACCGCATCACGGGGGACAGGTACCCGCGGATGCGCCGACCCCGGAACCGCCGTCGCATCCTGCTCGGCGTGATCGGCACGGTGGCTGCCCTCGGGCTGGTCGGGTGGGGGACGATGCAGCTCATCGACGTGTTCTCGGGAAGCGGCGGCCGCAAGGTCCGGGCAGCCGGCAAGGCCGACTGCAAACGGCAGAGCGGGCCGCGTCCGTCAGGTCTGCCGCTGCCGAAGCCGGGAGACATCACCGTGAACGTCTACAACGCGACCCCGCGCAGTGGCCTGGCCAAAGAGACCGCCGACGAGCTGAAGAAGCGCGGCTTCAAGATCGGCAAGATCGGCAACGCGACCCCCGAGTACGACAAGAAGATCAAGGGCGCCGGGGTGCTGCTCGGCGCACCGAACTCGGTCGACGGGCGCATCAAGGTGCTCGGCACGCAGCTCGCCGGGGCGGAGACGAAGGCGGACGAGCTGCGCAAGGGCGAGGACGTCGACCTGATCATCGGCGACGCGTTCAAGGCGCTCACGGACGAGAAGGACGCCGACCAGGCACTGGCCTCGCTGAGCAGCCCCTCGCCGACCCCCTCCGGCACGCGGACGTGCTGATCGGACGCGACTGCTGAGCCCGGCCACCGGCCGTACGCACCGGTGCCGGACGTGGGCCCCGGAACCCGTCAGTCGGCCGTGCCGTACATGCGATCGCCGGCGTCCCCGAGCCCCGGGACGATATATCCCTGCTCGTTGAGATGCTCGTCCACCGCGGCCGTGACCACCGTGACCGGAGTGCCGGCCAGCTCCTGCTCCATGAGCTCCACGCCCTCCGGCGCCGTGAGCAGACAGATCGCCGTGACATCGTCCGCGCCCCGGGAGATCAGCTCATTGATCGCCGCGACCAGCGTGCCGCCCGTCGCCAACATCGGGTCGAGGACGTACACCTGGCGGCCCGAGAGATCCTCCGGCATCCGGGTCGCATAGGTCGATGCCTGGAGCGTCGACTCGTCCCGGATCATGCCGAGGAATCCGACCTCCGCGGTGGGCAACAGGCGGAGCATCCCGTCGAGCATGCCGAGACCCGCCCGGAGGATCGGCACGACGAGGGGCCGCGGGCGCGACAGCCGGACACCGGTCGTCGCCGTGAGGGGCGTTTCGATGTCGACCTGCTCGGTGCGCACGTCGCGGGTCGCCTCGTAAGCGAGCAGGGTGACCAGCTCGTCGGCGAGCCTCCGGAAGGTGGGGGAGTCGGTGCGCAGGTCGCGCAGCGTGGTCAGTTTGTGCGCCACCAGCGGGTGGTCGACGACATGGATCCGCATGGCGATGACAGTAGCCGAGCCCGTCGCGCCCCCGCGCCGCCCCCGCAGCCTTGTCCGTTCTGCCGCTCTAGTGGCATCGAACCACCAGTTCGAGGGAAAGTAGGGACGTACGCCTGTACGGGCTCGCGCGCTCGCGCCGGCGTACTGGACAGCGAAACCAGCCGGGGGAGGTGTGGCACCCATGCCGGACCCCAGCCAGGAGAGCGGCCCGTCCGTGCCGGAGCCGGAGCCCGAGGGGAACGATGCGGACCGGCGTCGGCGACGCGCCCAGTTCCTGCGCGAACTGCATGAGGCCAAAGCGCTCCGCGAGCGCGTCCAGCCCCGTCGGGCCCGCACAGCCCGGATGCGCCAGCAGATGCGGATGAGAACCTTCCGCTGGTAGTCCCGCAGCCCGAGCCGTCCCCCCGCCCGGGTGCCGAAATGCGGTCCGGTCGCAGGACTGGTGCACGACGCACAGCGGAAGACCCCTCGCGAGCGCCCGGTTTCTGTCACGATTCCGAGTGGACGGGCCCAGCGGAGAAATCCGCTGTTCCCGCCCGGAGACCCGCAGACCCGGCACACGCCAATGACCAGTGGGAGAGTCACGGTGTACTTCGCCGCACTGCTCGCGCGCACCGAAGACGGGTGGGTAGCGAGCGACACAGAGCTCGACGACGTGGAGACCCTGGCCGATCTGGCGGATCTGGCCCGTGAGGCATCGGTGGACGACGACACGGTCCTCGCCTTCATCGAGCAGGAGGACGCGTGGTTCGGCGTCGTCCGGGTGGACGGCGAGGAGGACCCGCGCATCTATGTCTCGGATGCGGCCGCCGCCGCCCGCAGCTCGTACGGGGAGATCCTCCTCACCGACGAGTTGCTCGGCCGCGAGCCGGAGGACGATCTGGACAGCCTGGTGAACCTCGACGGCACGGAAGACGGCGAACCCGAGCGGGAGGCGGACAACGAGCCGACCGCCGGGGACGAAGCCGTGCCGCCGGGTCCGATCGGCGACTCCGAGCTGCTCTCCGACCTCGGTGTCGGCCAGAAGGACCTGCTGGCCCTCAACGGAGACGCGCTCAGCGAGATCGCCGACGCGCTCGGTTGTACGGACGTCCTGGAGGCGGTCCGCTGAACCGGGCCGCCGCACGCTGACCGACACTGTCCCCATGGACGCTCCGCCCCCTGTACCGGCCGTTCGGCCCGACCCCCTGCGAGACCCGTGGCGCGCCCCGATGCGCCTGGCACTGCAGGAGGCCGTACGGGCTCCGGAGACGGGGGACGTGCCGGTCGGCGCCGTCGTGCTGGGTGCGGACGGCTCGGTGCTCGGCCGCGGGCACAACGAGCGCGAGGCGACCGGCGACCCGACGGCGCATGCTGAGGTCCTCGCGCTGCGCGAAGCGGCTCGCGCGCTAGGGGCGTGGCGGCTGACCGGCTGCACGCTCGTGGTGACGCTGGAGCCGTGCACGATGTGCGCGGGTGCCATCGTGCTGTCCCGGGTGGACCGGGTGGTCTACGGCGCGGTCGACGAGAAGGCCGGTGCCGCCGGCTCGCTGTGGGACGTCGTCCGTGACCGCCGCCTCAACCACCGGCCCGAGGTCGTCCAGGGCGTGCTCGCCGAGGAGTGCGCCGACCTGCTCACCCGCTTCTTCCGCCGAACCGGTGGCGCGGATACCGATTTCGGAGCACACCCCCCGGTCCGCTAAGCTCTCCCTCGGTAGCGTGTCCGAGCGGCCTAAGGAGCACGCCTCGAAAGCGTGTGAGGGGGCAACTCCTCCGTGGGTTCAAATCCCACCGCTACCGCTCTGAATGAAGATCACGGAGGGCCCGGCTCGTGCGAGCCGGGCCCTCCGTGATCTTTGGTCTCGGTTCGGGTCGCAGTTGACCGTACGAGGGCTCCGGCTCACCCGTTCGGGTGCGGGTCCGGCTAGACTCACGCGACCGTACAGGCGGGCCGGACGAGCGGGCACGACGGAAGGGGAGGCGAGCGAGCATGGTGCAAACGAAGAAGGTCGCGCTCTACGTGATCATCGTCTTCGTGCTGTACACGATCATCACCTCTCCCGAACGCGCCGCCGAACTCGTCGGGGTAGGGTTCGAGGGCATTTCGAGCGCCGCACAGGGTGTCGGCGAGTTCATGACGCAGCTGGTCAACTGACCAGCCGCCCTCCCCCCGACCAACGCTGGGGGTGCCCCAGGGTGGGGGTGCCCCGGCGAAGCCAGGGAGAGCACCCCGGCCCCGAGGAGCACACCGCATGATCCGCCACCTGGTCCTCTTCAAGCTGCACGACGGTGTTGAGCGCGACGACCCGCGGGTGGTCGCCGGAGTGAAGGCCTTCGAGGAGCTCGAGGCGTTGATTCCGGAGCTGGAGTGCTGGGAGTGCGCCTGGAACATCTCGGACCGTCCGATCGCCTATGACTACGCCATCAATTCGGCGGTCGCCGATGCCGACGCCCTGCAGCGGTATCTGCAGCACCCGGCGCATCAGGCGGCGGCGGAGCAGTGGCGCGAGTTCGCCACCTGGGTGATCGCCGACTACGAGTTCTGACCCGTACGGGTACCGGGCCCCTCCCCAGGGCGAGGGGCCTTCCGCATGTTCGGACGGCCTCGCAAAGCTATACCCCAACTTGCCGCCAACACGGTGTTATACGGTGCTTGCACACAGTGCACATGTCTTGTGATGCTATGACCGCTTTTGCCGGATGAGTGGATCGAGCACCGCGAAGAGGTGGCATGACCGCGTCGGCCCGTACAGCGTCCGAAGCGCCGCCGCCCCAGGGCGAGGGCGCCGAAAAGTCCAGCGAGAGCAGCCGTGAGTCCACCCGCGAAAGGCCGCAGCAGAGCACCTCTCGCGAGCGCCGGGGCGCGGACACCAGGGCGCTCACGCAGGTGCTCTTCAAGGAACTGTCGGCACTGGAGCCGGGCACGCCGGAGCACGCGCGGGTGCGCGCCGCGCTGATCGAGGCGAACCTGCCCCTGGTGCGCTACGCAGCCGCCCGCTTCCGCAGCCGGAACGAGCCCATGGAGGACGTGGTCCAGGTCGGCACCATCGGCCTGATCAACGCGATCGACCGCTTCGATCCGGAACGCGGAGTGCAGTTCCCGACCTTCGCGATGCCGACCGTGGTCGGCGAGATCAAGCGCTACTTCCGGGACAACGTGCGGACCGTGCACGTACCGCGCCGGCTGCACGAGCTGTGGGTGCAGGTCAACGGAGCCACCGAGGATCTGACGGTGCAACACGGCCGCTCCCCCACCACGGCCGAGGTCGCCGAGCGCCTGAAGATCGCCGAGGAGGACGTGCTGGCCTGCATCGAGGCCGGCCGCTCGTACCACGCCACCTCGCTGGAAGCGGCCCAGGAAGGGGACGGACTGCCGGGCCTCCTCGACCGGCTCGGATACGAGGACCCCGCGCTGGCGGGAGTCGAGCACCGCGACCTGGTACGCCATCTGCTCGTCCAGCTGCCCGAGCGCGAGCAGCGGATTCTGCTGCTGCGCTACTACAGCAATCTGACGCAGTCCCAGATCAGCGCGGAGCTGGGGGTGTCCCAGATGCATGTGTCCCGGCTGCTGTCCCGGAGCTTCGCCCGACTGAGGTCCGCAAATCGGATCGAGACGTAACCGGTACGAGGGACCATTCCAGCACAGATATGTCGACTTGGCGCTACAGCGTGTTGCCGACATGTGACATTCTGCAGGAACGCGTTTGCCGCGGGCGCGCCTCCGGTATTCAGGTGGAGGTTGCGTTCCTCGACGAACGAGAGCGCGCAGCGACCCGTCCGCGACCTCAAGGGGGTGGCATGTCCGTAGAACTGGGCAGCTCGAAGGTGCTCACCGAAGACGCACCACCCGTTCTCGACCACTGCGACGCAATCGACACCCGCACGCTCTCCCGCTCCCTGTTCCTGCGGCTCGCCGCGCTCGGTCAGGACAGCCCCGAACGCGCATACGTCCGCGACACTCTCATCGAACTGAACCTCCCTCTGGTCCGTTATGCGGCTGCCCGCTTCCGCAGCCGGAACGAGCCCATGGAGGACATCGTCCAGGTCGGCACCATCGGCCTGATCAAGGCCATCGACCGCTTCGACTGCGAACGGGGCGTGGAGTTCCCGACCTTCGCGATGCCGACGGTGGTCGGCGAGATCAAGCGCTTCTTCCGCGACACCAGTTGGTCGGTGCGGGTGCCGCGCCGGCTCCAGGAGCTGCGCCTCGCCCTGACGAAGGCCAGCGACGAGCTCTCCCAGCAGCTCGACCGGTCGCCAACGGTGACCGAACTCGCCGTGTGCCTGGGGGTGTCGGAGGAGGACGTCGTCGACGGCCTCGCGGTGGGCAACGCGTACACGGCGAGCTCCCTGGACTCTCCGTCGCCCGAGGACGACGGCGGCGAGGGCTCCCTGGCCGACCGGCTCGGTTACGAGGACTCTGCACTGGAAGGGGTGGAGTACCGGGAGTCGCTGAAGCCGCTGCTGGCGAAACTGCCGCCCCGCGAGCGGCAGATCATCATGCTCCGGTTCTTCGCCAACATGACGCAGTCTCAGATCGGTGAAGAGGTGGGCATTTCGCAGATGCATGTGTCGCGGCTGCTCACCCGTACGCTCGCGCAGCTCAGGGAAGGTCTGATCGCGGACTGACGGCGTGCGGCCGATCGGCCTGGACCGGCCGCGGCCGCGCGCTTCACAGCTGATGTACCGTCAGCCACACTGGGCCGATGCGAGGGTTGACGCGAGGGCGGCCGCAGCACGGAGCCCGTCGCCGGGCTGCGGCGATCACGGCAGCCGTACTGTCCCTGGGGGCGCTGCTGACGGGGTGCGGTGGTGGCGGCGGAGACGACGGTTATGTGGCGGTCGGTGCGGTCGGGCCGAGCGCCGAGGAGGCGCGGGAACAGGCCGTACCGCCCGAGGGCGAGGTCACGTTGATTCCCCTCGACACGTCGGAACGCGGCAACGGGCCCGGTGGCGCGGGCGCGGGGTCGACGCCCGGTCGGACACCCGAAGCGTCCGGAGGACCGGACACTCCGCAGGGCATCGACGTCGAGGGCAGAGGTGGACACCCCGGACCTGGCGGAACGAGCGACGGCTCCACTGGGTCGGGCACCGGTGGCGGCCGACCAGGGGATGGCACGGGCGGCGGATCCGGACCCGGGCACGATTCCGGCAACGGGCCCGGCAGCGGCGATCAGGGGGGAGACCCGGGGCGTCCGGACGACCAACCCCCGCCTCCCGGGCCAGTGCGCCCCGCCGCGCTGTCCGTCGGTTCACCGGAGCGCGCGCCCACCGACCAGCGGTGGTGCGAAAAGGTCACCCTGGACCTGCACAACACCGGGGACGAGCCCGTCACCTCAGGCACGGTCACCTTCGGGACGCACATCATCGACTCGATCGGTATCGACTGGGCGACCATCGTGTCGACCAGGAAGCTGCCCGTGCCGATCGTGGGCGGGCAGCGGACGGAGAAGACCTGGACGGTGTGCGTGGACGCATGGCGGGTCCCGTTGGGCATGCATATCGAGACCCAGGACGTCGACGTCGCCTGGAAGTGACCCGCCCCGTCCCAGGGGCGGCCACGGTGCCGACCGCCACGGCGGCCGCCCGGGAAGGTCAGTTCAGGGCAAGCCAGGCGACGGCTGCGACGACCACGACGATCGCCAGGACACCGGCGATCAGTCCGACGCGCGGACCAGCCGATGCGGCGGGCCGGCGTCCCGTCGCGCCCTCGTCGACGAAGGCCCGGAACATCTGGGTGTTGCCAGCCGGGTCGTAGTTGCCCTCGGGCTGGTTGGGGTTGTGTGCCATGGGCCAGGACCCTAGCGAATGAGTGGAATCCCGCACACCCCCGGGGCGCAACGGCCTCGGCCTGCGACTTTACGAACCCGCGGTCGGCTTTACGGACCCGACCGGCGCCGTCCGGGCCGCAGACTCGCCACTGGGCCGCCCGCAACCCTTCATTAGTTTGCCTTCAGCAACCAACTTGTTTATGGTTGCCCTAAGCAACTTGCATCGGTCGTCGTCGTCGTCGGGAGGAGTGCCATGGCAGCCCAGAACCTGTACGAGGAGCTGGCCCGGCAGCTGACCGCGGTCGGGACCGTCAAACGCGGACTCGCGCGCAACCTGCCGCCCGACTGCCCGGCCGGCCCGACCGCCGTCCTGCACCTGCTGCGCCGCCACGGTGAGCTGCGGATGAGCAGACTCGCCGAGCTGCTCGCGATCGACATGTCCGTGACCAGCAGACACGTTGCCCATGCAGCCGAGCGCGGCTGGATCGCTCGCGCACCCGACCCGCTCGACAAGCGGTCCCGGCTGCTCCGCCTCACTCCGAGCGGCGAGCGGCTGCTCGCGGAGATCTCCCGGCGCTACGTGGACACCCTCGCCGCGGCGCTCCAGGACTGGTCCGACGAGGAGGTCGGACAGCTGAACTCGCTGCTCATCCGGCTGCGGGCCGACTTCGGCGACTGCCGCTCACGCGGCCCGCTGCCCGCCACCCGTACTGCCCCAGCGTGACGAAGAGGAACAGCATGGCAACGACCGCACCAGCCGGTGTGCGGGGAGACTCGGACACCCGCGTGCGCGCCGGACACCCCGAACACGCCCCGCCCATGAGCCATCGACAGATCATGGAGGCCCTCTCCGGGCTGCTGCTCGGCATGTTCGTCGCAATGCTCTCGTCGACGATCGTCTCCACTGCGCTGCCGGAGATCATCACCGATCTCGACGGCGGCCAGAGCGCGTACACGTGGGTGGTCACCGCGGCGCTGCTCGCGATCACCGCCTCGACCCCGCTGTGGGGCAAACTGGCCGATCTCACCAGCAAGAAGACGCTGGTCCAGCTGTCACTGCTGGTCTACGTCGCCGGCTCGGTGGTCGCCGGACTCTCGCAGAGCACCTCGATGCTGATCGCCTGTCGCGTCGTCCAGGGCATCGGCATCGGCGGCATGACGGCGCTGACCCAGATCGTCATGGCCGCGATGATCTCCCCGCGGGAGCGCGGCAGGTACAGCGGCTACCTCGGCGCGACCTTCGCCGTCGCGACTGTCGGCGGCCCGCTGATCGGCGGGGTCATCACGGACACCGACTGGCTCGGCTGGCGCTGGTGCTTCTACGTCGGCGTGCCGTTCGCACTCATCGCCCTGGTCGTGCTGCAGAAGACCCTGAAGCTCCCCGTGGTGAAGCGTGCGGTGAAGATCGACTGGGCCGGCGCGTTCCTCATCACCGCCGCCGTCTCCCTGCTGCTGATCTGGGTGACCCTGGCCGGCGACAGGTACAACTGGATTTCGTGGCAGACGTACGCCATGGTCGGCAGCTCGGTCCTGCTCGGCGCGGTCTTCGTGCTCGTCGAGGCGAAGGCGAGCGAACCGATCCTGCCGCCACGCCTGTTCCGGAACCGGACGATCACGCTCACCTCCTTCAGCAGCCTCTTCGTGGGTGTCGCGATGTTCGGCGGGACAGTCTTCCTCAGCCAGTACTTCCAGCTGGCGCGGGGCGAGTCCCCGACCATGTCCGGCGTCATGACCATCCCGATGATCGCGGGGCTCTTCGTCTCGTCGACCGTCTCGGGCCTCGTCATCACCCGGACCGGCAGCTGGAAGCGCTGGCTCGTCGCGGGCGGCACGCTGATCACGGCGGGGCTGGGACTGCTCGGCTCGATCCGTTATGACACCGCCTACTGGCACATGGCGGTCTTCATGGCCCTGCTGGGCCTGGGCATCGGCACGATGATGCAGAACCTCGTCCTCGCCACGCAGAACCAGGTCGGCCCGAAGGACCTCGGCGCGGCAAGTTCCCTCGTGACCTTCTTCCGCACGCTCGGCGGGGCAGTCGGGGTCTCCGCGCTCGGTGCGGTGCTCAGCCACCGCATCACGCACTATGTCGAGGACGGCCTGCGCGTTCTCGGGCACCGGGCCGCCGGTGCGGCAGCAGGGTCCGGCAGCACGCTGCCGGACCTGGACGCCCTGCCGGCTCCGGTCCGTACGGTCGTCGAGAGCGCATACGGGCACGCCGTCGGGGATGTGTTTCTGTACGCGGCACCGATGGCGCTGGTCGCCCTGCTGACGGTCCTCTTCATCAAGGAGGTCCCGCTGAAGACCCGGAGCGGGCTGCAACAGGCGGCGACGTCCGGCGGCGGGGGCAACCGCGCCGAGTGAGACCCGGTACGGACGAGAAGCGGGAGCGTCGGCTGCTGTCGACCCGTCAGCCGCCGTACGCTGCGCTCCATGGCTCCCGACATCGCGACGAACACGACTGTCGACCTCGACGGACTGCTGGACTTCGTACGGTCCCGACACCGCGCAATCCTGCTGACCACCCGCTCGGATGGGCGTCCGCAGGGCTCCCCGCTGACCTGTGGCGTGGACGACTCCGGGCGGCTGGTGGTCTCCACCTACCCCGAGCGGGCCAAGACGCGGAACGCGCGCCGCGACGCGCGCGTGAGCGTGATTGTTCTGTCGGACGAGTGGAACGGCCCCTGGGTGCAGATCGACGGGACCGCGGAGGTGATCGACGCGCCGGAGTCGGCCGAGCCGCTGGTCGAGTACTACCGCAACATCGCTGGGGAGCACCCGGACTGGGACGAGTACCGCGCCGCGATGCTGAAGCAGGGCAAGTCCCTGATCCGCATCATCCCGGAGCGCTGGGGCCCGATCGCCACGGGCGGCTTCCCGGCCCGCCTAGCCCCCCAGTCCTGACCCGCACCTCGTACCCGCCGCCGGCCCGGGCAAGGCGCTGCGCCCCGACCCGTCAGGGCGCCGTGCCCTGACGGTCAGTGGTGTGGGAGCCGGACGCGGTCTCGCGCCGCTGCGGCCCCGGTGCCGAGCGGTCCCGCATCGCTTCGATGCTGGCGATCGCACAGTCGAGTGCGAAGTCGAAGTCCCGGGTCCGCCGCTCCTCGGCCGTGGTCCCGTCGCGCGCCTCGATGACCTCCCAGGCCTCCTGGAACTCCTGACGGTCCTCGATCGCCCCCCTCACCTGCCGGAGGAAGTCGTCCTGGCTGACGCACGCCTCCCGGCAGCGGGCGACGCACCGGCTCTCGGTCGTGCCGAAGCCGTACACGAACTGATGGACGAGAGCCATCGCGCCCGGCAGCTGCGCTGCCGTCAGTCCACTGCTGCGCAGCGCGCGCTGTGCCGCGCCGGTGAACGCCATCGCGGCCGGCCCGACGTTGAGGTACTCGCCCATCAGCCGGGACACCCAGGGGTGCGTGACCAGCAGCGTGCGGTAGGCGTCCGCCAGTCGGCGGAGCTGATCACGCCAGTCACCCTCGCCCTCGTCGGGCAGGGCGACCTTCCCCGTGACCGCGTCCAGGGCAAGCTCCAGCAGATCGTCCTTGGTGTCGACATACCAGTAGACCGACATGGCCGTTACTCCGAGCTCCGCGGCGAGCCGCCGCATGGAGAACTTCCCCAGCCCCTCGGAGTCGAGCAGCCGGACGGTCGTCGCGACGATCTTGTCGCGGTCGAGTCCGGTCGGCTGGTCGCTCTTCCGCGCCGGCGCAGGGCCCCCGTCCAGCCACACGCTGGTCCGCGCGCGGCGGGATCCGCGTTCGGCAGCTGTCATGGCGCACCCTCCTGCAAGGACGTACGCGGAGCCAGCGGGTTTCGTTCGGTCGCCGGGCCCTTCGATGCTATGCCGCTCTCGCAGCGGAGCCTGCGGACGAGGCGTCCTTCTCGGCGCAATGGGAGGGACGGCTGGCCATGCCCCATCAGCTGACTCGGCTTCAGGCCGGGGAATCTGCAGGGAAGTTACGCGTCCGGTCCGCCCCGTATCGGTCGGCGAGCCCGCCATGCCGAAAGGCGCACACTGTAGCGGACATCTCGTACGTCGTATGACACTCTTCGATATGGGGTGTTCGACGCGGTCGTCGCACGGTCCTCCGCGCCGAGCCGACATGAGAGCCGAGGAGGCCTGGATGCCGCCGCGCCGCCGTTTCGCTCAACTGCTGCTCGCCGCCGGGATCCTGGGCGTGGTCACCGCGCCACCCCCGGCCCATGCCGATCCGTCCGGCCCGACGGGACATCGTGTTCCGCTGCGTGTCGCGACGTACAACATTCACGCCGGTGCCGGGCAGGACAACGTCTTCGATCCACGGCGCACGGCCGCCGCGATCCGCGCCCTGGACGCCGATGTGATCGGACTTCAGGAAGTCGACGTCCACTGGGGCGCGCGTAGTGAGTGGCGCGATCTCGCCGACGAGCTCGCCGCCGCCCTGGGCATGCGGGTGTACTTCGCGCCCATCTACAGTCTCGAGCCGGCCGAGCCGGGCAAGCCGCGCCGGGAGTTCGGGGTCGCGGTGCTGTCCCGCTTCCCGATCCTGAGCGCCGAGAACCACGAGATCACCCGGCTGTCGACGCAGGATCCGCATCCGGCCCCAGCCCCGGCGCCTGGCTTCGCCGAGGTGGTCGTACGGGCCCGGGGGATCCCCGTGCACATCTACTCGACACACCTCGACTACCGGCCCGATCCGTCCGTGCGCAGGGCGCAAGTCGCCGATACCCGGCGCATCATGGCGGAGGACTGCGACCGGCGGCATGGCAGGTGCCCGCAACAGGTGCTGGTCGGCGATTTCAACGCGGAACCGGACGCACCGGAGCTGGCACCGCTGTGGGAGCGGCTGACCGATGCGGAGCCGTCCAGTGACGGGCTGACCTTTCCGGCGCAGGACCCGGTGAAGCGCATCGACTACGTGACGGTGTCGCAGGGCATCCGGATGCGCGGCGCGGAGGTGGCCGAGACGCTCGCCTCGGACCACCGCCCTCTGGTCACCGATCTACTGGTACGGCGTCGTCGCTGATCAGCCGCCCCTCAGCGCGGCCCTTGGACCGCCCGCCACCGCCGACCGTCGTCAGAAGAGTCCGCCCTGCACCCCGGTGCCCGCGGCGGGCCGCGCGGCCAAGACCCGTACCGGCGCTGTCGTCGGCCGGCCCGGCTTCGCGGCCCGCAGTACCCAACCGGCCGCCAGTCGGCCGTCGAGCACCAGCACCCCGTCCTCCGTCCCGAGATGGAGATCGGGCCCGGCCGCCCCGAGCAGCTCGCCCGACACGGCGACCCCGTCGCCGAGCGCCGTGACGTCGGCCATGTGCCCGGCGGACACCCGGGCGGCCAGCCGGTCCAGGCCGAAGAGCCTCTCGTGGTCGACCGGTTCGAAGGGCGCGCGTTCCAGGGACTCCGGCCAGCCCGGCAGCTCCGCCACGCGCGCGTGGAGTGAGGCCAGTTCCGAGAACCGCTCACCGACCGGCGGCAGCGCCGCCCGTACCGACCGTTTCTCAGCCGAGGGAATGCGGTCCTTCACCCCCAGCGCCGCCCCGAGCAGCTCCTCGGCCCGGCGAGCACCCATCAGCGGGCCCCGCCCGAGCCAGGTGAAGGTCACGGCCCCCTGTTCCAGCAGCCTGACCGAGCCGCGCGCTGCCGCCGTGATTCCCACCTTGAGGAGCGCGGGACCGAAGGAGGCGAGGTAGACGGCGTACGGCTGTGGGTCGTCGGCCCGGGTGTCGGCCGCCACGGACCGGGACCGGTCGAGCCGCGCACAGTCCGCGCACTGCGCGCTCCGGCTCCGTACGGGCACGGCGGCGGCCTCCGGGCAGGGGGTCCGATGTCCCCCGCGCCACACCCCCGTACAGCGGCGGCCGCCCTCCACGACGAACGCCAGCGGCTGCCCGTACCGGATCCGGCTCGTCCGTTCACCGGCTCCCGGGTGATACCACCCCAGCCCGGGACCATCCGTCCCCCAGACCGGCCCGGTGCACCGCCAGGCGTCTCGCTCTGCCGATGTCACAGTCCTCCCGGAACGCCGAAGGCCCCCCATGCGTTCATGGGAGGCCTGGTCAGAATGCGCGCTCGGCAGGATTCGAACCTGCAACCTCTTGATCCGTAGTCAAGTGCTCTATCCGTTAAGCTACGAGCGCTTGCGTCTCGGCCTTTTCATGCCGGTCGGCGTTGCGGGAACAACATTACATGACCTGCCGCCGGAGGCGAAATCCGTTAACCATCCCCATGCTGACCTGGGGAAACAGCCTCCAGAGAGGTCAAGAACGGCTGAAGCCCCGGCTGTCGGAGCCAGGGCCTCACCAGATCCAGGAGATCGAGCGGAGGCTCCGGGATTTGAACCCGGGATGGGGGGTTACCCCAAACCGCATTAGCAGTGCGGCGCCATAGACCAGACTAGGCGAAGCCTCCTCGCACACTCAGCCGTCCCGAAGGCGAAGGGTGTGTGCAGATGATGGCACAGCCCTGCGGGCTGCCACCAATCGCCCCCTACGGTACCCGTCGCGCGTGCGGCAGAGCAAAGCCCTTACCGCGCGCGGGACGCCCTCGTTCCCCCCTTTGGCGCCCGTCTTCTCCGCAGCGCCCGGCCTCGGCCGCGGCCCTCTCGGCTCTCCTGGCGGTGCCCGGTCACTCCCGGGGACAGCGGCAGGTTGCGCAACGCCCCGGCGGCAGGAGCGTTAGTCATGGCGGGCTCGCTCCCCCAGCTACCGCTGGGAGGTGCCCCAGGGCTCGCCTCAGCTGGCCCTGCCGCCCTGCCCGTCCCGCCACCCAGGGAGTCCCCGATGCTGCTCCGCCGCCTCGCTCTCACCGCGATCTCCGCCGCGGCCGCCCTCGCGGCGGTACCGGCCACCGGAGCCGCCGCGGTTCCGACACCACTTCCCATGCCCCTGCCGACACCAGACCTTCCGGACATCGTGCCGCCGGCCGGGGAAGACCGTCTCACCATCACCATCAGCAACACCGGAAAACGTTCCCTCGACGGTACCTACAGTCTCGAGTGCCATCCGGCGGGCGGTACGCACTGGGACGCCGAGGCCGCATGCGACCGTCTCGACCAGATGACGCGCTGGGGCGAGGACCCGTTCGCCCCCGTCGAGCCCCGCAGCGCCTGCACGATGATGCACGGCGGCCCGGCGACGGCCCATGTCAACGGCACCTGGGCGGGCCGCCCGGTCGATGCCCACTACGACCGGGCGAACGGTTGCGAGATCGCCCGCTGGGACAAGCTGCGGCCGGTACTCCCGGAGACCGGCCCCTGATCGAGCCCTGACCTGGAATGCAGCCGTTTCCCGCCGCAGCATGGGGCCGAGTGCCTTATGTCGGGCGTAGACCGAGTCGCACGAAGTCGCCATCCGCCCTCCGCTCATCCGCCGTCGCGCCCGCAATGGCTGCCCGTAGACTCCCTCCCGTGACAGGCCCCGGGAGGCGCGGCAGAATGGCCAGGGCTGTCGGCAAGGTGCAGTGATCAGGGAGGAATGGTCGTCGTGAGCAGCAGGCCATCCCGAGGAGCTGCTCGCCTCGCCGCCATACTCGACGCCCTTCCCGATGCATTGCTGCTGGTGAACTGCAACGGCACGGTCGTCAACGCCAACACCATCGCACTCGAGACCTTCGAGGCGCCCGGCACTGCGCTCGTGGGCCGAGGGCTGCTGGACCTGCTTCCGGCCTTCGACTCCAAGCGGATCCCCGGCTCGATGCGGCGGCCGGGCGACGAGGAGCCAGGCAGGCGGACGAAGCCGACCCGGATGGTCGCACGCCGAACGGACGGGTCGGAGTTCCCCGTCGAGGTGACCAGCGCCAACTTGGAGGACGGCCGGACCCCGTACGCCGACCCGTCGCTCCACCAGTTCACCGGCGACGAGCTGCTGATGCTCGTCGTCCGCGACCTGTCCGGAACGGTCGACACCGAGGCCGAGCTCGCCCGGCAGCAGCGCCAGACGGAGATGATCCTGCGCGCGGCCGCCGAGGGTGTCGTCGGCGTCGACACCGACGGCAAGGTCGTGTTGGTCAACCCGTCCGCCGCGCAGATCCTCGGCTACCGCGCGAGCGATCTCGGCGGCAAGGAGCTGCACCCGCTGATCCAGCACTCACGGACCGACGGCACCCCGTTCCCGTACGAGGAGTCGGCGCTCGCCGACACGCTGCGGTCCAGCCGCAAGCACCGGGTGCGCGGACAGGTGCTCTGGGCGAAGGACGGGCAACCGGTGCCCGTCGACCTGACGACCGCGCCCGTACGGGACGGGGAGCAGCTGGTCGGCGCGGTCATGACCTTCACCGACCGGCGCCCCTATGAGGAGCTGGAGGCCCGGCACGCGGAACTGAAGGCCCGGGAGGCCGAACGGTATGCGGAGCTGGAAGCCCGCGAGGCCGAGCGGTACGCGTCACTGGAGGCCCGGGAAGCTCAGCGGTACGCGGAACTGGAAGCGCGGGAAGCCGAACGGTACGACGCGCTGGCCGGCCGCCACGCGCAGCTGATCTCCGTCCTGGGCGAGTCGCTGCGCGGACCGATGGAACAGCTGCGCACCGAGCTGGGCACGCTGGCCTCCGACCCGGCTGGACAGCTGTGGCCCGAGGCCAACCAGATCCTGCACTACCTCACCGCCGGGTACGCCCGGATGACCACGCTCGTCGACAACGTCCTGAGCTTCCAGCGGCTGGATTCCGGACAGGAGCAGCTGCAGCGGGAGGTCGTCCCGCTGGATGCCGTCGTGGCGGCGGGTGTCGAGGGCGCGGTCGAACTGATCGGGCCGGGGCGCGCGCAGTTCGCGGTGCACGCCCCGCCGTTGCAGGCCGAGGTGGACGCGAGGCGGCTGACCCAGGCCCTCGCACACCTGATCGCGGACGTGGCCGGAGTCGACGCGACGGGGAACGCCCCGGCCGGGGGCGTCACCGGCGACTCGACGATCGTGGTCGCGGCCGCGCAGCGCGGCGAGGTGGTACGGATCGAGGTGCGCGGGCCGTACTCCGGGGGGAACCCCGTGCACGAGCCGATCGTGCGCGGCATCGTGCGCCAGCACGGCGGCGTGCTGCAGACGCATGAGGTACCGGGGATGAGCGGGAGCGCGTATGTGCTCGAAGTGCCGCTTCGCGCCGGGAACCCGGACGCGACCACGGCGACGGCCGTAGCGGGCGCGGGGGCGCCTGGTGCGGCGGATGCACCAGGGGCACCGGGTGATTCCCACGCCGGGGAGGCGCGCACCGATGAGACCTCGGGCGGCAGCAGAGGGGTTGGAGGCGGCGGGGACTCGGGTACCAGCGGTGGTTCCGCCGTTGACGCGCCCACGATCCCCGCGCAAGCGACCGATTCCCCGACGCCGACCGGTCGACGCCGGGCGCGTCGCCGCGCGGCGAACGAGGGGGCGGCCGGTGCCGAGTCCGGCACCGGGTCGGTCGGCTCGGATGCGCTCGGCTCAGGGATGCACGGCGCCGGAACGGCGGGCGGTCCGGTCGGGTCGGGCGGGTCGGCCCAGCAGGCACGCGCTCTCCCTGCGCTGCCGTCTGCCGTGGCCTCTGGCGACACGGATGTCTCCAAGCCCGCTCCGGTACCGGCTTCCTCTACGACTCCGACGCCGACGGGCCCGCAGCCGACCGGGCGCCGTCGTGGACGGCCCAGCCCGGAGGAGATGGAGCCCGTAACGAGCGGCGACATGCCGCAGTCGGCAGCCGGTCCCTCAGAGGCGCCGGATGCCGCTGCTCACGCCGCCGGACCGAGGTCAGGCCGGCGTGCACGGCGCGGCGGTACGGGTTCGGGTACGGGTTCGGGTTCGGGTTCGGGTTCGGGTTCGGGTTCGGGTTCGGACGCGTCGTACGGCTCACTGGCCACCGCTGCGGAGCGCTGGGCACAAAGCGACGAGACCAGCAGCGAGTACGGCCCGCAGTCGTCGGGGAGTGTTGCGACCGCGAACGGTGTGCCACCCGCCGCCGTACCGCCGCAGGGCACCGGCCCGCAGACCGAGGGCCGGGGGACCGAACCGACTGGGCGGCGAGCCCGCCGCGCGACCCCTCCGGCGGCGGAGTCCGGCAACGGCACCGACGGCGGCCGGACGGGGAGCGCGCTGCCCGCCCTGCCCAGTGAGTCGGCGGACCACAGACCCATGAACGGATGGACCGGTCCGGGCGGTCAGGGCCAGGACCTCAGTCCCGTCCCGGCACAGTTGCGCAGGGACGAACAGAGTTCCAGTCCCGTGCCCGGACCGTACGACGAGGGCAGGGACGGCAGGACCTTCGGGCCCGGCGCGGCTCCGACACCGGTGCCACCGCAGGGCCGGAGTCCCGAGCCCACGGGGCGGCAGGGCCGACGCGTACAGCCGCCCGGTGCCGACGAGGCTGCCACGCCTGCGGGCGGCACGGCCACGAGCTCTCCGGCGCAGGCGCAGTCCGCCGCGCCCGCCCTGCCTGCGGCAGGCGGGCAGGCGCCGAGTACCTCAACGGCAGGCGGTCGCAGGACGCGGCGGGCATTGGCCGATGGCGAGCGCCGGCTGCCCGGTCAGGGCGGGACGAGCAGCCAGGACGACACCGTCGGGGACCGGCAGGCCTTCGCGCTGCCGCCCGCCGCGGGTGACGAGGCGCGGTCGGCGGCTGGTGCCGGGGGGCAGCCCGGTGACCGGTCACCCGACGAGCGCGGTGGGCACGGGCCGGTGCCCGAGGGGCCCGACTACGACCACACACCGCCGCAGCCGCACCCGGTCCCGACGGGACGCCGCCGTGCGCGACGCGACCCGGCCGAGGAACAGTTCGAGGCGAGCGAGCCGGCCGCCGGGACTCCTGCGCAGGGATTCCCCGGGCAAGGGACGCCCGCGCACGGGACTTCCGCCGGGGAAACGCCCGCCCACGGAAGGCCGGCGCAGGGAACCCCCGCCCAGGGGACTCCTGCGAGGGAAACTCCCGCTCCCCCGCCCATGCCACCGGAGCGCCCCGGCGACCAGCACCCACCGGGCGGGGCGCAGCCGAAGCCGCAGCCCCTGCCCCCGGAGGCGCAGCCGTCGGACCAGGCCGATGACTCCACCACACAGTCCCGCGCGATCAGCGTGCGCACGCTCGGCCAGAACGTGCCCTTCGCCCAGCAGGTCGTCGACCAGCAGCGGCCGCCACAGCCGCCCGCACAGCCGGCAACCCCCTCCGGCAAGCGGCGCAAGCTCGCCGCCCCGCCGCAGGAGGGGGAGCGCACGCTACCCGGCGCGCCAGGGGCCGCCGCACGCCCCCGGGAATCACAGCAGCCGCAGCCACCACGGCTGTTGGACGCGAACGAGGGCCGGGCCTACGCGATAGGCGCCCCCGACGACGGCGCCGAGGGTCCTGAGCCGCTGGACGGACCCAACGGCGCCATCGATGTCACCGACTCCCAGGGCGCCCCTCCGATGGACGACGAACTGCCCCCCGAGCCGCTGGACAACCCGCGCCGACTGCTCGTCTGGCCCGCCCCGGACGGCCCCACCCAGCAGGCGCTGAGCGACCGTGGCTACCGACCGGTGATCGTGCACTCCCGCGAAGAGGTGGATGCGCAGATCGCGGCGTACCCGGCGGCCCTGTTCGTCGACCCGCTGACGGGGCCGATCACGCGGACGGCGCTGCAGTCGCTGCGTACGGCCGCGGTGGCGGCCGAGGTGCCGGTGCTGGTGACCGCGGGCCTGGGGCAGGCAACCCGGGAAGCCGCGTACGGTGCCGACCCGGCCGTACTGCTGAAGGCCCTCGCCCCGCGCGACAGCGAGCAGCACCCGCCCCGGGTGCTGCTGATCGAGGGGCACGACGCCATCGCGGGAGCCCTCTCGGCGACGCTGGAGCGGCGCGGCATGCAGGTCGCCCGCGCGGGCTCGGACGCGGACGCGGTGACGCTCGCGGCGCAGATGCGTCCGAACCTGGTGGTGATGGATCTGATGCAGGTGCGTCGCCGCCGGGCCGGAATCGTCGACTGGCTACGGGCGAACGGGCTGCTCAACCGCACGCCGTTGGTCGTCTACACCTCGGCCGACATCGACCCGGCGGAGCTTCCACGGCTCAGCTCGGGCGAGACGGTGCTGTTCCTGGCGGAGCGCTCGACGAGTGCCGAGGTGCAGAGCCGGATCGTGGACCTGCTGGCGAAGATCGGCGCGAACTGAGCGCGACGCGGGGGACGATGCCGGACGATGCCCCGTCCCGGCCCCTGGCCCGACGGCGTGCGGAACCACCGGCGCCGGCGACTATGCGCCGGACGCCCAGCGGTTCCGGCGCTCACAACTGCGTGACGTCCAGCTCCCCGTCCGCGTACTGCTTGCGCAGCACCTTCTTGTCGAACTTGCCGACGCTCGTCTTGGGCACGGCCGGGATGACGGCCCAGCGCTCGGGCAGCTGCCAGCGGGCGATGCGCTCGGCGAGGTAGGCCCTGAGCGCCTCGTAGTCCGGGGCGGCGCCGTCCTTCAGAACGACGGTGGCGAGCGGTCGTTCGCCCCACTTCTCGTCCGGCACGGCGACGACCGCCGCTTCAGCCACCTCCGGGTGCCCCATGAGGTGGTTCTCGAGCTCGACCGAGGAGATCCACTCGCCACCGGACTTGATCACGTCCTTCGCCCGGTCGGTGAGGGTGAGGTAGCCGTCCGGCGTGATGGTGCCGACGTCACCGGTGCGCAGCCAGCCGTCCTCGCTGAACTTGTCCTCGGGCCGCAGTGGTTCACCGGAGTTGCCGCCGTAGTACGCGCCGGCGATCCAGGGGCCGCGGACCTCCAATTCGCCGGCCGAGGTGCCGTCCCAGGGCAGGATCTCACCGCCCGGACCGGCAAGACGGGCCTCGACGGAGGCCGGGAAGCGGCCCTGTGTCAGGCGGTACGGCCACTCCTCCTCGGCCGTGAGCCCGGCCGGCGGGTGGGCGACCGTGCCGAGCGGTGAGGTTTCCGTCATGCCCCAGGCATGCACGACCCGGATGCCGTACCGCTCCTCGAACGCCTTCATGAGCGCCGGCGGGCAAGCCGACCCACCGATGACGACGGTCCGCAGACTGGATACGTCACGCTGCTTGGCGTCGAGCTCGCCGAGCAGTCCCTGCCAGATTGTCGGAACGGCTGCGGCGAGGGTCGGCCGCACGGTCTCGATCATCTCTGCCAACGGGGCGGGCTGCAGGAAGCGGTCGGGCATGAGCAGCGACGTGCCGCCCATGAAGGCGGCGTGCGGCAGGCCCCAGGCGTTGACGTGGAACATCGGGACGACCGGCAGCGCGACGTCCGCGGTCGTCGTCGCGAAGGACTCGGCGCTGTTGACCTGCATGCAGTGCAGATAGATCGAACGGTGGCTGTAGAGGACACCCTTGGGGTCGCCGGTGGTGCCGGAGGTGTAACAGAGGGCGGCGGCCTCGCGCTCGTCGATCGCCGGCCAGTCGAAGGCGGAGGGGCGGCCGGCGATCAGCTCCTCGTAGTCGTGGACGCGGACCCGGCTGGCATCGAGGACAGATCGGTCGCCGGGGCCTGCCACGACCACGTGCTCGACCGGCTCGAGCTGCGGGAGGAGCGGGGCGAGGAGGGGCAGAAGGGAGCCATTGACGATGATCACGCGGTCCGCGGCGTGGTTCACGATCCAGGCCAACTGGTCTGCGGGAAGCCGGAGATTCAGGGTGTGCAGGACGGCGCCCATCGACGGGATGGCGAGGTACGCCTCCAGGTGAACCGCGTTGTTCCACATGAGCGTGGCGACCCGGTGATCGCCCACGACGCCCAACTCGTCGCGCAGGGCGTGCGCCAGCTGCGCGGCACGTGCTCCGATCTCCGCGAAACTGCGGCGCTCGGGCGCGTCCTCGCCGGTCCAGCTCGTGACGTACGAGTCGGCGTGGGCGGTCGATCCATGCCGCAGGATGCGGCTCACTGTCAGCGGTACGTCCTGCATCGTGCTCAGCACCGGTGCCTCCCGAAGGCGCGGTCACGCGACGGTCATGGTGGCCTGATTCTGCGGCCATACCGTTGGGTATGTCACTACCGCGTGCACGCTCCGGTCGCGGCTTCCCGGTTCAGCAGGCGTGAGCGAGCTCGGGGTCCTCACGCAGCTTGGACAGCGCGCGGGAGACGGCGCTCTTGACCGTACCGACCGAGACGCCGAGCACTTCGGCGGTCTGGGCCTCGCTCAGGTCCTCGTAGTACCGGAGGACGACCATGGCCCGCTGGCGGTCGGGCAGCCGCAGGATCGCGCGCCACATCGCATCGCGCAGCCCTTGCTGCTCGGCCGGGTCCGGGGCCGGGGTGGCCTCGGGCTCGGGGAGCTCCTCACAGGCGAACTCGTCGACCTTGCGCTTGCGCCACTGGGAGGTCCGGGTGTTCACCAACGTCCGCCGTACGTACCCGTCGAGCGCTCTGTGGTCGGCTATTCGTTCCCAGGCCAGGTAGGTCTTGGTCAGCGCGGTCTGCAGCAGGTCCTCGGCGTCGCACGGGTTCGCGGTCAGCGAGCGAGCGGTGCGCAGGAGCACGGGACTGCGGTCTCGCACGTACGACGAGAACGACGGAAACGAGGGGGACATTGCGGCGGATGCGCCGGTGCAGACAGGCGTGGTCATGCACTCAACGCTAGGAGCGGCGGATGTTACCCGGATCGGCCGTAAGTGCCGAAGACGGGTCCCCCTCAGGTCGTACGGGCGACGGGGCCCCAACCTCCCAGAGGTGGACTGGTCCTCGGCCCCGGCTCAGGGTTCCCGTGCCCGCCCCGGCCGATCGTGCTCATTCGACCACCGCGACCGGGGCGTCGATCAGATTCCGGTCGATCTTCAACCTGACGCCCCCGTGCTCCTCGACGACGTTGCCCTTGAACTGGTGGATGCGCCGGTGCGGGCCCCATGCGGTCTGGTCGAGCACCGGCTCCTCGTAGAGCGAGGGCGGGACGTTCCAGCGGGCGAACCACACCACATCGGGGAGATCGCGCACTCCGCGCTGCCGAGCGGTCTCGACGTGCTTCACACCCGAGGTGGAACTGCTGTAGAAGCCGGGGAAGTAGCCCCGGCTCCGTACCTCGCGACTCCAGGAGCGGATGAAGGAGAGCGTGGTCTCGGCGCAGTTTCTGTCGCTGCGGTCGTAGGCCTCCATGTCGAGGTAGATCGCGCTGCGCTCCTGCATGCCGAGACCGGCCGCCTTCGCCACTGCGTCCTTCCCCTCCTCGAGACCCTGACTCCACGGCTCCTTGTTGATGGGCACATGCTTCTTCTTCTTGCTGTGGACGCACGGGGACTGCGATCCGACATAGACCGGCAGTACCTTCCATTCCCGGTCGGTCACCTCGCGGATCCAACGGCGTCCCAAGTGGGTCTGCTTCTTGCAGGCCCGGCCACGGCCGCCGATGTAGACGCCGACGGCGCGGTAGTTCGATTTCCGCCAGGCGCTCATGGCACCGAGCGACGGGGTTTCGCAGGTGTCGAAGCCCAGACCGGTGAAGATCTCGGCGCCCTCGGACCGCAGATCCCCGTTGCCGGCCGAGGCATCGGCGACGGCGGTGGCGCCGGTGACCAAGCTGCTGACGACCGCGGCGATCGCCGTCAGCAACGCGATCACATATTGAATGATCTTCTTTCGTCGTTCCATAGGGTGAGTGAACGACCCGCGGAACCTGAAGGGCCGTCAGACACGCGGCCCGGGAGACCCTGTCAGCCGTCCGTACCAAGGACGAGCCCGGATGTGGGAACTCCGGTACCAGCCGTCACCAGGGCCCGGGACGCCCCGGGTATCTGGTTGACCGAGCTGCCGCGCAGCTGCCGGACGGCCTCGGCTATGCCGTTCATCCCGTGCAGATAAGCCTCGCCGAGCTGGCCGCCGTGGGTGTTGAGGGGCAGCGCCCCGGCGGCGACGAAGTCGGCGGCCTCTCCTGGCTTGCAGAAGCCGAACTCCTCGAGCTGCATGAGCACGAACGGCGTGAAGTGGTCGTAGAGGATCCCCACGTCGATGTCGTCGGGCCGCAGCCCACTGGTGCGCCAGAGCTGGCGGGCGACCACACCCATCTCCGGCAGGCCGGTGAGATCGTCGCGGTAGAAGCTCGTCATCTGCTCCTGGGCGCGTCCGGCGCCCTGAGCAGCGGCCGTGACTACGACCGGGGACCTCCGCAGGTCGCGGGCGCGCTCGACGGAGGTGACGACGATCGCCTGCCCTCCGTCGGTCTCCTGACAGCAGTCGAGGAGCCGCAGCGGTTCGACGATCCAGCGGGAGGCGGCATGGTCGTCGAGAGTGATCGGCTTCCCGTAGAAGTACGCGGCCGGGTTGCGCGCCGCATGGCGACGGTCCATGACGGCGACATGGCCGAACGCCTCGGGCGTCAGCCCGAAGGTGTGCAGATAGCGCTGAGCCGCCATGGCGACCCAGGACGCTGGGGTGAGCAGCCCGAAGGGAAGCGACCAGCCGAGTGCTGTGCCCTCCGCCGAGGGCTCACGGTGCTCCACCCCGGAGCCGAAGCGGCGGCCGGACCGTTCGTTGAACGCCCGGTAGCAGACGACCACCTCGGCCACACCGGATGCGATGGCCATGGCTGCCTGCTGGACAGTGGCGCAGGCTGCCCCGCCGCCGTAGTGGACCCGGGAGAAGAAGGACAGCTCACCGATGCCCGCAGCCTGGGCGACCGTGATCTCGGGACTGGTGTCCATGGTGAAGGTGACCATGCCGTCGACGTCGCCGGGGGTCAGTCCGGCGTCGTCCAGTGCCGTCCGGACGGCTTCCACCGCGAGTTTCAGTTCGCTGCGGCCGGAGTCCTTGGAGAACTCGGTGGCGCCGATGCCCACGATGGCGGCCCGGCCGCCCAAGGTGTCGCGGTTGCGGAGGCTCATGTGCCCACCTCCGACGGGAGCTGGACGGTGACCGTGCCGGTGACATGGTTTCCGCGGCCGTTGGCTCCCACGATGTTCACATCGATCGTCCGGCCGTCGACCGCGGCGACGGTGCCGGTCAACGTCATGGTGTCTCCTGGGTAATTGGGCACCCCCAGCCTGATGGCCACCTTGCGGAGGCGCGCCCGCGGTCCGAAGAAGTCGGTGATGTAGCGACCGACCAGACCGTTGGTGGTGAGGATGTTCATGAAGATGTCGGGGGAGCCCTTCGCCCGCGCCGCCTCCGCGTCGTGGTGCACGTCCTGATAGTCGCGAGAGGCGACCGCCCCGGCGACGATGAGCGTGCGCGTGATCGGAATGCACAGCGACGACAGCTCGTCGCCCACCTTGGTCATACGGCGTCCTCCTGGGGCACGGCATGACGCGCGCGGAAGACCGGCAGGGTCAACTCGTCGTCCGCGCTCAGGAATTCGAGCTCGACGGGCATACCGATCCGTATCGCGGCGGGCGGCACCCCGGTGATGTTGCTGATCATCCGCACGCCTTCCGACAGTTCGATGAGGCCGACGGCGTAGGGACGCGGGCTGCCAGTGGCGGGGTCGGGCTCCGCGAAGGCCGGGAACGGCGGGTGGTGCATGACGACGTACGAGTAGACGGTCCCGTCACCGACTGCCTCGACGGTCTCCCAGGCGGGGGAGCCGCAGCTGTTGCATCCCGGCAGCCAGGGGAAGCGGAGGGTCCCGCAGCCCGTGCACTTCTGGATGAGCAGCTCGTGCCGCGAGACTCCTTCCCAGAATCCCCGAGTGTCGCGATTGATCACTGGTCGGGGACGCCGTGCCTTCGGCTTCCGCTGAACGGGGGCGTACTTGAGGATCCGGAAGCGGTGCGTCCCCGCCAACTCACCGTCCGCGCGAACGTCCATCCTGGTCGTGACGAAATGACCAGTGCCCAGCTTCGTCGTCTTCTGGGCCGATACCGACTCGATCACCGCGTCGAAGGTGATTCTGTCCCCCGGCCGCAACGGGCGCAGATACTCCTGCTCGCAGTCGGTCGCGACCACCGAGGTGAATCCGGCGTCGTCGAGCAGCCCCAGCAGCGCGTCGTACGCATCGGTCCGGCCCGCGTGCCCGGACAGCCCGCCCATCGTCCACGCCTGCAGCATCGTGGGCGGCGCGATGGTGGGGTAGGCCGGGCTGGTGTCGCCCATCGCCTCGCACCAGTGCCGGATCATCGGCTCGTTGACGACATCCTTGCCCTCACACCCCGCGGCGGCTGCCTTCCCCTCGTACGCCTTCAACCGCTCGTAGAGCTCCTGCGCCCGCTGGTCTTCACCCACGTCCGCCCCCATGTCCCGTCCCTCCCGCCCGGCTCGGCTTCGCCCGGCGCCCCCACGATGTCCGGACACTTTCGATACACCGCTCGAGGGCTTCAGGTTCCACACAGATTTCTGACTGTCCGTCAGGTCAACGCCACCTGTCAAGGTCGGGAACGGGGCCGGACACACGGCTGCGCGACGGCACCGAGGTGCCGTCGCGCAGCGTGTCACCGTCCCCACAAGCGGCTCTACGAGCCTGCGCTCACCAGAGATCGACGACGTTGAACGCGACCCTGTCCTTGGACTGGTCGATGGCCGTGAACGCGGAGTCGTTCACGCTCGCGGTGCTGTTGTCGTTCGAGGCGCCGGAACCCGTGGCAACCTGTTGTGTCGTCGTGGAGTTGCCGTTGTTGTCGTCCCCCACGCCGCTGCCGACGACACCGGCGACGCTCGTGTTCGATCCGTCGCCCGCGAACGGCCCGCTGTCGGCCTGCGCCACACCGGCGAAGAGCGCGGCCGTCAAGGGCAGCGACGCGAGGGCGGCGAGAGCGCGGACAGTACGGATACTTGCCATGTCAGTCCTCCATGAGCGGAAGTACGAGGTGCCACGAGGCAGTTGGCCCGCTGCCTCGGCGTTGATGCGACGTCGCGACACCAGAGCTGCCCACCGGTTTCGCCCTGAATCCCCCTCGGATCCCTATTCGCCCGCAAGCATGAGGACCACCCGATAAACGTCTCTCAGGCCCCGAAGTCGCAGCCCGCACCTGCGTCGTCCGCCAGGGACAGGCCATCGGCCCCGGTGCCATCCGATCTCGATGCGCTTCGGGCACGTTCCAACAGATCTCGCCCGGGTCGCCCATTCGGCCGCAAAAGCGGCTCGCACACTTCCACATATAGAACGTGTGAGCGAAAATCGATCCATGGCCTCGCCCGGTATTCCCCGGCTCCCGGCGCACGGACCTGCGGCCGCGGCGCGCCGCCACGCACTGGCCGCGGCCGCCCGCGGGCTGCCCGTCATCCCACTGACCCGCGGGAAGCTGCCCGCAGTCCGCTCGCCGCACCACGCCGACGCTCGGCCCGTACGCTGCCGGGGTGAGTGCGGGCGGGCCGGTCATGGGGTCCACGACGCGACGACCGACCCAGCACAGATCCTCGCGCTGTTCGACGCCGCGCCCTGGGCCACCGGCTACGGCATCGCCTGCGGCCGCGCCCCGCACCACCTCATCGGCCTCGATCTGGACGTCAAGACCGGCTCCGACAGCCTCGCCGCCCTGGAACGCCTCGCCCGCCGACACGGATTCGTCCTTCCTCCCACGGTCACCGTCCTCACGCCCAGCGGCGGCCGCCATCTCTGGCTGACCGGCCCGCCCGGCAGACCTGTACCGAATTCGGCAGGCCGCCTCGCGCCCGGCATCGACGTCCGCGGCAGTGGCGGATACCTCGTCGGCCCCGGCTCGTACAGCACCCGGGGCGTCTACCGCCTCGCCCCCGGTCCCATCCGAGCGGCACCTGCCCCGCCCGCGCTTCTCCGGCTGCTCACGCCCCCCGGGCGCGCCCGCCGCGCCCCGGTCCGCATCCCGTCGGGTGCGCCGGGGGCGCACGCGGACCGGCTGATCGCCTTCGTTCGGGAGTCGCGCCCCGGGCAGCGCAACGACCGGCTGTTCTGGGCCGCCTGCCGGGCGTACGAGACCGGACTGGGCCCGCAACTCACCGCGTCCCTCACCGCAGCCGCCCTCGACACCGGCCTCGATGAGCGCGAGGCCCTCGCCACCATCGACTCGGCGGCCCGCCACACCGCCCACGGCCAGGAGCCACCTCGGGCTTCCTTCGGGTGAGGTCGGCGGGGGGAGCGCTTGGGGACGGCCGGAGGCCGTAGTGGGCCGCTCGGAGGGGGTGCTCCTGAGAGGCGTGGCCTGAGAGGGGGGCTGGGCGCCCGCCGTATTCAGGGTCTGTTCAGCTGCTCGGGCGCATCCTGAGGCTACTCAGGCGGCTACGGGAGAAGGAGCCTGTGATGAACAGCAAGAGGAAGTGGATCGTCGGAGCGTGTGCGGCGGCCCTCGTCGCCGGCGGAACCGGGGCGGCACTGGCCACGGGCTCCGACGACAGCGAGCCCCCCATCCGGGGCAAGGCCCTCACCAAAGCCAGCGCGGCGGCCCTCGACCACACCGGCGGCGGCAGGGTGACCGACTCCGAAGCGGGCGACGAGGATGCGTTCTACGAGGTTGAAGTGACCCTCAACGACGGCAGCCGCGTGGACGTGCACCTGGACAAGGACTTCAAGGTCGTGAACAGCGAGGCCGACCAGGGCGGCGAAGACGAGTGAGTCACGATCTGCATGATCTGCACGACGACACACGACAACAACGGATTCAGGGGTGCCCGGAAACCGGGCACCCCTGAATTGTCGCGGGAATCCCGTCATCCGGGACCGGCAACATGTCTTCTCTGGGGCCAACCGGTCAGAAGCGCGAGCAGAAGCGGCGAATCCGTGCCGCGAGACCATGTCCGAGCAAAAGGTAAAGCGCGGCCGACACAGCGTAGTTGAGCACAACGCGGACCCCTTCGCTCTCCCTGGTGAACAGGTCCTGAAACAGCCCGCGAGCCAGTCCGCCATCCAGTGCACAATGCTGACCAGGCCGTTCGCCTGGTTCGCGTCGAGCAGATACAGCAGAATCCACAGCCCAGAATCCCGGCGGCAACGTCCGCGATCGTATGGATGACCATGGCAGCCCGCATTGCCCCGACAGGCTCACGGTCTCGGTCGAACGTCGCAGACCCAGGCAACAGCCCTCTCCAGCGGACTAGGGCAAGATTCGGCGATCAATCTCGGCAGGGGCCGCTCCTGGACGAGGCGAGGAGCCAGCCCGATTCGCGGCAAGCGTACGGGCCGTGATCTCTCGTGCCATGGCAGCTCCCGCCCATAGCCGTTCCACCGACCTATCGGCAGAAGGCTGGAGAGCCAGCCAACCGAAACGGGGAGGCTAGTAGCTGAGTGCGGCGAACCAGTCGTCGCGGCCTTGGCGGGTGAGGTCGAGGATGTGCCACACCGGGCTGAGCAGGTCGATGCCTCGCTGGTCGATGTCGTCGGACATCCGGGGGTGCACAGAGTAGAAGTGGCGCACCGACCCGTTGTCGTCGCGGGTGAACACCGACACCGTCGAGTCCTGGATGCCCTCGGCGTCCTCGCTGCCGAGGTCGTATTTGAAGGTGCTGGACCCGGCGCTGAGCAGGCGCAGGTTCGTCCACTGCCGGCTTCGGGCGTGCGCGCGGAGCGCGGGCAGGTCGGCCGCGGCGACGATTGCGAGCTCGACGTTCTGCGCGACGTGGTGGGCGATTCCGTTGAACCCGTCGATCCACATGGTGCAGATGGGGCACGGCTGGGTCTGCTGCTTGCCGTACATGAAGTGGTAGATGACCAGATCGCGTCCCAGCCGAGTGAACAGTTCACTCAGTCGCACGGTCGTCACCGGCGCGTCACCAGCCTGCAGGTCAGCAGGGCCTTCCTCGAACACGTAGTCGTCGACGACAGGGCCCAGCGGAAGTCGGCGGCGCAGGTCGGCGACACGTTCGCGATGGCGCATCAGCTCGATCTCAGCTTGCCGCAGCTCCTCGCGGGCGCAGACGTATTCGGCCGACTCCCCAGTGAGATTGGTTTGACGCATCGCTACCTCCTGGAGGACGACCGGCGTAGCTGCTGCCTAGTGGCCACCATCCGCTCTGGCCACCATTGTCTGCTTGCGCACGAGGGCTCGCCAGGCGGCGAAACGACAAGGCCAGTACGGCCAGGCAAGAAGCAGGCCAGGCAGATTGCTGATCCAGAGAGTGGCGTGCATGCGGGGGGCATGACGGCGATGGACTGGCTCGATGGGCCATGGTGGATCCGGTTCCCCAGGACTGGCCACATTGCGGGCACGGGGTGATCGTCTCAGAGCTGTCTCCTTTCACGCGACTCTCTATGTTTCCTCACTGGTCGTTCCTCTTGTGCTTCGCGCGGTTATTCCCGTCGTGATCACTACCGCCCAAGAGGCCACCGCTCAGGAGCCCTCCTGAGTGATCGTCCTCGCCCCCACCATGCGAAGGGCCGCCGTTGTCCTTGCCCCCGGGACCCGACGTACCGTCGCCGCCCCCACCCGTGTCACTGGTGGGCCCGCCGTCCGGGGAACCGCCCCCAGCGGCTGTGCCGCCAGCTACGTTCCCAGCCGTTGCAGAGGACGTCTCCGAACGCGGCGGCTTAGATGATCCCCGGCTACGGTCTTTCATATCCCCCTCCCCGTGCGACGCACTATTGGTCGCGGACTTCGAGGAGGGACCGGTCTGCGGAGCACTGGGGGAGGGAGTAGGGCCCTCCTCCGACTCAGGCGCGGTGAAGGCAGGGCCGGTCGGGCCCAGCTCGGGTATTTCAGCGCCTCCGCCCCCATCTTGGCCGGAGCTGACCATCCCTATCATGAGCGCGAGCGTGCCGATTACCGCAGTCGCGGTAACTATGATGACCCCTCGGCGTCGGCCCGCGCGCGAGCGGTCACTGCCGGCCGTGTCCGGCTCGGTCACGCCGACCTCGGTGTGGGAGGAAGAAGTCTTGAGCCGTGGCCGGAACGCCTCGAAAGCAGCGTCCACTTCCTCTGCGGCCATGAGCACGCATTTACATGTCGACGTGCCGTCCAAATGGACTATGACCCCGCATCTGAAGCACTTCTGCACCGCCATCAGCGATCCTCCTCAGTGGAATGGGTAAGCCGCAATCACTCCCGTGGTCATTACCCCGCCATTGCGAGATTCGCATGCCGATGTCCGGACAAGCCCTTACGCATCCCCACGTTGTATCTCCTTGTCGGGCCTCGGTGGGATCGCAGTCTCCACGGTCAATAGGGTCTACGAGGCGTAGACGAAATGCGTTCAGCAGTACATCGTCGCCGCCACCTCGGAACTGCATCCGCAGCTGGACAAGGTCTCCCGGCAAGCGGCCGGGACCGCCTACACCACACGGTGGGACACGGACCGCACCGCATGGATGCGCGACAGCACCCACAGCCCGGTGGACAACGGCCAGGAGCAGAGCAGTTCGGGCGGGTTGAACCTGTCCGCGCTCCACGACGAACACCCGCCCACCGGTTCCTCCAGGGCGGATGAGGACCCGCTGGCGCGCCAGTTCATGGAAGAGATCGACGCCCAGTTCGGCACCATCGCCGAGCCGGGCGACGAGTCGGAGCAGTCGTTGGCGGGGCAGGGGCTGAACCTGTCCGCGCTGAGGAGCGAGGACAACGCCGCGCGACAGGACGCGCTCGCGCTGCTGCTCGCCGCCGGGACGGAGGGCACCGGCGCATCCGCCATCGCCCGCGCTCTCGCGGACACGCACGGCACCACCCGGCAGACCGTCGTCGGCTGGCTCAAGACCTGGGTCGACGACCGCACCGCCGTGCGCGCCGGTACCGGCACCAAAGCCCGCTACGTCCACCACCGCCACGCCCCCGGCACAACGCCGGAGCAGTGACCGCCTGTCGCTTGTCGCCAAGCCAACGAGAAGGCCTCAGACGGCTCTCTGAGAGCCGGAAACGGGCTTTGACCTGGAAGGCGACAAGCGACAAGACAAGCGACAAGCCGCACGACAAGTCACACGACAAGCAACACGACAAGCCGAGCACCGGGCAGCACCCCACCCGCGGGGTGCTGCCGCCCTCGTTGAAGGGCTCCGGAGGGCCCTCCGACTCTGCCCGTGCGAGGCTTCCTCAACTCCGGCTCATACATCAAGATCACGTCGGCCTCGTCGCCGAGGTCGTAGAGGTACCGCGGGCCCCAGTCGAGGTGCCGGGGCAGCTCGACGGTGCCGGTGCTGCCGTCCAAGGGCGAGCGCGGTGGCGGCGACGTGCGCGTACGGATTGGCCAGGCTGCCGTCGACGACGGGCACACCGTCTAGGGTGCGGCGGCCGACATGCGGGACGTCGCCCGCACACAAGGAATGCCCCTGCTGACCTCACCGCGGACAGCGAGGCGCTGATGGAACTGCTCGGGCCGGACGCCTCCTAGGCCGTGTCCCGGCGGGATGGGGCCTGATCATGTGGGCCGTGGGTGATCTCGGTTGGTCGTGGTTGTGTGCTGCTGTTGGCGTACAGGTTGGCGTACGCCGAGGGCAACTAGCCAGCTAGCCGGACTTTCCGCCGCCCAACCTGAGTTCAGCCTCATGCGTGTCTTAGGGCTCTCTGAAGAAGCCCGGATCACGCGTTTTCGAAGATCGAGCAGCCATACGCTCACGGCACCCCCAGAGATCCCGGCGGTCCTCCCCTTTGCCCACGCCGGGATCGTCCATGTCGAGTGTTTCTCCATCTGATCTCGAGGTGTCGTACGTATGAGTTCCCGCCGAACCCCCCACAGCTCGCACGCCCGCCCGAAGGCCCGTGCGCGCAAGGTCGCCATCACGCTTGGCGCCGTCGCCGTGACGGCCGGCCTCAGTGTGGGCGCCGCGTCGGCCGGTGTACTCCCGCCCGGTCTGTTCCCGATCGGTACCCCGGACCACGTGAAGGAGAAGGCCGAGGCGGCCGCCAAGGCCGCCGAGGAGGCCCGCAAGAGCCTGCCCACGCTGCTGCCGCGGGCGACCTCCGTGCCGAAGCCGTCCAAGCCGGCCGGCACCAAGCCCACCAAGAAGCCCCGGCCGACGAAGACGTCGACACCGAAGCCGAAGCCGAGCGCGACCAAGGCACCGGAGGCCCCGAAGCCGAAGCCCACGCCGACCCCCACCTCCGGCTCGGCCGAGAACAGCGCCGAGGCCCAGGTCATCGCCCTGGTCAACAAGGAGCGCGCGGCGGCCGGTTGCTCGCCCGTCACCGAGAACACGAACCTGACCAAGGCCGCCGACGACTACAGCGATGTCATGGCCGCCAGCGGCACCATGTCCCACACCGGCCCCGACGGGTCGACGATGGTGACCCGCGCCGAGGCCGCCGGCTACACCGGCTGGTCCACCCTCGGCGAGAACATAGCCATGGGGCAGCCGGACGCGGCTGCCGTCATGAAGGCCTGGATGAACAGCCCGGGCCACAAGGCCAACATCCTCAACTGCTCCTTCAAGGAGATCGGTGTCGGCGTCCACGTCGGCGACGGCGGCCCCTGGTGGACCCAGGACTTCGGCGCCCGTCGCTAGGTCGGCGCCTGGGTCAGGTGCTCGCGCCGGGGGCGCTCTCGGCGGTCGCGGGAACGAGTCGGCTTGTGACGCCCCGGCCTGCGAGCCGCTCGTACGCGCGGATCACGTCAGCTGGTACATCCTGCGCGATCATGAAGCCCTGGGCGGGGTAGATCAGTAGCCGTTGCAGCGAGCCGAGGGTCTGTCAAACGAGCGGTGTAACCAGGGTCCCGGGTCACCAACTCGTCGATCAGTCGATCGTCCACTGACTTCGACGGCATCGGCTCAACCGCCTTCGCGGCCTTGGGCTTCGTCACGTCATCACTGGTCATCGGTGCATCTTCCATGATCGGGAGTTACACCGATCGATTTACAGTCCCACTGGCGGCTCGCCCCAGGGCAGGCAGGCAATGGCCCACCCGGGCCCGCGCCGCATGCCTGGAACTGGTGGCCGCGGCACAGGACGACGACGAAGCATCCCTCGGGATCCGACTACTAACCGACCTGCGCGACAAGGTGTTCTGCGGAGCCGACCGCATGCCCACCGCCGTCATCCTCGAATGCCTCCTCGCCATGGACGACGCCCCCTGGGGCGACATCGACGACAAGCCGCTGAACTCCCGCACACTGGCCAAGCTGCTCGGGCAGTACGTCACCCCGAACAACAAGCCCATCAGGCCGCGCGGCATATGCACCGCCTTCGGCACCCCGAAGGGCTACCACGCGGAAGATCTGGCGGACGCATGGGCGCGCTACTGCCCCCTGCCCCCTCCCAGGTCCGCAACATCCGCAACAGCCGCCACACCGCAGGTCAGAGGGGGTGAATCTGTGGCGGATAGCCCTTCGGGCATCCGCCACACGCCGCAGGAAGCCGCCACACCGCTCTTCCCCGTCGCGGGCTGAACGGCTCGCGCCGATAGGTGCCGCCACGCGCAGGTGTGGCGGCACCTATCCGCAACACAACCGCCATCCGCCACAAATCCAAGCCGCTGACCAGCAATGTTGCGGCGTGGCGGATGTTGCGGATCTGGGAGAAGGGGGGCGCAGGCCCCGCGAGTCCTCGAAGGAGTCACAGCCATGGCACGCCCGAAGATGCTCAAGCTCCGCGAAGTTCTGGAAGAGATCGACATGAGCCGCGCTGCCTTCTACCGCATGCATGCCCGCGGCAAGGCACCCAAGATCAGCAAACTCCCCAACGGACAGCTCCGCGTGAGCCGGAGCGACCTGGACGCCTGGTGGGCCGACTGCGAGCAGTCCGCCGCTTGATCAACCCGCTCAGACCATGAAGGGGCCCGTCACCGGCGGGCCCCTTCCGCGTGAAGGAGCAGAACCCTGCCTACCTACGACGTACGCATCTGGGGCATCCGGAAACGGAACAGTAAGAAGGCGCCGTATCAAGTCCGTTGGTTCGTGGGGGGCAAGCCCCACCAAGAGCCGTTCTCCACCAAGACACTCGCTGACGCACGCCGCGCCGAGCTGCTGACCGCGGCACGGAGCGGGGAAGCTTTCGACGAGGGATCGGTCTTCCGATTTCCGAGCTGCGGAGGCTGAACCGCGTGACCTGGTACAGCCATGCCAGGAACTACGCCGAGATGAAGTGGCCCAACGCCGCAGCCAAGCACCGGGCGAGCATCGCCGAGAGCCTGACACTCGCCACGATCACTCTGTGCCCGGACGCCAAGGGGCGTCCGGAGCCTGAGCTGTTGCGGCGGGCTCTCTATCAGTGGGCATACAACGCCGGGCGGGGCGAGACCGATCCGCCGCCCGCCGAAGCCGCCGCGCTCGCTTGGGTCGCCAAGCACTCGCCCACCGTCGCCGATCTCGACAGCGCCCAGCGCATGCGCACGGTGCTGGATTTCCTGGGCAAGAAGAAGGACGGTACGCAAGCCGCCGCCAACACGGTCAAGCGCCGGCGCGCGGCGCTAAGCAACTGCCTGCGCATCGCCGTTGAGCGGGAGTTGCTGCCCAGCAATCCCCTGCTGCGTGTCCACTGGGAGACACCGAAGGCCGTGGAAGAGCTGGACGAACGCAGCGTCGCCACCCCGGCTCAGGCCCGCGCCCTTCTCGCCGCCGTGCGGAGCCAGGGCGAGCGTGGAGAACACCTGGAAGCCTTCTTCGGCTGCATGTACTACGCGGCTCTGCGGCCCGAAGAGGTCTCCGTTCTCAGCCGTGCTCAGTGCACCCTCCCCGAGACAGGGTGGGGGCGACTCGACCTCGCCGGCGCAACGTCCGCAGGTTGGTTCCGGTTGGACGGACGACGGCAAGCCGTACGAAGAACGCGGGCTCAAGCACCGGCCCCGGCGAACCGTGCGCCGTGTGCCGATCCCTCCCGCCCTGGTCGCTCTGCCGCGGCAGCACATCGAGCAGTTCGACGTGGGCGACGACGGTCGACTGTTCCGGGCAGCCAGGGGCGGCCCCGTCCGGTCGCAGGAGTACGGATCGATCTGGGAAGGAAGCCCGCGTCCGCGCCCTTGCCCCCGAACAGGTCGCCTCGCCACTCGCACGCATCCCGTACGACCTGCGGCATGCCTGCGTCTCCTTCTGGCTCCGTTCCGGCGTGAGCCTCGCCGAGACTGCCCGGCGAGCCGGGCAGAGCATCGCCGTACCCCAGCGCTACTACGCGAAGGTTCTGGACGGCGAAGAGGAGCGAATGAACGAGCTGATCGACCGCGGATTCGCCGAGCATGAAGGACACCGCAAAAGCACGCCGTAGCACAGGATCCATGGCGCAGGGTCAGCAGCGGGATATCAGGGATTCGGAGTGAGACAGTGCGAAAGCAGAAGGGGGAAGACAGACAGGCCGGGCATCCCGAAGCGGGGTGCCTGGCCTGTGTGCGAGTGCCGGGATCAGGCGGGGCGGATGTTCTCCGCCTGGGGACCCTTCTGGCCTTGGATGACGTCGAACTCCACCTTCTGGCCCTCCTGCAGCTCGCGGTAGCCCTGGGCGGCGATGTTGGAGTAGTGGGCGAAGACGTCAGGTCCGCCGCCGTCCTGCTCGATGAAACCGAAGCCCTTCTCGGGGTTGAACCACTTCACAGTGCCCGTGGCCATGATTGTCTCCTTCGAGGAATTGAACCGCACCATGCGGAGCGGTAGGTGATCGCCCTGGCCCGGAGAGGCGCTGAACAGCAAGAACGCCCGTGATCGCGATCACGGACGCACGACTTCGGAACCACGACTACTGACTACGACGCTACACCGCACGCCATCCCGCGACGACCGATGAGTCCGCCGGGCGCCCGGCCTGGGGTCGCTCATCCCCGAGGCCTCCGCGAAAGCACGCCGTAACACTGGGATTCGTGGCCGCAGGTTGGCCGCGCGCGCTGGTCAACAGCGGGATACGGGCGATCCGGGGTGAGACAGCGTGAACGCGGAAGGGGTGCCCTCACCGAGGGACACCCCTTCTGACCAGCTAGTTCGTTGACCTGCGCGGAGGGTGTGGGATTTGAACCCACGGTGACATCGCTGCCACGACGGTTTTCAAGACCGTTCCCTTAGGCCGCTCGGGCAACCCTCCCTCGCCCCGCCCACCTGCGACGGAGCGGCTACAGCCTACCCGGCGGACGGTCTCTGCGGGGAAACCTGATCAGAGGATGGCCACGGCCACCGAGATGCTCCTATCCGGAGGCCATCATGCCGCTGTGGTGCCACCATCGTCCCGGCTGGCCGGAGGCAGCAGCAGATCTCGCTCAGGGTGGTTCTCCCCCTTAATGCTGTCCTGCACTCCAAGATCGACCCGGGCGGACTCGTGGAACTCGTTGATCTCTCGGAAGACCATCCGGTTCCGCTCCCGCCACTCCTCGAGGGTCCCCCGGCAACCTTGCCAGTGGCCTGCCAGTCGATCTCAAGCGCCGCGGCACTCAGCTGGGTGGGCCGCCTCCGCCAGCGGCCAAATTCGTCGACGTCGCCCGAGCATCGGCACGGCCCAAGGGGGCAGAGTGGCGCGGGGCCCGGGCCGGGTGGACATCGGCCGACAGCCGCTCCGCGCGCGTGGGGCCGGGAGCGGAGGCCTGGGTACGCGTACCTACCCGCCGAGATGAGCACCCGAGCGGATGGGCGCGGGACTTCCGGGACGGAAGAGTGGAACCCACGGACGGGGGGACAGCCGAATCCTCTCACCGCGGCCTCAGGGAAGAGGCCTAGCACGTCAAAGCCCCGACGACCACGGGGCATATCCACCAGGGGGAGAACTCTTGCGTCTCAACGCATCCCGCACAATCAAGACAACCCTTGCCACCGCCGTCGCCACGTCGGTGCTGGCAATCCCGGCAGCCGGTTCCGCAACCGCTGCGACCGACACGACTGCTGATGTCACCGTCAAAAGCATCAGCGACAAGTGCAAGCACCACGGCCGTTATTACATCGTGCGGGAGTACTTCCGCGGGCCGGCTAGGTACACTATGCGTTGCGGCACCAAGAAGTGGGGCTGGAAGCACATCAAGCTGCGCCACGGTTGGAGCCGCGCCATGGACAATAGGATAGGTCACGCCATCGCAAACGGGCGCCCCAACGGTCGCGGCGGCTACTCCACCTACACCAACCAGTGTCCGAGCGTCGAAAAGTTCCGCACCATCCTCGGGACCCCCGCCGCAGTCAATGACCTTCGCACTGCGTACAAGGTGACCAGTCTGGCAGCTAAGTGTTAACGACCATAGGCGGGAACTCGTTTCCTCACTAGATGAGGCGAAGGGGCGGATGGGCATGGTGGCACAGACGCCGGCTGAGCGGGCTCTGGCTCGCTCGCACTCGACTGCTGACGGTCAGGTCACCTTCAACATTTCTGATCTGTCAGTCGATCATTATCCCGACCGCACCGCGACGTTGACGTACCGGCTCACTGTGGTGCGACAAGGTCACCAGGACGAGCGTTGGGAGTTCACTCTGCCGTGGGACGACAAGTCTTTTGTGGATGTGCTCACCTCCCCCGCCCCCGAACCTGATCGACTCGGGCAACTCGTACACCTGGTCCACAGCCTGATGGAAGAGTGGTGGGACACTAAGGGATTTAATCGGCAGTCGGCGAAGATGGGGCGTCGGCTGCCCTGAGCCGTCTCGGTTTTGATACGGGCCCCGCACCCTTTTGGGGTGCGGGGCCCAGCTCTCTGGCGCGCTATTTCTCGGCGAGGACGGCCGCCAGCCCTTTCTGGTCCACGTATCCGGCGTCACGCGCACCAGGTGAGCCGCAGCTCTGGCACGGTGGCCTCGTTCGTTTATAAGGAAGCCGTCTCTTCGTCCTCCGGACCGGTGAGGTGTGCCGGTGCCGGCAGGCGCATGCCCCGGCTCACAGCCACTCGGCTTACGTCACTCAACGCGTCGGCCAGTCGGCAACCGAGAAGCATCAACGCCTGAGGAGTCGCCTGAGGATCAGCCAGCACCTTCACGGCGTAGGCGACAAGCTTTTCGGCCTCCTCGAGCTGGCAATCCTCCGTCTCGTCCGCCAGCCGGGAGAGCATCCCGCCGTTGTCGTCTCTGCTGAGGTAGCAGGGCTTGGCCTCAGGGCCCAGCCAAGGAAGCAGCCGCAGCTGGACGACAGCCCCGGTCACGTGCGGTGCCTTGCTGCTCGCATCAATGGTCACCGGACGACCTCCAGTTCCTCACTCGGCGCGTAAGCGGTGATCAGCGCCTCCGTACGGTCGCCGGGGAGGATGAGACGTCCCCCCTGCGATCACGCGGCCGGTGACATCAATCGATGCGCGCTCGACAGCCAGCACCGAAGTCTTCGGGGAGATGCGTAGCGTCTCGGCTTCCTCTGCTGTGGGCAGCCGGGCAGTGAAGCGCTCCACAACTGAGTTGTGTTCAACTTGAAGTCGCTGGTCAGGGCTCTGGCGTGGCTGCGGTCGGAGCGGCTCACCCTGGTCGCGGGCGGCAGTCTGTCCGGTAGATCATCCGTCAGCGGTTCACCTCGCGGTGGGTGAGCACCATCAGCGCCCGCAGCAGCGGGGTGGCCCACTTCGGGTCCATCCGCAGCCGGGTGAGGATCCTCCAGTTCTTCAGATGCGCGAACGCGTGCTCGCACACCGCCCGCTCCGCCGCGAGCAGCTTGTTGACCTCCTTCTGCGCCGGGGTGACCGGCCGGTTCCTCGCTGCCTTGTACCCGCAGGTGATCGTCGGGTTGTCGGTCGGCTGGTCGTCGAGCCCGACGAACCCCAGGTCCGCGATCGCTCCGAGCCCGGCCTCCCGCAGCTGCTCGGTGATCTTGTTGTGGCGGCAGGTGGTGAACTCCGAGGCCCGGCCCGGTCTGACCGCCGAGACCCACAGCAGCCGTCCGCGGGTATCGACGAGCCCGATGATCAGCAGGCCGTGGCATTTGTGCTTGCCGGACCAGAAGCTCTTCTTCTCCGGGCCCGAGCGGCGCCGGGTGCGCACCAGCGACCCGTCGATCAGCACCAGACAGCCACCCTTTCGGGCGATCTTCTTCAGCGCCCGCTCCAGCCGCTCGGCCTTGGCCGCCAGCAGCGTCACCGCCTCCTTCACCCACCGATCGACGGTGGTGCGCGAGACGCTGTTGGCGTCGGCCAGGTCGGCCAGGCGCTGGTCGCAGCGCAGCGCGGCCAGCACGATCACGGCGATACGGCCGGGCGGGAGCTTGCGCCACCGGGAGTTGATCTTCTTCAGGTGGGCGCGCAGGGTCTCGGCGAGGAAGGAGACGGTGGCCGTGGACAGTGGCAGCCGGCACTGGTACACCAGGGGACCGGAGCCTCCGGCGGGGTCGTTGTTGTTTCGCATACACCATCAACTGCCGCCGGGGGCCGCCCGGTTATGGGACGGTGGCTACAGCTGCCGGGGCGCGAAGCCGCCGTCGGGCAGTTTGCGCAGCCAGCCGCGGCCGGCCAGCTTCGACAGCTTCCCGCGCAGCGGCTCCAGCTTGCCGCGCGCCTCCACCTCCAGACCCAGCTCGGCGCCGACGTCCTTGACCCGCACCGGGCCGCCCGCGGCGCGGACGACGCCAAGAATGCGCTGGTAGTCGCCGGGCAGAGCACTTTCATCGGCCACATCGCGGCGGTGCGGGACCAGCAACACCGACCGTCCGGCGACCTGGGTCGAGGCGGGGGTGGTATCGGCGGCGCACTGCTCCTGCAGGCGACGCAGGACCCGCTCGGCAACGGCCAGTTCCTCGCGCTCGGCGTTGATCTGCTGGAGCTGCTCGGTGAGCTTGTCGGCCAGCGCGTCCAGCTTGGCGCGGCGGGCGGTGATCCTTTCCAATACCCCGGGCTCCTCCCCGATCGCCGTGGCGTGACGCTCCGGAACGGATCGTAGGAAGCCGACGGGCCAAGACGCAGGCGAAACCGGGAAGTGCCCGTGCCGACCTGTCAGATGGTCTCCGGCGTGGGCTGTCGCCGCCGACCGGGGCCAGTACGCCTACCGCCGTTCATACCAGTCCGTCCAGTTCCGCGCGCCGCGCGGCGATCCGTTCCACTACCTCCGGGTCCGCCAGGCCCCGGATCGTAGAAGGCGAGTCAGCGACAGCGGGCAGAAACCAGCGAACCACCATGCCAGATGATCTCCCCCGCGGACTGCCGCCCACGACCAGCACGAGCACCCCAGACGACCATCACACCAGCCCCCTGAACAGCAACTTCACGATGGCGGAGATTCAACGAACATCACCCCAACGAGCCGAAGTCAGGTATCCACCGCCGAGGACATGATCTGCGACAGCAGCCGGTACGCCTGCCGTACCTGGGACGGGCTGAGCCTTTCGGCGTCCGCGCCCATGCACCCGTCGACGCTGCGCCGAGCCGGCTGTCGAGGCTCGGGTACAGCCCCGGCCGCATGGGTGAAGGACTGTGCTGCTGTTGGCAACGCTCACCCGCTTGTGCGACAAAGCCGCAGCTCGAACGTTGCGTGGAAGTGCGCTGGCGACGGAGCCGGGTCGCACTGGCTACGGGACCGTCGACCACGCCGCCGGCACGATCGCGACACCGGCGAGCACGGACACGCTCCGTCGGCGCCAACGCCGCCTCATCTGCTGAGGTCCATCAGGAGGATGCCGTTGCCCTCGCCCTCGGCACCGCCCTCCACTTTCAGTCCGAAGGCCATATGCGTGCCGTCGGGCGACACGACCGGGTTGTTGGCCCCGAAGCCCTTGTAGTAGTCGAACGTGGTCATCCGCTCGAACGTCCCGGAGCCATCCAACGGAAGGCGCCAGATGTCGACCTGGCCGGGGAACAGGGTGATGGCGAGGTCTCGCTCGACCATCAGGTAACGGCCGGACGGGTCGATGCCTTCCGCTTCCTCGTAGAACAGCGACGACGCGTAATCAGTGACGGCGCCGGTGTCGAGGTTGACGCCCATGGCCTGTCCGCCCTTATGGAAGTAGGCGCTGAAGATCAGTTCGTCGTCGGAGTCGGCGTCCCCATCGGGCAGGGATCGGAAGTCCTGCGCCTCGACGGCGGGCGTGTCCAGGGAGACATCGCGCTTGTCGAGGGCAACCCTCCGATCGGCGATCTCCGGTCGGCCATTGCGGTAGACGATTCGACCCGTCAGGATCTTCGACTTGCCCACCAGGGCTTGGATTATCACGTCCGGCTTGGTGAAGTCGATGGTCGACTGGTTCCACGCGATGCGGGTGGAACCCGGTTGCTTGGATACCGCGATGCCTTCCCAACAGCTCTCGCCGAGACGGACCGGGGCACGTGTACCCAAAGGCCGCTGGAGCACCCACAGTTCGCCGCGGAAGCGGTCGCCCTCGGGGTCGTCGGCGCTGCGCTCAGTCACCGCGCACAGGGCGACGTCGCCGTTGGTCAGGTGGTGCGCCCGTAGCACTCCCTTGTGGAGCACAGACGTCTCGGTCAGGTTGCGGCTCGCGCCGGTCGCCAGGTCGTACTCCCAGAGGTCACCGAACGGAGCATCGAGGAAGACAAGGCGCTTCCCGTCGGGAGACCAATCGGCCCGCTGCGGTGCGCCGCCGTTCGGCAGCTGGATGTCGAGCAGCCGGATGTGGTCGGGCAGATGGTCAACCGGCGAGCCATCAAGGGTGCCCTTGTTCGGATCGAAGTCCACCCCCGACAGCTGACCCGTAGCCATGACCGACGACGTGTTCGTGTCCGCTGCTGCCTTGACCGGCAGTGCGTGAACCTGAACCAGCAGGCACGCCAGGACGACCGATCCCGCGAGCGTGGTTAAGTGACGGATCCTCATGTTTGCCAGCCTGGCAGTTCGACGGCGTCGATGCAAGAACCTTCTTGCGTCTCGCAAGAAGGTCACCCTGGCCCTGGGTCGTAGCGGCTCCCTCCTTCTCCTTACAATTGCGCCTATGCCAGTGCCGACGCGAACGAGGATCCTTGACGCGGCGTGGGATCTGTTCCTGCGAGAAGGATTCGCCGGGACGACCGTGACGCAGATCGAGGCGGCGGCGGGCCTGTCAGCCGGGAGCGGCAGCTTCTATCGGCACTTCCGGTCGAAGGAGGAGGTGCTCCAGGCGGTCGTCGACCGCGAGGTCGACCGCACCAACGCCGAGCGGCAGATCGGCCCCGAGCCCGAAGAGACCGGAGGCGACGTGCGGGTCGCGCTCGCGCTCGAGTTCGAGCGTCGGCTCGACAACCTGCGGCGGCTTCACCCGCTCATGGAGCTTGTCGCACGCGAGCGCGACCATCTCGGAGCATCGGTCGACCATCTCGGCGAGCTCTTGGTCGCCCGCAACGTCGGTATCCGTTCGCAACGCCTAGCCAGCTGGATGGCAGCCGGGGTGATCCTGACGCGTGACGCGGAGGCGCTCGCGGCAGTCGTCACGTTCGCGCTCACCGGCTACCACCTGTCGGTCCGCTTCTTCGGACACCCGCCCGCCGGAGTCAGCGAGGAATCCCTGATCACCACGCTTGTCGACCTTGTCGCAGGCGTATAGCGCGCCTCGCCGCCGCTACATGACGCGGTCGGAGGGGACTTCCCGACGAGCCTGATCAAGACCGCTCGGCACCCGCCACGCGAGCACCGTTGTTCCCCGGGTTCCGCAGTTCGTGGACACATGAGCGTGATCGTTGAGACGCACTCGCTCACGGGTTCCGCAGTTGGTAGACAAACGAGTGGCCACAACTGCACGTTGACCAGGGAAGATAGGCATGCCGATGCTGCAAGGCGTGTGCCTACGGCGCTATCCGGCGTTCCTGCAGGTCATGAGCTTCTGTGATGCCGGGCGTCGGTGTGCCGGCCGCAACAATGCCGTCCGAGAGCGGAGAAGCCAGCGCCCTGTAGGCACGCGCATTCTTCCGGGTTCCGACGACGGGTACAAGCCTCGATATTGAGGGCTAGAGACGGCATCATCGCAGCTCAGGGGCAATGTCAGCCCTCGATGACGGGTGTAGGCACACGGCCGACGCGCGAGTAACTTCCTTTCGCCCTGGTCAGATGCGGTTCCTGGCTGCCCACGTGTCCACCAACTGCGGAACCCCGGTGGTGCTGATCGACGGGTCGCTGGTGCGCACCCGGCGCCGCTCGGGCCCGGAGAAGAAGAGCTTCTGGTCCGGCAAGCACAAATGCCACGGCCTGCTGATCATCGGGCTCGTCGATACCCGCGGACGGCTGCTGTGGGTCTCGGCGGTCAGACCGGGCCGGGCCTCGGAGTTCACCACCTGCCGCCACAACAAGATCACCGAGCAGCTGCGGGAGGCCGGGCTCGGAGCGATCGCGGACCTGGGGTTCGTCGGGCTCGACGACCAGCCGACCGACAACCCGACGATCACCTGCGGGTACAAGGCAGCGAGGAACCGGCCGGTCACCCCGGCGCAGAAGGAGGTCAACAAGCTGCTCGCGGCGGAGCGGGCGGTGTGCGAGCACGCGTTCGCGCATCTGAAGAACTGGAGGATCCTCACCCGGCTGCGGATGGACCCGAAGTGGGCCACCCCGCTGCTGCGGGCGCTGATGGTGCTCACCCACCGCGAGGTGAACCGCTGACGGATGATCTACCGGACAGACTGCCGCCCGCGACCAGGGTGAGCCGCTCCGACCGCAGCAACGCCAGAGCCCTGACCAGCGACTTCAAGTTGAACACAACTCACTGAGCCGAGGTGCAATCCAGCCGCGGCGAACTCTTGGCCCAGGTCGTCGCCCCATGGTGAGCGGCTTGCGTTCGCGCCGTCTGCGGCGCCACGAACTCCGGCAAGTAGACGCGGGCCAGGCCGTAGGGAGAGCCGTCCAACCGACTGACGTACACATACTCGGTGAGCGGCGTGCCCACCGGCACCCTCACGAGTGACGCCGTCCGTCGAGCGCAAGAACTGTTGATCTCTCAGGGGATCTTGGAAGGCCGCACCGGGGTCAGGCACCTACGTGGCAGAGCCGCGCCAGCGCATGGTTCGCTCGCACTACCGCGAGCAGACCGGGGGCTCGCCGTCCGGTGCGGACATGTCCGCCCTGGGCAAGCGAGGGACATGGGAAAGTCGGACTGAGGCCAAGGTTCCGGCCCCTGCAGACATCGCCGCGCGTCTCGGCACGGCCGAGGGGGACCTCTGTGTCCGTACGGCATATGAGTTCCTGGCCGAGGGCAAGCTCACGCAGCTGTCGACGAGTTGGGAGCCGTACGACCTCACGGCCGGCACGCTTGTCGTGCTGCCCGAGGGCGGGCCTCACGCAGGGAAGGGCGTCGTTGACCGCATGGCCGAAATCGGCATCACGGTCATTCACGCGGTGGAGCAGCCTGAGCCGGGAGAGGCAACGGCCGAAGAGGCGACGCTCCTGGGTGTGCAGCGTGGCGCCCTGGTCACGCGAATCCAGCGCACGTACTACAGCGAGTATGGTCGCGCGGTCGAGACGGCCGATATCGTTGTGCCCGCCGCCCGCTGCGAGATCGTCTACGAGGTGCCCGTCACCCGGTGACCTCCTGTCCGCGTCGTGGAACGCCATCCCTCCAAGATGAATGGCCCCCACTCTTCTAGGGCGTGTTCAGAACCTGATTGATGGAGACCAATCGAGGCTGTGGCCGATCACAGCGTGCGCGTCTGGCGCCTGATGTAAAGCATGCTTGACACCGTCCGGATGTAAAGCATACTTTCCATGCATGCGGAACGACGTACGTGAGCTGCGCATGGTCAAGGCACTCTCTCAGCAGGAGCTGGGGCAGGCGCTCGGCGTTTCCCGGCAGACGATCAACGCCATCGAGCAAAGCCGCTATGACCCCTCACTGCGCCTGGCGATCCGCATGGCCCGTTACTTCGGTACGACGGTGGAGGAGATCTTTCATGTCGATTGAGCAGAAGCCCGAGGCCACCCGAGGCCAGCGCTGGGCCGTCCCGGCCATGGGTCTGTTAATCGGCGTTGGCTATGTGGCGATCTTCCTAGCCCGGAATGACCCTGGAATGGCAGCCGCTGGCTTTGTGATCATGGCCGCCTATACACTCTTCCTCGTCGTGGCCTCTCGCCGGTCGGAGGCTATCGCTCTGCTTCGCGGCGAGGCCACTGACGAGCGTCGTCAGGCCATCAGCCAGCGTGCTTCTGCGTTCACGCTGCACGTTCTCGGGTTGGTGCTCCTGGCCGGTTTCGTGATCGAATTGATTCGCGGGCACAGCGGTCATCCCTGGGATCTGCTGGGTGCTGTGCTCGGCGCCACCTACATCCTCTCCACCGTGTTCTTCTCTCGCCGTTGTTGACTCCCGCATCCCAGCAGCGGGCGTCGTTCATGCTCCGGTAGTCCCGATTGCGGGTCGTCGTTCGGCCGCGCCGGATTCCCGCTCCTCCGGAAGCATGTTCTGCTCGCGTGACGATCCGTAGTCATGCCTCGTGCCAGAGCCTGGGTCCCGGCGAGAAAGGCACCGCAAAATGCCGTCGCCGTCCATGGGAGGGCCCTGGCAGGCTGACGGACCGTGGTCGACAAGCTGTTCTCCGATTCCCGGCTCGCCGCGCTGTACGACCTTTACTGCCCTTGGGATGCACGCGGGGACTTCACGTTCTACCTGCCCCCGGTGATGTCCGCGCGGTCCGTGCTGGACGTCGGGTGCGGGACGGGCGCGCTGTTGCGCAGGGCACGGGAGGACGGCCACACCGGCCGGCTGTGCGGCCTGGACCCAGCCGTCGGGATGCTGGAAGTGGCGGGAGCACGCCCGGACATTGAGTGGATCCTCGGTGACCTGGCCGCGGTACCGGGCTGGGACCGTGAGTTCGACCTGGTGGTGATGACCGGCCACGCGTTCCAGGTGTTCCTCGGCGATGATGAGCTGCGCGTCGCGCTGACGGCGATCGCCGCGGCGCTGACCGACGAGGGCAGCTTCGTGTTCGAGACCCGCAATCCCCTGGTGCGGGAGTGGGAGGACTGGCACTTACGGTACTCGGGCGAGGTGGTGGACTCCACGGGCGCGGTGGTGCACTGCGCGTGCGAGGTCGACGCGCCGGTGCAGGGCGACCTCGTCTCGTTCACGCACACCTACACCAGCCCCGGATGGGACAGGCCGCAACAGAGCCGAAGCACACTGCGCTTCCTCAGCCCGAACGCGCTGTCGGGGTTCCTGGCGGATGCAGGCATGGTTGTCGCGGAGCAGTTCGGGGACTGGGATCGCAGCCCGTTGTCAGACACCAGCCCAGAGATCATCACCGTTGCCCGCCGACGCCGCTGACGCTCATCTGCGCCAGACCCCACGAACCGCTATCAGAGCCACCTGGGGCACTAACTGCCAACCCTCGGATCCTCGCGAGGGAGTAGCCCGAAGGGGCGTTGAACAACGCAGTCAGCAGAGGCGACAGGAACGCCAGCGCCGCCCGCTGCGCTTGATCGCTCCAAGCTGCTCCAGTCTGCCGAGCTGATACGCCACCGACGACGTGCTCGACAGGCCGACGCACTGGCCGATCTCTCGGAGTGTGGGCCCTTCGCCGTGCTCGGCTATCCACTCCGTGATGCATCGGAGAATGCGCTCCTGCCGCTCGGTGAGGGGCTGGCTCATGGTGTATCGGCGACGTCATGTGCGCGGGCCTGGCGGCGCAGCTCCACCCGGACCGCTGGCGGTGCGCTCTTCCAGAAGGGATGCGAAGCGATACGCGAGGACAGCACCTGCAGGCGGCGGCGCAGAGCCGCGCTGTTGGACGGGCTCTCGGCGAGAGCGCGGTACGTGCCATGCCAGGCGCGCTGAATCTGCACCAGGTCGTGGGGAATGGGGGTTCGCACCATGACCGCAGTAGAGCACATGTTCGATTTCTTGCGCACGCCCCCAGACTCACCCCGTCCGGGTGGTGTGTGTGCCTGTCCTGTGTCATCAGAGTTTGATCGTTGTCACTGAAAGTTGGTGACCACCAGGTTCGTGCCACCGAACGTTGAGTGACTGGGGATGCTCGGTGTCCGGTCTCACTGATCCTGACCGATCTCACCGAAGTTTGAGTGAAGGTCACGTCGCAGGTACCGGCGCGTGGTGAGTGTTGCGCCAGCAGACTTGTTGCCGCCGAGGCCAAGGGCCAGGGTTGGCGATGAGGACGAAGCCATCTCGGGGGAACAATGAATACAGGGGTCATAGCACTGCTGGTTGCGGTGGTCGGGGTAGCCGGCACTCTGCTGGCTCCGATCACCACTGCATGGGTGGGCTCGCGCGCTCGCCGCCAGGAGTTCGAGCTCCAGCAACGTGCCGATCAGGCCACACGACGCCTCGAAGAGGCTCAGCAGAACCTGGAACGACGACGCGACACCTATGTCGCCTTGAACTCCAGTGCCCGCCTGTATCGGATGCTGATGATGGAGGACCTCCATGCCCTGCGCAAAGGGGCTGCTCCGGATGCGAATGGCGACACGGATGCCGCCCGAGTCGAGTTCCAGAACACCTACGCCCAGGCAGGCGACGTCTCGGCAGCGGACCTGAACGTCGTCGTGGTGGTCCCTGCTGCGGTGCGGGAGGGGGGACGGTGCGGGAGGGGAGACGCAGGTCACAGGCGTTCATGTCACATCCTGCCGAGCTGTGCCGTCGTAAGTGTGTAAGCACCGACAACGGCAGAGGAGATCACCATGAGTGCCCGTTTGGACGCCTTCAGCAGTCCGACCGTCGGCAAGGTCTTCAAGCACATCATTGCGGCAGACAAGGTGCTCGAGGACTCGACGCTGCCGACCGCGACGCAGGAGCTGGTGAAGCTCCGCGCCAGTCAGATCAATGGGTGCGGCTTCTGCACCGACATGCACAGCAAGGACGCCGCCGCCGCCGGTGAGACCTCGGTACGTCTCAACCTGGTCGCGGCATGGCGGGAGGCCACGGTCTTCACCGAGGCCGAGCGGGCCGCGCTGGAGCTGACGGAGCAGGGCACCCGCATCGCGGATGCGGCCGGTGGGGTCACGGACGAGGCCTGGGCGAACGCTGCCAAGCACTACGACGAGGAGCAGCTGGCCGCCCTGGTGTGCGGGATCGCCCTCATCAACGCCTTCAACCGGGCGAACGTCATCATCCAGCAGCCCGCCGGCGACTACCAGCCCGGCCAGTTCGCATAACCAGGAGTGCCTGGCCGGGACTGCTGATGCCCCCGCGGCTGCAGCATCACACGCCCCGGGCGCCCCACGCCGGGGCCCGGGGTGTTGTTCTGGCCCGCCCGGCGGTCCGACTGATCCAGCAAGTCGGCCTGGCTAGCACAGTTCAACCGACCCTCACTCAAGCTTCGATGGCACACGCTCAACACTCGATGGCACAGGACAGTCCCGTCTCACCGAAGGTTGACCGATCTCACCCAACTTTGATTGGGGCCGCTAGTGGTCAGTGCGCGGACCGCGGTTCTGGGCAGTCAGTCTTCGTTGAGGCGTTGGCCAAGGTCTGGTGAGACGGGACCCTATGCGCAGCGTGCCGGAACCCTCACTCCGACGACGGTTTGGGGATCCGCTTCTCGAACCAGTGGTGGGCGTACGGCTCGTCGTTGAAGGGGGCGACCTCCTCGAAGCCGCAGGAATGGTACAGGCCGATCGCGGCGCTGAGAGCCTTGTTGGTGTCCAGGCGCAGTACGTCGCAGCCGTGCCGGGCGGCCCGCGCCTCCAGCTCAGCCAGGAACCGGCGGCCGAGGCCGAGGCGCCGGGCATGGGGTGCGATCCACATGCGTTTGATCTCGGCTGGGGCGCCGGGCGGTAGCTTCAGACCTGCGCAGCCGATGGGCTCGCCGTGCAGCCGGGCGACCAGGAACAGGCCGTGCGGCGGCCGGAGCTCGCCTGCGTCGGGCAGCAGGCTCTGCGCGGGGTCGAAGCCGGTTTCGAAGCGCTCCTGCAGCTCGGTGAAGTATGACCGCAGGCAGTGCTCGGCGTCGGGGTGGTCCGGGTCGACAGCGTCCAGCGAGACCGTTGCGGCGGTCAGCAAGCGGTCGACCTCGGCCATGGCGGCGACCAGCCGGGCGCGTTGGGCGGTGTTGAGCGGCTCCAGGAGGGAGCTGGCCAGCTCGTCGCTGCGGCCATCGAGCACGGCGCGCTCCGCGCGGCCCGCGTCGGTGAGCCGGACGGCGCGCACCCGTCTGTCCCGGGGTTGCGGCTCCACCGTCACCAGGCCGTCCGTCTCCAGGGAGCGGAGCAGCCGGCTGACGTACCCGGAGTCGAGCCCGAGACGCTCGCGCAGCCGCCGTACGTCCTGGCCCTGCTCGCCGATCTCCCACAGCAGCCGGGCCTCGCCGATGGGCCGGTCGCGGCCCAGGTAGTGGTCGTGGAGCACGCCCACGCGTTCGGTGACAGTGCGGTTGAACTGCCGCACCTGGTCGATCTGCGTCACATCCATTCTCTGACTCTAGTCAGAGAATCTAGTGTGGCTCCAGAGGTAGGCGTCAACCCTCGTTGAGATGTTGGTCAAAGTTCGATGAGACGGGACAGCGTGTACTCCGTTTCAGCGGAACCGCGGAGGAGGCGGCTACAGCACGCCCATGATGGCGTTCTCTGCATCGAGGGCATGGGCAAGCACCGCCGAACCAGCCGCCGCGCACAATGCCGAGCATCCATCCCGAGGTTCCGGCCCGTGCGGACATCGCTGCGAGTCTCGGCATCGCCGAGAGCGACCTCTCTGTCCGTACGGCATATGACTTGTTAGCCGACGGCAAGCCTGTGCAGCTATCGACGAGTTGGGAGCCGTACGACCTTACGGCCAGCACACTTGTCGTGCTGCCCGAGGACTGATGAGGATCTGTGAAAATCCCCATGGGCACTCGCGTTCCCCACTTGGATGCAATCCCAGCAAAAAGGTTCGGCAGCAACTGGTTGCTCGATGCCGGTCATTCGGTCGCGGGGTCGAGCTGCGAAGGGACGCTCGGGGTCAGTGCCGGGCCCGGTAGGGCGGGTACCTCGCCGAGTCGGCGAAGTCCTGGTCCGCGTCGGGCCAGCGGCGGCGCAGCACGACCGCGATGCGGCGGATCCAGGCGGTGAGGTGGGGCAGGGTCCTGTAGGTCTCGGCGGTGTGGGCGGCGGCTTCCAGTGTCACGATGAGCTGGAGTCGGCTGTGGTCGCCTGGTGAGCGGGTGTCGAGCAGGGTGAATCGCTGCAGACGAACCAGCACCCAGGACAGGCAGGCCGCAGCGAGGCCGTCTCCGTACCGCCGGTCGTCCTCGGCCTCCGGGATGCCGCGGGCCAGGGTGCGGCGGTACTGGTCGGCCAGGCCTGTGGTCGTCGGATCGCCCACCGTCAGCCAGGCCGGGCCCGGCACATACAGGCACACGGCATCAGTCAGGGCGTGGGTGTACCGGGCGAATTCGAAGTCGATGAGGCGGGCATCGGCCGGGCCGGAGGCGTGGAGCAGGATGTTGTTGGCTTCCGCGTCCCCGTTACTCAGGGCGAAGAAGGGGCCTGGAGCAGCTAACTCATCTATAGCTGCGGTGAGTTCGTGGGCAGCCCGGCCGTCGAGGGGTACCCCGAGGGCAGAGGCGTGCTCGATCGCTCCCTTCCGGAGAGGGGCGAGCCTTTCTGCCTGGTCTGTCGCAGCGTCAACCGGCCCCAGCTCGGCCCGGCGGGCGTAGTAGGTCTCGGCCCGCCCTGCGGTGACCGCGCTCAGCGCACCGCGGGCGTGGGCGAACGCGACCAGTCGGTCGCCGTGCGCTGCTGCTCCGTCCCGTCGAAGCAGCTGGTCCAGGGGGACGCGGGGCGCGAGGTCTTCCAGGACGAGGAATCGGGCAGTCGTGTCGGCGGCAATGACGCCAGGAGTGAGATCGATCCCGAGATCCTCGTTGAGGAACTGGAGCGCAGCCAACTCGGTACGCAGCCGCCATGGGGCAGTGCGCGCCTCGCGTTGTCCGTCCGGTATCCACTTGACGACGACGGAGCGCGGAAGTGCGGCAGCACTTTGGAGCCAGACCCGGGCTACGGCCCACGGCTCCACCCGCTCCCAACGGTCGACAGCGACCGGCGAGGCCTAGAGGTCGGTCAAGAGGTTCTGCAGCGCATCGACTTGGAAGATCCCTCTGGGGGAAGCCATCCGCTCACCCTGCGGCTCGGCCGCCGTCAACGCCCGTACTGGTCCAGACACTTGGTGTACTTCGGCAGCGGCCTGGCCATCTTCGCGATGTCGACGAAGACGCCGTCGATGGCGGTGATGTCCTTGGAGACGGTGACCTCGACAGCCGGGGTGCGGCCGTAGGTGATCAGGGTCCGGCGGTCGCCGCGTGACTTGGCGAGCTGAAGGACCCAGTCGACGCCGTTGACGTTGACGCACGGGTCAGGAGTCGGCTGGATCGGGATGAGCCCGCAGCGCCAGATGATCTGGCCGCCGCCCCACATGGTTGCGCCGGTGACGTTCAGGTTCTCCCGATCGCGTCCATCGATCTGGTCGACGTAGCCGCGGGCCAGTTCCTGGCAGGCGGGTGAGGCGGCGTGCGGGGCGGCCTGAAGGCCGAAGGCCGGGCTGTTCACCTCGCGTACGGCCAGAACGGCTGCGAGGGCGAGCGCGCCGGCCGTGAGTGCGATGGCGGCCTTTTGGCGCCTGGTCGGCCTCTTCATGTTCAACCCCTGAATGCCCCGTCAATTCACGCCGCACGTTACGCGAGCGGTTCTGACTGGTGTTGGTGAGGGTCACGCCCGACCGGGCGTGCTCGGATGACGAGAGGGATGATGTTGATGCGTAAGGCGATGAGCACTCTGGTGGTGGCCGGTGCTGCGCTGGCGGCCGTGGGTGCGGGTGTCGCCCCGGCGCAGGCCGGAGCGCAGGCCGACCCGTACGCCAACACGCACCTGGTGAAGGTGTGGGGCACCAAGCCGGGCAAGGGCGTGTACATCACGATGGGTGACAGCACGAAGTCCGGCGCGGTGGCGAAGATCGCCCGGTGCAGCATGAAGTCCACGACGCAGATATGGACGCTGAAGTACAAGACGGCCGACGGCATCACCACCATCAAGAACAAGAAGTCCGGGAATTGTCTGGGCGTTGCGTCCAAGAAGTCCGGGACGAAGGTGAAGCTGTACAAGTGCAACGGATCGAAGCAGCAGCAGTGGGCGCTGGGCGGCAACAAGATCTACAGCAAGTACGCGGGTTCGGGTCTGGTGATCACGGCTGAGACGTCGAAGTCGGGCCAGGCTCTGACGATCACGAAGGCCGGTGAGTCCAACTCCAAGCGGATCAAGCAGGAGCGCACTGCCCTTCGAGCGCACGCCGCCGTCGGACAGGGGGTGGAAGAACAGCCCCGTCGGGTTCACCACAGCGAGCCGCGGGTCGCAGCTCGCCCAGGTGTTCGCAGGTGATCTGGCCGCCACTCAGCACCTTGACCCCGGCCAAGAGCTTGGCGTGCACGCTGGGCACGAACGTCACCACGAACGGGCCGATCTCGTAACGGTGGTGTGCCTCCCCTCGACCGCGAGGTGGCCGAGCCCGTGGAGCGTCCGCGGCCCCTCCTGGCGGCTCCGCGAGCACAACGGTCTCGAGATCGCAGCCACCGACCCCGAAAGGAGCCGCCGCTAAGCGCACCGCCGGCAGCGGGCCCGATCACCGAACGCGAATCTCGCTGATCGCAAATCGCGACCTCGCGTGATCGCTCACAGGCCGCGCCTGCTCTCGTTCTCCTGTGTGTTCTGAATTGCGTTCACCAGTCCAGCAACAAGGTTCGCCCGCTCGGCCATGGCTTCGATCACCAGGTACTCGTGGTCGGCGTGGGCACCGCCCCCGACTGCTCCAAGGCCATCGAGTGTTGGCACCCCCAGCGCGGCCGTGAAGTTGCCGTCGCTTCCGCCGCCGACTGTCTTGCCCTCGAGGTCAGGAAGCAGTTGCTTTGCCACCACAAAGAGCTCGGCCGACGCCGACTCAGGCATCGGGGGTCGGCTGATAGCTCCCTGAACCGCGATCTCCGCCTCATCGAGATGTGGAGCCAGTGCTGCGAACGCAGATTCGATTCGTTCGTTCTCGTCGGCCGACTCGACCCGGACGTCGACGATGACGGTCGCCGCTGCGGGAACGACGTTGTCCAGGGTTCCTGCGGACGCGACAGTCGGGGTAACAGTCGTGCCAATGTCGGGTCGACCAAGCGCTGCGATATCTAGAACTTGGTGTGATGCTTCGATCAGGGCGTTGACCCCGGCTGCGGGCTCAAGGCCTGCGTGCGACGCCCGGCCCGCGATGGAGACTTGGAACGTGCCGCAGCCCTTACGGCCGGTCTTCAGGGCTCCGCCATCAGCAGCGCCCTCGAGCACAAGTACAGCGCCGCAGGCCATGGCTCGTTCTTCGATGAGCGCTCGAGAGGAGCGGGAGCCGACCTCTTCGTCGGCGGTCATCAGGATCTCGACGCCTGACCGGTCATCGAGCGTCGCCAGGCCATGAACGGCCTGTACCAAACCGCCAAGCATGTCAAAGACCCCGGGGCCGGTTGCATGCCCGTCTTCGACCATGAACGGGCGGCGTTCGAGGGTGCCGAGCGGAAACACCGTGTCATGGTGACCGAGGATCAGTACTTTGGGATCGCCACCAGCTGACCAGTGGACGTGCGGCCCGGCTTCACTCTCAACGAGGATGGCCTGCCCGCCAAGGCGGCTCTCGATGACAGCGGCGACAGCTTTGGCCGATGCCATCAAGGCGTCGAGATCGCGCGATGGAGACTCGATTTCGACGAGTGTCCTGAGGTCCTCGATCATCGCGTCAACACTCACATCGACGGTCTTATGCATCGTCACGCTGCAAGGGTACTTGGTACGCCGTGACGGAATGGAGTTTCACCTGCCCAGGTCATCGTTTCTTGCTCAGGCTCTAGTAGGGCTTGGTCAGGTTGGTATCTGACGCGAACAGCCAACGTCTCGGCCTCGTACCCGCTTCAACGCGGCGGGTACGAGGCCGAGACGTTTATGGCAGGGCATTGAGCCCTCTCCAACAAGCCTGATCCGCCAGCAGGTTGGAAAGGGCTCAATGTCTGAAGAAGAGGTAAACGGCTAAGGTCACGGGCAGGACTACGGTGAAAGTGATGATCCGCGTAACCGATTCGAATCATCCTCACAGCAGCGGTGGGAGCGCGCGACGCAGCAGGCCTGCTCCGACGGCGAGTGGAGCTCAGTCGAAGCACTGACCAGCCCAACGTCCCCACCGTGCGTGGGGCGCTTTTCAGCCGACCGCTTTCCTCCGGTCGTGGCGGGAGCGCACGTGTCGGGAGCAGTGGACCAGTGCCCGGGCCTCGTAGGCAGCCTCCTCGAGTGGTCCGCTATAGCCGGTATTAGGGAAATTCCTTCGAATATGCACCACCGGGGAGGCACCAAGGGGAACTCAAAAAGACGGGGTCTCTGTCGTGGCCGAAATAGCACCTGCATAATCGCTGCCAACAGAGGGAGGGGACACACAGTGGCACCTGAGCACCGTCCTGAAAGAGGCGAGGACACGTCCGACAGATCCGACTCCGTGAGCGCGACACACAAGGTACCCGCTGCGCGAGATGTGCCGGGAGATGGTGAGACGGCGCTCACGCGGCCGTTGGCCGACCCTCCAGATCTCGCGGACGAGGCGGATCCCGGGACAGAGCCCAAGGGCCCTGGTCCGGTTCTCAACGGATACGCGTGCTGGCCGCCCAACGGCCCGACTTCTGCCGCTCCCGCCCGGCGGCGCCGCCGCATCGCGGCCGTCGCGGGCGCGAGCGTCGCCGTGATCGCCGTGTGCGGGGTGCTTGCGACCGGGCTTCTCGGCGGTGATCAGGACGAGGACCGAGCGCTCTCGGACCGTCGCCCGACGACGCGGTCGGGGTCGTTGCCCAGCCGTACGGACTCCTCGACCCCGTCGGCAGCCGTCAAGTCGGCGACCGCGAGTCCCAGCGTCGGCACGGAACGGAGCCCGGCCGCCGGCGCCTCGGCGAGCGCATCCCGCGCGGCGGCGCCGAAGCCTTCTGCGACCGGCGTCACGGGGGCTGTCTCCAAGCCGTCGAAGGCCCATGCCTCCGCCGCCCAGCCGCGGGTGCTGCGCGAGGGCATGCGCGGCCCGGACGTCCTCGAACTGCAGCAGCGACTGAATCAGTCCCTGCTCTACAACGTCGAGGAGGACGGCACGTACGACGCCGAGGTGACGCGGGCGGTGACCGAGTACCAGTTGCTCAACGGCATCGAGGGCGACCCCAGAGGCGTCTACGGCCGGAACACCCGCCGCCACCTGGAGAGCCACACGACCGAGCCGTAGCCCGACCGGTGGCCGCATGCGCTGTGGCCGCCACGGATCGGCCGACTCCCTGGGAGCACCCGACTGTCGCATCCGCAGCTTGACGACGACGAGGGGCCCGACCGCGGTCGGGCCCCTCGTTCTATGCGGCGACGGTCAGGGGCGTCAGGGCAGTTCCGATCAACGGACGTCAGTTGGCGTTGACCAGCTCATGGGCAGGTACATCCACGGTACGAGCGCCCGGCTGACCACCCAGGACGATCTTGCGCAGCGCACTGTTGTTGTTGACGTTCGTCTCCTTGAGCCGCTTCTCGGGGTTGGCCAGCACCTGAATGTAGTAGGTGCCGTTCGGCACATCGGTGATGTCGAAGGACTGGCCGGGAAGGTCCTGGGTGTAGGTGTCGCCGGAGCCGACATCGAGCACTTCCCGGACGGAGATCGAGTTCTCCTGGCCGCACGCGGTGGACAGGTCGGTGTTGTCCGGGTGCCAGTTGGCGTTCTTCACCGTGTAGTCGACGGCGTCGGTGTTGGCCAGGCAGAAGGCCTCCTTGCCGCTGCGTACAACCTCTTTCTGGTCGGCCTTGAGAAGCCGGTAGCTGGCGAAGTCGGTGAAGTGCCAGTGCTCGTGCCCAGGGCGCGGGTCCCACTCCATGGTGCCGGTCGGTGTGTAGCCGACCTGCTTCCCCTTGGCGTCGTAGAAGTACTGGTAGGCGTCCATCAGCTTCTTGCCGGGCGAGCGGAAGCCGTCCACCACCAGCTGTGCGGGGCCTGCGTTCCACACATTGGCGCTGAAGGCCAGATAGTCCTTCCCCGGGATGTCGTCCTCTCCGTCACTGATGGTGATGCCGTAGGCCGGCAACGAACGGAGGTCGGGCTTGGGCACGTTCGGCACGGTCGCCTTGCCGGTCGGCCGCTTCGCGTTGGGCTTCACGGCCGGAGCCTTCCGTGAACCGTCGGTCTGCCCGACCCCGTCACCCACCTCCGCCGCCTTGAGGCCGGCCTTCTTGAGTGCCCACGGCAGGGCGGGCGGTGCCGGGGGGTAGGGCCCGTGGCCCACGTTGTACGAGGGACCAGCACCGCTCGTCACAGCGGCGGGTGCCGGCATGCGCATGGCGCCGTGACCGGAATGCCCGGACGCGTGGGACCCGTGCCGCGCGATGGCCGACGCACCCGCGCCTTCCTCAGCGCTGCGCTCGCGTACGGTCACCTTGATCGTCTGGGGTTTGTCCGCGATGCCGAACACGTTACGGTAGCGCTTCGCCACGGACACTTTGGCGGTGTACTGCCCGGCCGGCAGCATGACCGGGGCGGAGGCGTAGCCCGAGTACGTGTTGGACGCCCAGCCCTTCTCGACACCCCACACCGAGCCGAGCGTAAAGGGGTTCACGGGGCAGCCCTCCGGGTACTTCGACCTGGCCGGAGCGTCGGGGCGTACCCGACCGGACGCGTTGTTCGGACAGAAGGCCTCAGACTTGGTCAGCACGGTCTTGCCGGCCGCGTCGGTGATGGTGATCGTGGCGAAGCCCGGCAGCCCGGAGAAGTCCTTCACCAGGCCCTTGGGAAGTGTCACGTTCCGGGTCTTCTTCCCCTCGCGGATGATCTGCGTGGCGACCACCGGGTCCTTGTAGGACTTGCGGGTCACCTTGATTTCGAGGGGCCCGTTCTCGGCGGTGACGTACGTTCCGAGGTCGAGGAAGACGCCGGGAGATTCCTTCCACGAGTCGAGAGTCACCGACGTGGAGGCGGCGATGAGGCTGAGCTTCGGCCTCGGCGAGGCGTTTTCGGCGTCGGGTGCGGCGGCGGCGACGCCGGCGGGAACGGCGATCGCCGCGGCGACGGCGATCACCGGACGCCATAGACGGGCCCCGTGGGATCTGGACATCATTCCTCGTTTTCCGAGTGCTTGATGGGACACGGATGAACAGCGGCGCACGGAACGGCGATCGGGCCGGGTGAGCCGCGACGGGGTCTGATCGCAAAACTGTCCCCTGTCTCTTAAAAGGGGTTAACGGCACCATGGGTTGCCCGTGGAGGCGCACGTCGCGGATCGTCGGCCGAAAACATGTCGCCAATGCCGGATCAAGTCGTCATAGCGCTGTTTCCACCACGCTGGCTTCTCGGGTGTGGTAAGGGCCGGAGGAACGGTGGCGGCGGGGTGCCCGCTCGGATCCCAGACATGAGCCGGCCGCTCCAGGTGACGTGCCATGAGTCCCCGAGAGGACGCGGGCAGGGACGCCTGCAGTGGAACCGGCGTGACGTCATTGGTATGGACATGACTTTCAAGCGGGCTCTACCCTCGGTCGACAAGACCTGAGAGCGCTCTCATGTCCCCACTGTTCCACCCCACTTCGACGGAACACGACAGAGGGGAACTGCCATGCGACGCAAGATATGTGTTGGTGTGGGCCTTTCCGCGCTCATCACACTCGCCACCTGGACAGGTGCCGGGCTCGCCCCGTCCGCCGCCTCGGCGTCCGTGCCGCCGTCCGCCCCGGCCGCACCCGACCTCTCGCCCGGACTGCTGACCGCACTCCAGGACGGCCTCGGGCTGACTGAGAGAGAGGCGCGGAGCCGGCTGCGGCAGGAGACTGCGGCGGCGCGGATCGAGCCGAAGGCGAAGCGCGCTGCCGGCGACGCCTTCGGCGGAGCGTGGTTCGACGCCGGAAGCGGGCGGCTCGTCGTCGGAGTCACCGACGAGGGCGGGGCCGCCGCCGTACGCGAGACCGGCGCGGTGCCGCAGCGGGTCGAGCACAGCGCGAAGGAACTCAACGCCGCGAAGGCCGCCCTTGACGCCCAGGCGGCCGACGAGGGCGCCCCGGACGGAGTGAGCAGCTGGCATCCGGATCCCAGATCCGGCAGCGTGGTCGTCAATGTGGTCAAGGGCGCGGAACGGGACGCCGATGTACGGGAGTTCCTCTCGGACGCGCGGGACGCGGGGCCTGTCACCGTGCGCCGTGCCGTCGGTGAGGCACCCGAGACCTTCGCGGCCGGCACGGTTGGCGGCGACCCCTACTACACGGGCAATGTGCGCTGCTCCATCGGCTTCTCCGTGCACGGCGGCTTCGTCACTGCCGGGCACTGCGGGCAGCCGGGAGCCTCGGTGCGGGGCTGGGACGGCTCCCTCATGGGCCAGTTCCGGGGCTCGTCCTTCCCGGGCAACGACTACGCGCATGTGAGCATCGGCCACGGCTGGTGGACCGTCCCCGTGGTGCTGGGCTGGGGCACGGTGCCCGACCAGCTGGTACGAGGCTCGGCCGAAGCTCCCATCGGCTCCTCCATCTGCCGCTCGGGATCCACGACGCACTGGCACTGCGGCACGGTGCTGGCCAAGAACGAGACGGTCAACTACAGCCAGGGCGCCGTCCACCAGATGACCAAGACCAGCGTCTGCGCCCAGCCGGGTGACTCGGGAGGCTCCTTCATCACGGGCGACCAGGCGCAGGGCGTCACCTCCGGCGGCTGGGGCAACTGCAGCACCGGCGGACAGACCTGGTTCCAGCCGGTGAACGAGATCCTCTCGGTGTACGGCCTCAGGCTGCATACCGCCTGACGCCAGCTCAGGCCCGGGCCGATCCCCTGTCCCGCGCCCCGCCCCGGTCCTCCCGTACGGGAAGGGGGACCGAGGCGGAGCCTGACGCGCATCTCCTTGGCACGGAGGAGCACTGCCGCATCTACGCAGAAGCGTGCTGCCTAGGTGGCCCGGATGCAGTGTGCCGACGACGGTGGAAGCAGCGCTCTCCTACCCGGCCGGGGCGGCCGCGGTGATGCAGGACGGGTGGCCCCAGCCGTCGGGGTTCTTCGCGATCGTCTCGCCCTTCGCATACGGCCGGCCGCAGCGGCACCGGCCGGGAAACTTCGCCTTGACCGAGCCCCCAGAACGTGCGGTTCTCCCCGGCTGAGCCGTCCGCGTACCAGGCTTGCCCCCGCGCTGTGCGGCACCGGGCCGTGGTCCGGCCTCCGGCGGCGGCAGCGCCGATCCCAGGGAGGTGCCGGCAGCCTGCTGCGTGCGGGCCGTGTGGCTGGCCGCCTGGTCCGCGGCCGCGTTGAGAGGGTCACCATCGACCTGGTGCGCCGGGGTGTAGACGAACTCCACCGTCCGGCCGGCCAACAGCTCGTCGATACGCACCACCAGATCCCGGTTGGCCACCGGCGCACCCGCAGCAGTCTTCCAGCCCTTCTTGCGCCATCCGGGCAGCCAGGTCGTGACCGCCTTCATCGCGTACTGGGAATCCATCCGCACCTCCACCGGCACGGCAGGATCGACGGCTTCCAACAACCGCTGCAGCGCGGTCAGCTCAGCCACATTGTTCGTCGCCCGCCCCAGCGGACCGGCCTCCCACCGCCCCACCTCGCCCGCAGCATCCGCGATGACCCACGCCCAGGCAGCAGGCCCCGGATTTCCTTTCGACGCCCCGTCACACGCAGCAATGATCCGCTCCACCATCCCCCGATTCTCCCACCACTCCACCACCCCTGAAGGCCGCCATGGCACGCAGCGCCCCACAGAACCGTGACGGGCCGGCGCTCGGCGGGACACCGTTGGCCACAGGCAGGCACGGTACGCGTGGAGTGGGCGGGCCCGCACCGCGCCGGTCAGGCGCCGGGACAGGGCGGGGAGGTGGGCGACGGGTGTTACGGGGCCGAGCGTCGCTCGAAAACCATGTCCCGCGCCGCGCCCAGTGCGGTCGCCACCGCCCCGAGCAGCACCGCGTCCTCCCCGAGTGCGCTCGGAGCGATCTTCGGACGCAGCGGAGTCAGCGTGCGCAGCGTGTCCCGTACGGTCCGCAGCAGCAGATCCGCGCTGTGCCCCACACCGCCGCCGAGCACCACGAGGTCGGGGTCGAGGACGGCGGCGACGGCCGCGACGGTGTGTGCCAGGCGCTCGCCCTCGAGCCGAACGGCCTTGCCGGCAGTGGGATTTCCGGAACGCGCTGCCTCGAAGACTGCCTTGGCGGTGAGCGGGCCCTCCATGCCGAGCGACCTCGCGGCCTCCACGACGGCCAGGCCGGACACCGCATCCTCCAGAGTGTCCGGTTTCTGCCGCCCCGGCCACGGCAGGAAGCCGATCTCGCCGGCGCCCCCGTGCGCCCCCGTGAACAGCCGGCCCTCGCTGACCACACCCATGCCGAGGCCGGTGCCGATCATCACGTACACGAAGAGCCTGCTGCCGGAGCCGACGCCGAAGGTGTACTCGCCGAGCGCGGCGAGATTTGCGTCGTTGTGGACTGCGAGGGGGACGCCCAGCTCGTCGCGCATCCGGTCGAAGAGTCCGGCGCGGCCCCAGCCGGGCAGATGCAGGGCGTACCGCACCCGCCGCTGCTCCTCGTCGTACACACCCGGTGTGCCGACCACCGCATGAGCGACCTTCTCCGCCTCCACGCCGGAGTCGGCAACGACCTGATGGGACGTGGCGACGACGAGATCGGCCATCGCACCGGATGTGCGCGCCTTGTTGCGCACATCGGCGCGCGCGACCACCGTGCCGTCGAGATCGGCGAGGGCCACGCGCAGCCAGCTGCGGCCGATGTCGATGCCGAGGGCGTAACCGGCCGTCGGGTCCGGGGTGTAGAGAACCGCTACGCGACCGCGTTCGGGAGTGCGCATGTTCGCTGCCTCGTGCCCCGCCTACGGCCCGGTCATCGTGGAGGAGAGGGAGCAGCCGAGCCTGGTCGGGTCGTATGCGATGTCCGGAGGGCCCCGGCAGCCGGCGGATGGCCGCGCCACCGGGAACGGGTGCGATCGCGGTCGGCAGCGGGCGCACATGGGCGGCAGGCCCTCGCGCCCACGGGGGCACAAGGGCCTGCTGCGTGCGGATGGGTAGTGGCTCAGCGGTTGTTGTGCCAGATCTTCGTGCCCGTGTTCCAGCCCGAGACCCGTACGGACGGAGCCGAGCCGCCGTCCGACGCGCGGTAGGTGGCGGTGAGCGTCACCGACTCGCCCGGCCAGAGGCTGATCTGGTTGTCCGACCACTGCACCGGCAGCACGGGCTTGCCGGAGCCGTCGACCAGGTCCGTGTCGACGAACAGCGCCGGGGTCTTGGCATTGCCGGCGTGCTTCAGGGTGACCTTGGTCGTGGCGGTGCCGTTCGGACCGCTCTCCGTGGTGGAGGTGGCTGCCACGGGCGCCTTTGCCATGTCGCCCAGACCGGTGAGGTCGGCGTAGGAGCTGGTCGGGGTGTAGTACCAGGTGGTGCCGCCGTAGTTGAGGACGTCGGACTTGGTGGACAGCCAGTAGACGTTGCGGCTGACCTCCTTGCCCGCGCCGTCGGTGAGCACCAGCTTGGCGAGGTACGTACCCGACAGGCCGCTGACGTTCGGGATGGTCAGCGCCGTGGTCTTTCCACCGTCGCCGGGCACGGACAGGTTCGCCACGCGCTGGTCGAACTTCTGCTCACCCTTGGTGTCGAACAGGCTCACCCGGGCGGTCAGACCGCCGGCGGTCTCATGCCGGTTGTTGACCACGACCACGGAGCGGTTGTCGTACGAGTACTGGATGTGCAGCGGTTCGTTCGCCTTCTTGGCGCCGAAGTAGGCGCCGCCCTGGTCGAGGTAGCGGTCGAAGAGCTGCCAGTGCAGGGAGGTCCAGCCGCTGTTGAGCATCCAGTAGACGACGCCGGTGGCGGGCTTGCTGTTGTCGGAGAAGTTCCGGCCGTACGCCTCGTACTGCGCGCGCACCGCCTCGTAGTTCGCCAGCTGCGCCTTGCGTACGTAGTCCTCAAGATTGCTCGGCTTGCCGTAGCGGGCGTTGAGCGCGTTGCCGAAGATCTTGAGGTTGTTGAAGGTGCTGGACGGCGAGCGGTGGTACTGCGTGGCGTTCGGGTCCTTCCACAGCGTCTCCAGCTCGCTGGGGGACATCATCCGCTTGAGCGTGTCCATGGTCGGGATGTCGGGGCCCGCGCTGGTCTCGGAGTTGAAGCCCTCCGCGCCGCCGGAGCGCTTGTTGTACCAGTAGTTCGGCGGCACCCAGTCGTACGGACCGGGCATCTTCATCCCGGAACTGCCGAGGATGGGGGAGGGCCGTGCGGAGGCGACGGGGACGACCGGGTTCGGCCAGTCGGCGGCCTTGAGCGCGTCGAGGTAGTTCTGCTCGATGGTCCGGGTCGGTGGATGGTCGCTGCCGATCAGGAACGAGATCACGCTCGGGTGGTTGCGCAGCCGCTCCGCCTCGCCGGCCATCGACGCCTTGGCGATGACGTGGTCGGCCGCCGACCAGCCCTGACCGGGCTCACCGGCGTCGGCGTGACCCTCCCACTTGTTGCAGCACTCCCAGCCGGGGAGGGTGAGGATGCCGTAGCGGTCTGCCAGGTCGAAGAACTCGTCCGGCTCGATATGCCCCTCGATACGGACCGTGTTGAGGCCGAGGTCGAGGACGTACTTCAGCCGGTCCTCGACATAGCGGGCGTCCCAGCGCAGGAACATGTCGGGGGACCAGCCGCCGGACTTGATCAGCAGCGGGCGGCCGTTGACGCTGTACTGCCGGGCGCCGTCGCCGTTCAGCGGCGCCTTGACGTCCCGGATGCCGAAGCTCTCATGGGCCGTGTCGGAGGCGGTGCCGCCGACGGTGGCCGTCAGCTCCAGGTCGTACAGCGGCTGCTCGCCCATCCCGGCCGGCCACCACACCTTGGGCTTGTTCAGGCGCAGTTGCGGATGGTCGGCCGGCGCGAAGGTGACCGTCTTCGACTCCTTCGGGGCCAGCTGTACGGTCTGGCTGAACTTCCCCGAGCCGATGGTGCCGGAGATGGTGGCACTGACAGCGCTGCCCGAGTCGTTGCGCGCCTCGGCCTTGACGGTGAGCTCGGCGGAGCCCAGTGACGGCGTGGCGAGCTTGGTCGTCACATGCGCGCCGCGCAGGGCCACCGGTCCGCCGCGGCGGACCAGGACGTCGCGGACGATGCCCATGTTCTCGTCGGGCGGGGGCTGCAGCCAGTCGATCCAGCCCATGGTGAGGTGCCTGTTGGGGTCGTTGGGCTGGATTCGGAAGGCGACGGTGTTGGTGCCCGCCTTGACCAGGCTGGTGACGTCCAGCTCGTGGTGGGTGTAGGCGCCGGCGACCTTCTCCTTGTCGGCGACCTTGGCGCCGTTGACGTACACGTCGGCGGCCGAGAGCACCCCGCTGAAGTCGAGGTACGTACGCCGCTCGGGGTCATTGACCGTGAAGTCCGAGCGATACCACCACGGAACATCGAAGTCGGCGGCCGGGATCTTCTTGAGGTTGGTCGAGTAGAACGGGTCGGGGTAGAGGTTGCGGCCGAGCAGCCCCGCGATCACCGTGCTCCGGGGACCGGTCGGATGCCAGCCGGAGGCGGGATAGCCGGGGCTGGAGATCGCCTCGGGGGTGTCGTTCACCTTCGCCGAGGACTGGATGGCGAAGCCGGTCAGCGGTGCGGCGGTGCCGGGGGCGGACGCGACGTGGGTCACCGGCGTCGGCGACGCGCCGACCGGCTTCGCCGCGGACTCGTGCGGCGACGGGACCGCGCCCGCGGGTATCGCGATGGCGATGGCAAGGCCACTTGCGGCGAGCGCGGCGGTCAGTCCGCGTCTGACGCGGCTGTCGGCCTCTCGTTGTCGGTGATGTGGTGCCGAGCGGAGGGACACGGAGGCCTCCCTGGTGGCCGATGGGGCGGATGGCACGGTGTACGCGCTGGGCTGACCCATGCCATTGATAAGTAACTTTCCTAACAGTCCTGGGCATGTCAAGCACGGTTGTTGACATGATCTCGACAGAGAGCCACAGTGCTGCTGCTTAGGAAAGTTTCCTAACAATTAGGAGCGCCATGCGTACCCAACTCGCACTCGTACTCGCGGGTGCCGGCCTGCTGGCCGCCTCCGTCACGTCCGGCGCCGTCGCCACCCCCGAAGGCTCTCCGCCCGGGCCCCAGGGTCTCCCCAGGAGGGCACGGTCTCGGCGGCCGAGCTGCTGTCCAAGGTCAAAAACTGTTCGCAGATCTCCAACGGGAAGTACCGCACCGACGGAGACCATCCCGGTCTGCGGCACGAACGGGGCGATCTTCGGTGGTCGGCGACTCCGGCCCCACCAAGATCATCGGCGAGGCGTCCTACGCGAGCGCCGAGCGGCTCGGCATCGACCCCGACCCGAAGGACGGCGGCATCGACTCAGGCGTGACGTACATCTTCTTCAAGAACTCGACGGTGTCCCCCATCGAGGACCACGAGAAGGCCATCACGGTCGGCAACGAGCTCGCCAAAGAGTTCGTCAAGAAGAACTGACGGCGTGACGGGCGGCGAGGTGACCGAATGCCCGAAGACCGCAAGGGGATGAGTGGAACGTAGAGCTTCAGCGAGGCACGCTGTAACCATGCGGTCGCTCTTCCGCTCACCTCCTCGACCAGGAGCAGGCGGTCACAGCCGGGTCCTCTTCAGACTCGCGCAGTGTGTGCCATTCGCGATCGTACTGATCGGCCTGGGCATCGAACTCTCGCCTGCACACTTCCTGGTCACCGGCCCTCTCCTCACCGGGGTGCCGGCCTTGGCCGCGCTGACGATGGGTCCCATCGGCACCTTCGCGGCAGCGGTCGGCGCTCTGGCCGTCAACGTAACCACCGCCACCATGCACGACGCGTGGGGTGGCCAGCAGATCTACGGCAACCTCGGGGGTCTGCTCGTGGTGTCTGTGGCCAGCGTCACGATGAGTAATGCCATGCGTGCTCGCAGGCAGAGCGAGCTCGACCGGGTCCGCCGGATCGCCGTGGCGGCACAGGAGGTCCTGCTGCGGCCGGTACCCGCGCGGCTGGGCCCGGTACGGGCGGCCAGCATGTACCTCGCCGCTGAAGCGGGGGCGCAGATCGGCGGTGATCTGTACGCGGCTGTGCAGACCCGGTACGGGGTCCGGATGATCGTGGGGGACGTCCGGGGCAAGGGGCTCCCCGCCGTACGCGCGGCCGCCGCTGTGCTGGGCGCGTTCCGGGAAGCCGTGCACTACGAGGACGACCTGGCGGAGGTAATGAACCACTGCGCGGATGCGCTGCGCCGGGAGTACGCCGTGCCAGGTGCCGCCGATCAGGAAGTCCTGTTGGAGGGGTTCGTCACCGCGCTCGTGGCCCAGGTGCCGGACGGACCCGTAGTCGAGTTGGTCAACCGCGGCCATCCGCCTCCGCTGGTACTGCGCCAGGGCAAGGTTCGGGCCCTGACGCCCACCTCGCCGCTGCCGCCCCTCGGCCTGGAAAACCTCATCATCGGTCCTCCCGCCAAGGCGGAGAGCTATCCGTTCGCACCCGGCGATCGTCTGCTGCTGCACACCGACGGCGTGATCGAAGCCCGCAATCGCGACAACGACTTCTTCCCCCTGCCGGAAGCCATGGAAGCGGTGCACGCCGGCACCCCGCCGGAGTTCCTGGAGCAACTGCACCAGGGATTGATCCGCCACGCTGAGGACCGCCTGGCGGACGACGCGGCGATGATCCTCGTTGACCGGCTCGACGACGAAGTCGGCGAACCAGTCGGCGCTGTTGCCGCCTCTTCGAGAGACAGACGGCATTGATCACCTCCCACAACTCGGTGGTCGGCTCCCATCCCTCTGCGCGGGCGGTGGCCGCCCCGGTTCACCGCCGGCGGAGGGCGCGCTCAGGGTGGCACAGGTCGCACGGGGTCACGTCGGGATCGGCGAGCAGCTGGATCGCGTCCGTGGAAGTGATGGGCTGTGGCCTGGCGACGGCCTGCCAGCAGTCCCGGCGGTGCAGCCTGCGGGATGCGCCGGCCATGGTGCGCCAGAGGGCTTCGACGACGAACTGGCGGCCGGCGACGGCGCCGTTGGTGGGCACGTTGGCGTAGTCCTCGCCGGGGATCGGGGCGACATGCTCGGCGGGCATGCTGAATGCGACGGGGGTGGGTTCGGCGACGATCCGGCCGTCGGGCAGCTTGGTCCGGGTGGTGAGGATGGCTTCGAGTTCGTACCACCAGACGCCGTCGTGAGTGCGGGTGCGGCCGGTGACGATGACGTCGAGCTGCTGCCTGTCGGGCAGGGTGACCCGTGCCCAGGGGCCTGCTGCTGCGTATCGATCATCCACCACCGTTCGATTCTAGTTCGAATATGGTGCTCGGGGCCCAGTAGATACTGGGGGCGGGACACCGCGCTATGACACCGGATTTTCGATCAGCGTGATCCGATTGCCATCGGGGTCGTGGACAGCGGCGAACCGCACGTTCCGGGAGCCCGGTTGGATGGCCGTGATGCCACGACCGGCGAGGTCCGACAGTGTCTTGTCCAGAACCGACATGACGGTGGTGCCCGCCCCAGAAGGGGATCCCGAGGCGGGCACCGTACGTGGGCTAGCTGACCTTGTCGTAATACGCCTTGGCGGTCTTCAAGCACTTCTTGCGCTGCTTGTCGGTCTTATCGGGCTGGGTGTTGCACTGGCGGTTCATGTCGAACAGGAACGCCTTGTCGACGCGCTTCTCGTGGGCGGAGCCCTTGAACGCCTTCTTGCCGATCAGCGCCTTGTAGTTGCGGTAGCCGAAGTCGTGCCGGGCGCAGGAGAGCCTGAAGTCGAAGCCGCCGGGCTTGTCGTTGAGGCGGGTGCAGTAGTCGGTCTTCCAGATGAAACTGTAGGGGTTGATACCGGACTGGGCCTGTGCGCGCAGCAGGCGCCAGTCCCCGGCGCTCTGAGTGGTAGGGCGCGTCAGCTTATGCAGGCGCTTGAGCCACGAGGATGGCTGCTGGCAGGGCCCCCACCATCAGCACCCTAGATATGGCGTGCATGCGAAAGATGACCTCCCCGTTGATTTCTGGGCAGGAGGTCGACCTGCCCAGAAATCAACGTAGGCAGTGGGACGATCTTGCGGTAGCTCCCTGAAGGGAGGTGGCCCGGAGGCCGACAGCGGCCGGAAGATGGGCAGTTGGGATACTGCGGAGCATGACGAAAACCACGGCCGCCACCGGGTTTTGGACCGGACTGCTCTGCCTCGCTCTTGCCGGATGTGCCGCCGGAAAGGCGGACGCGACCGGCGACGGACTGATCAATCGCATCCCGGCGGCAGAACGCCAGGACGCACCCGACCTGACCGGCACCTCCCTGGACGGCAAGCGCATCCGCCTCTCCGACTACCGCGGCAAAGTCGTGGTCCTCAACACCTGGGCCTCATGGTGCGGCCCCTGCCGGGCAGAGGCGCGTGGTCTGGAGCGCACGCAGCGGACGAGGCAGCAGGAAGGCGTGCAGGTGATCGGCGTCAACACCCGGGACGACCAAAGCAGTGCGCGGGCCTTCGAGAAGAGCTTCGACCTCAGCTATCCGAGCCTGTACGACCCGGACGGACGCCAGCTCCTGCGTCTGCCCAAGGGCCTCCTGAACCAACGGATCATCCCCTTCAGCATCGTCATCGACAGGAAGGGGAAGATCGCCACAGTGGTGCCCAACGTCGTGTCCGAAGACCAGCTCCGCACCATCCTGTCCCCCCTGGTCCAGGCTGGAAGGCCGACTGATGCCGCACTGCGGTGAGGGGCACAGCAACTGGTGGCTCAGTACGGAGATCAGCGCGGCTTGCAGCCGCGAGCGCTGACCGAGCTTGTCCAATATCCGCGAAATGTGCGCCTTGACGGTGCGCTCCGCTATCCCTAAGCGCTGGGACAGCTCGCGGTTCGACAGGCCACCGCCGAGCAGGAGCAGCACCTGTTTCTCCCGGTCGGTCAGCCGGTCGAGATCCCAGGGCCCCTCGAATGGGCCGTGGCTCGTCTGCCTGTACGGGCAAGGCGCATGGCCCTCGTCACTGCGCGATGGCCTGCGACCACCCTGGACAGGCGGTGCGCTGGCTATCGGGCGGACAACTACCGGGCTGGCTGGCCTTGGCCGCTGCTTCGCGTGGCGTCCAGACCGTTGCCTTGGGCCGCTCGGGCAACCCTCCCCGCGTCGCCCACCTGGGAGACGCGGGGAGACGCAGGGTCAGCCCGGCGGTCAGCTGTCCCCCTTGCGGGAGCCCAGGGTGACCTCTGCGGTCGCCTGCTTGCCGTCGCGCTCGTAGGTGATGGTGACCTGGTCACCCGGCTTATGGGTCCAGATCGTGCTGATCAGGGTCGGGCCGCTGTCGATCACCGTGTTGTCGAGCTTGGTGATGAGGTCGCCGGGCTGGAGACCCGCCTTGTCGGCCGGGCCTCCCGCGGTGACCGGGTCGGACCCGCCGTTCCCGCTCTCCGAGATCCGCGCCCCGTCGCCCTGCTCCCGCATGTCGACCTGGACACCGATCACCGGATACACCGGCTCGCCCGTCTTGATCAGCGTCTCGGCGACCCCCTTGGCCTGATTGATCGGGATGGCGAAGCCGAGGCCGATGCTGCCCGACTGCTGCGTCTCGCCGCCGAAGCCGTTGCCCGCCGACTGGATGGCCGAGTTGACGCCGATGACCGCACCCTCGGCGTTGAGCAGCGGACCGCCGGAGTTGCCGGGGTTGATCGACGCGTCCGTCTGGAGCGCGCTCATGTACGAGGCATTGCTGCTGCCACCGTCACTCGACGCCACCGGGCGGTGCTTCGCACTGATGATGCCCGTGGTCACCGTGCCGGCGAGGCCGAAGGGCGCGCCGATCGCGATGGTCGCGTCCCCGACCGCGACGTTCTTGTCCGAGTCTCCGAGTGGCAGCGGATTGAGCTTGGCATCGGAGGCGTCCCTGAGCTTGATCACGGCGACGTCGTAGCCCTGCGCTCGGCCGACGACCTCGGCGGTGTACTTCTTGCCGTCGGAGAAGGTCGCCGTCAGCGTGCCACCGTCGGCCGCGGAGGCCACGACGTGGTTGTTCGTCAGGATGTGGCCCTGCTTGTCATAGACGAAGCCGGTGCCGGTGCCGCCCTCGCCCTGGTTGCCCTGCGCCTCGAGCGTGACCACGCTCGGCAGGGCCCGCTGCGCTATGCCGGATACGGATTTGGGCGAGCGGTTCAGCGCTTCAGGGTCGCCGGAGGAGGTGACCGTCGTCGAACTGGTCCCCCCGTCCCGGTCCGCGGCCACGTAGCCGATGCCGCCGCCCACACCGCCCGCTACCAGCGCGGCCACGATGACGGCCGCGATCAGGCCGCCGTTCCCCTTCCGCCGGGAGCCGCCGGGCGGCGGTACGGGGCCACTGCCCCACCCGCCGGCGGGCGGCGGCGGGGGCGGCCACGCAGCGCCCCCCGAGGGGTACCCGGCCCCGCTGGACGGAGGCTGGGCCGGGTACTGGCCCGGGGGAGGCTGATGGCCACCCGGTGGTACGTTCCCCGCCCCGTGGGTCTCATGGCCCCAGGCGGGCTGGCCCGCCGGTGTGCTGTGAGCGCCCTGGGCACCGTGGGAACCCTGCGCCGACGGCTCACCCGCCGATGCCGGCCCCGACGCCGATGCCGATGCCGATGGACCGTATTCGGCCGTTCGGGCGGCGGAGCCCTCCTCCTCCGGACCGACCTTCGGCAGCTGCGCCGTCCGCTCCTGCGGATGCCCGGCAGGCGGCCCGGACGGCACCGGCGGTACGGTCGGCCTGGACGGCACGGGCCGCGGCGCACCGGACACAGAGTCGGCAGTGCGTGCGCCCGACGCGGGGGCGGCACCCGGCGCCTGGGGCGCCGACGGCCGCTCCGCCTCAGGCGGAACAGCAGCGCCCTCGTTCTCGGTGCTCACAACTCTCTCCTCAGTAACGCAAGTCACAACAGTCTTGGCCTCGCGGCCCACCAACGCCAGTCTTCGCCACCAGCATTTCCCACCTGACGTCAGACCACCGTAAGCGGGACGGCTGCGTGGGCCGCCATCCCTTATCCCGGACGAATCGGACACCTCCGCAGGTCCGCGCCCCCGCGGCCGCAGCAGACCGCGGAAGCGGCGCCCCGCCGTGGGGTGGCACCATAACGCGGTGACCTCTGCGCATCCGGCCGGCGCCCTTCATCCGGGGCGGCCCGCCATCTCCGTCGTCGCCCACCGCGGCGCGTCCGAGGACGCCCCGGAGCACACCCTGGCCGCGTACCGGAAAGCCATCGAGGACGGAGCCGATGCCCTCGAGTGCGATGTCCGGCTCACGGCTGACGGTCATCTCGTCTGCGTCCACGACCGGCGGATCAACCGGACCTCCAACGGCCGGGGCGCGGTCTCCGCCCTCGAACTCTCGGACCTCGCCGCCCTCGACTTCGGCTCCTGGAAGCAGGATGCCGACAGCACCTGCGCCACGAACGAAGCCCCGGACCGGGACGAGTCCGCCGCCTGGGACCGTACCTCTGTCCTTACCCTCGAACGGCTCCTCGAACTCGTCGTCGACGCCGGACGGCGCGTCGAGCTCGCCATCGAGACCAAGCACCCGACCCGGTGGGCAGGTCAGGTCGAGGAGCGGCTGCTGGAGCTGCTGCACCGTTTCGGCCTCGACACCCCGCCCCCGGGCGAGCGCTCCGCCGTACGTGTCATGAGCTTCTCGGCGCGCTCGCTGCACCGCGTGCATGTGGGGGCCCCGGCCATCCCGACGGTCTTCTTGATGCAATTCCTCTCGCCGCGGTACCGGGACGGACGGCTGCCGCGCGGAAGCCGGATCGCAGGACCCAGCATCCGGATCCTGCGCAGCCACCCCGAGTACGTCGCACGCGCACACCGCGCGGGCCACCGTGTCCACGTCTGGACCGTCGATGCACCGGATGACGTCGAGCTCTGCACCCGGCTCGGCGTGGACGCCGTGATCACCAACCGCCCGAAGCAGGTGCTGTCGCAACTCGGCCGACTCTGAGCCGACCGTTGCCGCCACCCGGAGTGCACCGGCGCGTTCGTTCCGTTCGCGATCGTCGCCAGTGCTCCACGAGATCGCGGTTGGCCGGTTTCCGGTGCAGTCCCGTGGGGCATCCATCCCGTGGCGTGGGGTGAAGGAGGTCTCGGGGGTGGCGTTGGTGGTGGCACAGGAGGTGCCGACGTCGTCGATCATGGCCGTACCCCATGGTCCAGCAGGCGTGGCTGCGGCCAGGCGCAGGATGCGTGAGGGGCTTCGGACCAGCGGAGTGCCGGATTCTGTCGTCGACGACGCTGTCTTGGTTCTGTCCGAGCTTCTGAGCAACGCATGCCGACACGGTCGCCCCCTGCACGCCGGTGACAACGGAACCCGGCCCGACGCGGTGCGCGCCGCCTGGCGCGTGGACGAGTACGGGGGTCTGACCGTCGAAGTGACGGACGGTGGCGGTCCGACCCGACCACTTCCGGCCACCCCGTCGGTGACCGCCCGCGGCGGCCGGGGGCTCAACATCATCACCGCCCTCGCCCAGAACTGGGGGGTGCGGGACGACGTCGTCGGCGAGGTCACGGTATGGGCGGTACTCGCCGCCGGCCCACGACGTGAGCGCCTCGCTCCGCGCGTGGGGGTCCCGGCTCTCGACGTCACGGAACTTCTCGATGATCTCACCTGACATCGCCGGCGCTCTCCCAACCGGCGCACATCCTCGTCGAGCAGCGGACGAGCCACCGCGTCAAGCGGCCTTCGCAAGCGCGGCGAAGGGCTAGGCTCAGCGGCCAAGAGTCACCGCCGCACCCAGGAGAAGCCCACGCCATGGCCAAGAAGCGCCCCCAGACAAAGGCCGGCAGGACGTCCACCGCGCAGCGCTCCGACGAACCGATCCCCGTCGTCGGCGCCCGCGAGCCCTGCCCCTGCGGTTCGGGCCGCCGCTACAAGGCGTGTCACGGACGGGCCGCCGCGCAGGCCGTGACCGCGCTGGTGCAGCGCCCGTTCGAAGGCCTGGCCGGCGAGTGCGACTGGGTCGCCCTGCGCGAGCTCGTCCCCGCCGCGACCGCGGAACTCACCCTGAAGGGCGGGCTGCCCGAAGGAGTGCCGTCCGTCACCCTGGCCACCGTGCTGCCGATGGCCTGGCCCGCACTGCGTCGCGACAACGGCACGGTGCTCCTGGGCCTCCAGAACGACACCTCCTCCGGCGACATCAGCCGCGATCTCGCCGATGTTCTGCAGCGCGCCCTGCCCGCGGCCCCCGGAAGCCCCGTGGCTGCCCAGCGCGTGCCCGCCGACGGCCCGCGTCTTCAGGACCTGCTCGACCCCGAGGCTCCGTTCACCCCTGTTGTGCACAGCGGGTTCGAGTTCTGGCTGGAGGACGCCGCGAACTCCTCGCCCGAGGTCGCCGCTTCCCTGGAGCGGGCGAACGAGGCCGCGATCCCGACCGCCCGGCTCTCCGGTGTCGAGGCCGCCTACTGGTGCGAGACACCCGAGAAGAATCATCTGCGCTGGGTGATGTCGCATCCCGAGGAGAAACTGCTGGACGCCCTGGCCCGGCTGCACGCCGCGGGTTCGTCCTCGCTCGGCGACGGCACCCGGCTCGTCGGCTCGTTCCGGGCGCACGGCCTCGTGGTGCCGGTGTGGGACCTGCCGAGCACCGTGCGGGCGGACGACGTGGAGAAGCCCGCAGCGGCCTTCGCGGACCGGCTCGCCGATGCACTCTCCTCCGATGCGCCGCTCACGTCCGACGAGCGCCGGGCGCGTGGAGGCCTGACCAACCGTCAGGTGACCCTCAGCTGAGCCCGGCAGGGCGAGTCCGCCCGGCCTCGCTCAGCCCCCTTCCGGACGTGACTCCGGTCACAAAGGCCCCAACTTCCCTTACTGAAAGGTAAATCGGCGTCCGGATATCCGCGATCGAATTTGCGAACGGCCAATCTCTTGTTACCGTTCTTATAGCCCGGTCGCTGGTGCATCCCCCGTCGCCAGCGACCGGGCGTTGCCATATCCGGAAGCCATCGCTCCGGCGACGCCGAATGGCCCTGGAGGTCAACGCGGCCCAGCAGAGGGTTAGTTGCTCCCCGAGCGCAGCAGCAGCCGCTGCGAGTCCTCCGATGCGATCTCCGCAACGGCGTCGTACATCTCCGAAACGCGCGACGCCCCGGCAGACTCGGAAGAAGACCCGGAAGCGCTCGATCTCGCACCCCGCGCCGCAGCAGCTCCCTTCGGCGCGCGTGGCGTCTCGCACGCCCCCGGATCGTCCTCCGCCTCAACCGTGCAGTGCACCTGCACAGTTCGGCCGTCCGGCCGCATCAGGGTCAGTACGGCACGCAGCGCGCGTCCCGTCCCGTTCCTGTAGTACGTGCGCGCCCAGGAGTCGCGGCCCTCGCTCAGCACACACGTCTGCGCCTCGAGGCCTTCCGGCGAGGTGAGTTCGGGACCGCACCGGGTGGTGCCGGTGAGTCCGAGATCCTGCAGGAGGGAGCCGGCGTCCCCGCGCGGACCGGCAGCGCGCTCACCGGCCTTGGCGTCGGCCCTCGCTGAAGCCGCCGGGGAGGGAGCGGGGAATCGCGACGGCGCCGCGCCCCGGCGCTTCGGCGTGCTCCCCGCCTCACCGGGACCTGCCGGGCGTTCGGGTCCCGCCGGGCCCGCCGTCGCCACGGCGAGCGGCAGCACGGCGGCCAGGGCCACCGTGCTCATGAGCGCGATCATCCGCAGGTTCGACCCGCGCGGATTCGACGCCCACCGCAGCGGCAGCCGCTGATGTCGCTGCATGAAGACCACCTGCAACTCACTGAGAACGCCCGACGACATGCCGAACATATCGGTCAGAGCAGGCATCACCGGACGGATGCGCGGCCCTAGCGGGACATCTCCGGGCCGCTCACACCCGTACGAGTGAAGGTTCCGGGTGGACGACACCCAGAACCGAGCCGGTCACACCGCCCCGGGCGTCAGTACGCCAGGCGGCTGCCCCCGCCGGGCGTGCTCGTGCTCGCCTCGACCAGTGCGTCAACAACCGCCTCCACGTCCGGCAGCCATGGCGTCGCCGACCCGGGCAACGGCGCTCGCTCCCAGCGCACGGGTCCGGCGCCGGTCTGCGAAGGGGGCAGCACCACGTATCCGCCCTGACCGTGAAAGCGCAGCGAGCCGGGCACCCAGTCATGCCGGTGAAGCAGCTCACCGAGCACCTCGAAGGAGTAGGGAGCCACCAGGATCGACCAACGCGCCGGGGTCGCCAGGACCGGCCCGAGCCGGACGCCCATCCGGTCGAGTTCGGCAAGGGCGCGTGCGGCCGCGACCGCCGGCAGGCTCACCGCGCAGGGTGCGCGGCCGCCGGTGGCCAGCACGATCGGGGCCGCAGGGCGGTTCTCCCACCACCACCGCACCATGCGGGCGTCCGTAGTCGCCGCGAGCAGTCCCGGGTCGAAGGGATGGGCACCGGGCACCACGCAGTCGGGATGCGGACAGCTGCAGCCTCTCGCACCGGCGCGACCGGACTGGAGCCCCACGCCCGGGAGGATCGGCCACTTCCACTCGGTGGCGCAGGTGAGCGCTGCGCCGAGCTGAGCCGACTTCCCGTTGCGCCTGCGCCTGAGCATGAGCCTGCGTCGCCTTCCGAGGATCTCGCGCATGAGCGCTCGTTCCTTTCCGTTAACGCCGAGGGTGGGGCCTGCCGGAGGCAGGGTGGGTCCATCGCGCCGCCACGCGGTACCCAGGTGCATACCGCTGTCGGATCTACCGGATCAACCGGATCTGTCTGGTGCATCGATCGAACTGCAGGGCAGTACGTGGCGCTACACGAGTCTGTTCAGTCCGTTCACATCACGTGGAGCATGCATCACTGCGCGTTCCAGGCAGCGCATCACGTCGCAAGCCGAGCGTGGAACGTGGCGGGGGGTGGCGCTTGCCTGGCGCCTGCCGTCCCTGCCTCTTGCCTCCGGCAGGGCACCCCCACGCCGCTCGGGGATGGGCGCGGCCGTCGTTGAGTGAGACGTTCGAAGCCGCCACGGGGTTCCGGGGCGCCCCCCAACTGCCCCTGCCCTTCTCCGAGTACGTACCCACCTCGGTGGATATGACGCGTTGTCGAATGCCCTCAGTCGACCGCAAATTGACGACCACGGGGCGGTTTTTCGGTCAATTTACAATCACCACAGACACCAACAACCCCGTCGGCACAGTGCTGGACACACCCTACAGCTGCGTGTAGATGTGGAGGCATTGATAGCGGCGCAGCATGACATGGGGGTTTGCGATGCTATTGCTAAAGATGCACCGTCGGAGCGGCGACGCAAGCACACTCGACAAAATGCTGCGCTTCAGTACAAATAGGACATTGGCCTCGATTGCTGCAGGTAGCTGGCCGGATGAGCCGCAACCGAGGTCGGAAAGCCGTCGGCCATGAGCACCCCCGACGTCCGGAAAGTGGCTGGAATCGATCCATCCGTCCCCGCCCCCGCTCACACTTCCTCCCCCAGCCCGTCGTCCGCCGCGCCGCTGTCCGGAGGCGGAGCCCCCAGCGCCACCCCCGACTCCCAGGACGTCCGCCCCGTCGATCACCTCGCGGCCGTCCAGGACCGCCTCGCCGGCTGGATCTCCGACCTCACCACGCTGCACGACCTCACGGAGCGGCTCGCCCGCACCGACTCCCTCGACGACGCCCTCCAAGAGCTGCTCCGCGCCGGCGCCGGTCTCGTCGGCGCCCAGCGCGGCATGATCGTCCTCGAGCCGACCGACGGTCGCGGTCCGGACACCACCGTCGGTCTCGGCCTCGGGCCGGCCGACCTCGGCACCATCGAGACGATCCCGCGAGGCGCCGCCGCGTACGGCCGGATCCTCGACGGCCTCCCCGAGGGCGACCTCCCCGACGACGGCGGCGGGAGCCCGGAGCGCACCGAGGTCGCCCACCCCGATCTGCGGAACGAACCGGACCTCGACCCCCGCCACCGCGAGGTCGCCGCCCGCCTCGGCTACGCCGCCAGCTACGCCGTCCCGCTCGCGACCGAGTCCGGGGGCCGGCTGGGAGCCGCGGTCTGGCTCTACGACGAGCCGACCGAGCCCGTGGACCGCCAGCGCCACCTCGTCGGCCTCTACACCCGCTACGCCACCGAGCACCTCGCCCGCCTGATGGAGCTGGCCCGGGCCCGCGCGACCGCCGCCACCCTCCGCGAGGAGCTGCTGCCCAGCAGACTGCCGCGGGTGGCCGGGGTGCGCCTGGCTGTACGGCACCGCACGGGGCCGCAGGGCGGCGGCGACTGGTACGACGCCCTTCCGCTGCCCGAGGGCGCGCTCGGCCTGGCCGTCGGCAGCGTCACCGGCTCGGGGCCGAGCGCCGTCGCCGCCATGGGACGACTGCGGGCGTCGCTGCGGGCGTACGCGGTGATGGAAGGCGAGGATCCGGTCGCCGTGCTCTCCGACCTCGAACTACTGCTGCGGCTGACCGAGCCCGCCCGCTCGGCCACCGCCCTGTTCGCCTACTGCGAGCCCGCCGGGAGCTGCGACGACGGCGATCAGGAACCGGGGCACGATCAGGGTCAGCGTCTGGGGCGATCGTTCGTACTGGCCGGTGCCGGGCACTGCCCGCCGCTGGTCGTCGGCGAACACCGCACCGAGTTCGTGGAGACCACGCTGTCGGCCCCGCTCGGGATGCTCTCCTGCTGGGAGGCGCCCAGCGTCGAGTTCTCGGTCGCGCCCCGCGAGACCCTGCTGCTGTACAGCGACGGGCTGCTGCACCGTACCGGCGAGCCGATCGACCGGGCCTTCGCGCGGCTGCACGGAGCAGCGGCCGGTGTGCCCAAGTCCGTACGGGACGACCCGGACGCCGTCGTGGAGCACGTCCTGCGCACGATGCTGCCGGACGGCTCGGACGCGGCGGACAGCCCGGAGGACGTCGTCCTGCTCGCCGCCCGCTTCGATTGAGGTGGCCGAGACTCCCGTCTACGACCCCCCACCACCCGCCCATACGATGGTGGAGGTCCGAGTCGAGGAGGATGCCGTGACCGAGCAGCCCGCGCCCGAGAATCCGGAAGGCGACGAGCCCATCAAGCAGCGGAAGAACAGCCTGTACCCAGGTGTCTCCGACGAGCTTGCCGAGAACATGAAGCATGGCTGGGCCGACACCGAGCTGCGTCACCTGCAGCCGATCGAGCAGGCCCCCGAGACCGCCCGCCGCCGGGCCGCGCTCTCCGAGCGCTTCCCCGGCGAGCGCCTGGTGATCCCCGCGGGCCATCTCAAGACCCGGTCGAACGACACCGAGTACGGCTTCCGGGCCTCGACCGAGTACGTCCATCTCACGGGTGACCGTACGGAAGACGGCGTCCTCGTCCTGGAGCCGTCGGACAACGGCCATGACGCGACGATCTACCTGCTGCCCCGCTCCAACCGGGAGAACGGCGAGTTCTGGCTCGACGGCCAGGGCGAGCTGTGGGTGGGCCGCCGGCACAGCCTCGCCGAAGCCGAGCAGCTGCTGGGCCTGCCCTGCAAGGACGTCCGGAAGGCCGCCGACGAGCTGACGGGACTCGACGGCCCGGTCCGTATCGTCCGCGGCCACGACCCCGGGCTCGAGGAGGCGCTGGGGGAGCGGCTCGACGCGGAGCGCGACGAGGAGCTCCGGGTCTTCCTCAGCGAGCTGCGCCTGGTCAAAGACGCGTTCGAGGTCACCCAGCTGCAGGCGGCGGTGGACTCCACCGTCCGCGGCTTCGAGGACGTCGTGAAGGTCCTCGACAAGGCCCAGGCCACCTCCGAGCGCTACATCGAAGGAACGTTCTTCCTGCGCGCCCGGGTCGAGGGGAACGACATCGGCTACGGCTCGATCTGCGCCGCGGGCCCGCACGCCACCACCCTCCACTGGGTGCGCAACGACGGCCCGGTCCGCTCCGGCGACCTGCTGCTCCTGGACGCCGGTGTGGAGACCCACACCCTCTACACCGCCGACGTGACCCGCACCCTGCCCATCAACGGCCGGTTCAGCGCGGTGCAGCGCAAGGTCTACGACGCGGTGTACGAGGCGCAGGAGGCGGGCATCGCAGCCGTCAGGCCGGGCGCGAAGTACCGCGACTTCCACGACGCCGCGCAGCACGTGCTCGCTGCGAAACTCGTCGAGTGGGGCCTGGTCGAGGGCCCCGTCGAGCGCGTGCTGGAGCTGGGCCTGCAGCGTCGCTGGACGCTGCACGGCACCGGGCACATGCTCGGTCTCGACGTGCACGACTGCGCCGTGGCCCGCACGGAGACGTACGTGGACGGCACCCTGGAGCCGGGCATGTGCCTGACCGTCGAGCCCGGCCTGTACTTCCAAGCGGACGACCTCACCGTGCCCGAGGAGTACCGCGGCATCGGCGTCCGGATCGAGGACGACATCCTGGTGACCGACGACGGGAACCGGAACCTCTCCGCCGCGCTGCCGCGCGCCGCCGACGAGGTCGAGGCCTGGATGGCCCGCCTCAGGGGCTGAGACAGCAGGGGCGTGGGTGTGCCCGGACCGCCTCGGCTCCGGGCACTCCCGTGCCGGGTCTCATGCGCCCGGCCGGACAACCCCGCCTCAGGACGCTTTGAGCACGGCGTCCCGCCGCCACTTGAGGATCTTGTCGAAACTCACCACGGTTCCCATGCCGGGTCTGTTCCGGAAGTCGACGTGGTCGGCGAGCGCCTCGATCAGCCAGAGACCGCGTCCGTGCTCCGCGTCGGCGTCCGCAGGCCGGGGAGGCGCGTGTGACGTTCGCAGCGAGGTCCGGTGCAGCACCCGTCCCACGGGGAAACCCGGACCCGAATCGGTGACCTCGATGCGGCACTTCTCACCGTCGAGATAGGCGGTCACCGAGAAGGCCTCCGATGAACCGCCGGCCGGTCCGCCGCCGTGCTCGACGGCGTTCGCGCACGCTTCCGTCAACGCGATCGACAGGTCGTAGGAGATGTCGGGGTCGACTCCCGCCGTCTCCATGGTGCCGAGGAGAAGCCGCCGGGCGAGGGGGACACTCGCAGCCTCGCGTCGCAAGTGGAGTGACCACCAGATGCTCATGCTCCGGCCTCCTGGCTGCAGCTCGACATACCGTTACGTATTGCCGCCCGTTGCGGTCCGTAAGCATGCGATCGTCGCGACTACGCCCGTTCGGCGGATGCGCGGGGTCGCACCGTCGGTGTAGGCGAGGGCGCACAGCTTGCGGCCGCGCGCCCCCCACCCCTGCCGTCGGCCGACCGCGGGGACGATGGGATGATGGCGCGGCCATGTCCGCCCACCCGTCATTCGGCCACCGCCCCTCGTGGGGCTGCGCTCCGCCGCCTCCGGGGGCGCGCGCAGGGGCCGATCTGCGACTGCTGAGGGCCGCGGTGTTCGCCGCGGTCTGCGTCGCGCTGTCGGCGGCCGGGCACGTGGTCGCGTCGTGCGCAGGGCTCCCGTTCTGGGCGCTCGGCACCGGATTTCTGACGGTGCTGGTGGGCGCCGCGCCGCTGGCCGGCCGGGAGCGCTCGCTGCCGGGGATCTGCGCCGCCCTGGCGCTCGGTCAGCTGGCTCTGCACGCGCTTTTCGAGCTCGGACAACACACGATGGCCTCGGCCGCGCAGCGCACACACCGGACCGACGACGGCACGCTGATCGCGCTCGCCACCCGTCTGGTGTGCGGCGGCGACGGCGGGCCCGTACGGCTCGGCGCCGCCGAGGCCCGGCGGATCGTCGGGGCCTCCGGCATCGCGCCCCCGGGGCATGCGCCGCACGGGCCGGAAGCCCACGCGGCCGCCCACGGCGTCGGTCCCGGCCCGGTGGACGCGGCCTCGGCGCCGCCCCACGCGCTCGCCGACGCCCTGCTGCCCTCGCTGCCGATGCTGCTTGGGCATCTGCTGGCCGCCGTGGTCCTCGGACTCCTGCTGCGCCGCGGTGAAGCCGCGCTGTTCCGGCTGGTCCGGCTGTCGGCGCGCGGCGTCGCCGAAGGACTCGCTGAGGGGGCGCTCGTACGTTCCCTGCGCGCCGCCCTCGTGCTCGTGTGCGCCCTGCAAGCCGGACTGCCCGGGGCGCCCGCGCCGACCGTACCCGCCCCTCGCGCATACGGTCGCGGGGCTGCGGAACCACAGTCCCTGATCCTGGAGCACTCCGTCATCCGACGAGGACCGCCGCTCTGGGATCTCGCGGCCTAGACGCGGCGCAGCACCACGGGCAGCCGGTACGAACCGGCGCATTCCATCGGGAGCTGTCGCGCCGCAGCCGCATGCGCGCCACCTCATCCGACCGATTCGCCTGTGGAGTACCCGCAACCATGAACCTCTCTCGCCTGCCCCTCGCTGCCGCCGTCGCCGCCGGAACCGTCCTGCTGGCAGCCGTACCGGCCTTCGCTCACGTCACCGTCCAGCCCGGCGAGGCCGAGAAGGGCGGCTACAGCACCATCGCCTTCAAGGTCCCGAACGAGCGCGACACCGCCTCGACCGTGAAGCTCGAGGTCAACCTGCCCACCGACCACCCGCTCGCCTCGGTCATGCCGCAGCCGGTACCGGGCTGGGACGTCAAGGTCACCAAGTCCAAGCTCGACAAACCGCTCGAGATGCACGGCGAGAAGATCGACGAGGCGGTCACCAAGGTGACCTGGACCGGGGGCACGATCGAGCCGGGCACCTTCCAGCAGTTCCCGCTGTCCGTCGGCCCGCTGCCTCAGGACGCCGACCAGCTGGTCTTCAAGGCCCTGCAGACGTACGACAACGACGAGGTCGTGCGCTGGATCGAGGAGCCCAAGGAGGGCGGCGAGGAACCGGAGAGCCCGGCACCCGTCCTCGCGCTGACCGAGGCCGGGGAGGGATCCCACGGCCACAGCCACGGCGGGGCCGACGACGCGTCCGGCCGCGAGCACGACGCCTCCGACCGGTCGGGGAAGACCGGTGACTCCGAGCAGGTCGCGGCCGACGGCAGCGACACGACCGCGCGAGTGCTCGGCGTCGTGGGCATCGTCATCGGCGTCGCCGGCGTCACGTTCGGCGTGCTCGCGGGTCGCCGCCGCTCGGCCTGACCCGTCTCCCACCGAACACACCAGACCAACTCATCCAGGACATATCTCCATGCGTACATCCAGCGTGCTCACCGCCGCGGCGCTCAGCGCGGCGGCGGCCCTGGCCCTCTCCGCGTGCGGAAGCGCCGACGGCGGCTCCGGGCAGCAGCCCGCCGCCGAGGCCTCCGCGACCGCCGAGCAGGCCGCGACCGTACTCGACCGCCCCTTCGACAAGCCCGACCTCGTCCTGACGGACACCCGGGGCAAGAAGTTCGACCTGATCGAGCAGACCAAGGGCCACCCGACCCTGATCTACTTCGGCTACACCAACTGCCCCGACGCCTGTCCGCTCACCATGAGCAACATCGACATCGCGATGCGGAAGCTGCCGAAGGCGGAGCAGGAGCAACTGCGGGTCGTCTTCGTCACCTCCGACCCGCAACGGGACACCCCCAAGCGGCTCGGCGCGTGGCTGACCGGTCAGAACAAGTCCTTCATCGGGCTCACCGGGGACTTCGACACCATCCAGGCGGGCGCACGCTCGGTCGGCATCTATCTGGACAAGCCGAAGAAGGAGAAGGGCTCCTGGGTCTCCTCGCACGGCACCCAGGTCCTCGCCTTCTCACCGAAGGACGACAAGGCTCACGTCCTCTACAACAAGGACGCCACCGCCGACGACTACGCGAAGGACCTGCCGAAGATCATCAAGGGGCGGACACCGTGAGCCGCCGCACCACCGCCGTCGCGGCGGCCGCCTTCGCGGTCGTGGCGGGGTCCGCCCTTGGCGGCTGCTCCTCCTCGGACACCGGTGCCCGGCTGACGGCGGAAGGCGCGTACGTGCCGCAGCCGGTGATGGCCGACATGGCGAGCGGCTATCTGACCGTGCAGAACACCGGTGACGGCGACGACCAACTGACGTCGGTGACCAGCGATATCTCCGACGACGTGTCGATGCACCGGACCGAGGGCGGGACGATGCGGCCGGTGACGTCCTTGAGGATCCCCGCGGGTGGCGAACTCGCACTCAAGCGGGGCGGAAACCACCTGATGTTCATGAAGCTCAAGCACAAGCCGACCCGGGGCGAGAAGGTGTCCCTGGAACTCCACTTCGCCCACTCGGAACCGATCAAGCTGGACGTCCCCGTGGAGGCGACCAACTACAACCCGGAGAAGTGAGGGACTGACGCCATGCCAGCCACCGTTCCCCGCCGGGTGTACCGGTCCGCGGGAGGACCGTCCGCAGGACGGCTGTCCGCGCGCCGCACGGCCCTCGCGCTGTCGCTCCTCGTGGCCGCGTTGCTCGGCTCGCTGCTCGCAGGGGCCTCCCCGGCCGCGGCACACGCCGCGCTCACCGGGAGCGACCCGAAGCAGGGAGCGGTGGTCGGCAGCGCGCCGAAGGAGGTCACTCTCACCTTCTCCGAGGGCGTCGCCACCTCGGGCGACTCGATCCGCGTCCTGGATCCGCAGGGCAGACGGGTCGACGACGGAAAGCCCCGGAACCGCAGCGGCGGCGGCGTCGTCCGGTACGCCGTAGGGCTGCACTCCGGCCTGCCCGACGGCACGTTCACCGTCGCCTGGCAGGCGGTCTCCGCCGACAGCCACCCGGTCTCGGGGGCGTTCACCTTCTCCGTGGGCGCCCCGTCGAAGACCTCGGTCGTGCTGCCACGGCAACGGACCGGCTCGGGCGTCGTGGGCACGCTCTACGGCCTCGGGCGGTACGCCGCCTACGCCGGCTTCGTGTTGATGGTCGGCGGAGCCGCGTTCGTGCTGGGCTGCCGGCCGCGCGCGGCCGGCGTACGTCCCGTGCAGCGGCTGGTCGTCCAGGGCTGGGCACTGCTCACGGCCTCCTCCATCGTCATGCTCCTGCTCCGCGGGCCCTACACCGGATCGGGACGGCTCGCCGACGCCTTCGATCTCGGCGGGGTGCGGGCCGTACTGGAGACCAAGACCGGCACGGCACTGGTCTCCCGGCTGCTGCTGCTGGCGGCCGCCGCGCTCTTCGTCGCGGTGCTCTTCGGGACGTACGCGCGGCGCGAGGATCCGAAGGAGCGGAAGGACCTCACCTTCGGGCTGGCCACCGGAGGATCCGTGGTCGCGGTCGGGCTCAGCGCGACCTGGGCGCTCACCGAGCATGCGTCGACCGGCATCCAGACGGCTGTGGCGATGCCGGTGGACATCCTGCATCTGCTGGCCGTTGCGGTGTGGCTCGGTGGGCTCGCCACGCTGCTGGTCTCCCTTCACCACGGCCCAGCGGTGGAGCGTACGGCCGTGCGCCGGTTCTCCCGCGTGGCTTTCACGAGCGTGCTCGTCGTGGCCACCACCGGGGTCTACCAGTCCTGGCGGCAGATCGGCTCATGGGGCGGCCTGACCTCCACCTCGTACGGGCAACTGCTGCTGGTCAAGGTCGGGCTGGTGGCGATGCTGCTGGGAATCGCCTGGATTTCGCGGCGCTGGACGGCGCGGCTCTCGGAGGTGGCCGAGCCGGAGCGCACCCGGGCCGCCGACGCGGAGGAGACCGAAGCGGCGGAGGAGGCGGAGGCGGACGAACGGATCGAGGAGAACGCCACGGTTCCGGCCGACCCACGGCGGGCCACCCAACTCGCCCGCCAGCGGACCGCCCTGGCCGTGGCCCGCCGCAAGCGCCTGCGCGACGCCGATCCGGAGCGCACCGGACTGCGCCGCTCAGTACTCGCCGAAGCCGCCGTGGCCGCCGTCGTGCTGGCAGTCACCACCATTCTGACGAGCACCGAGCCGGCCCGTACGGAGGAGACGGCGCGGGCCGCGGCCGGTGCCCAGGGGATCCTCCCCGCCCGCCCGCTCTCGGTCCGGATCCCATTCGACACCGGCGGCGAGGACGGCAAGGGCACCGCCCGGGTCGAGCTCGATCCCGGGACGACCGGAGGCAATATCGTCCACCTCAGGCTCACCCGGCCGAACGGCAGGCCCCTGGACGCCCCGGAAGTCAAGCTCTCCTTCACGCTCCAGGCCCGGGACCTCGGTCCCTTCCCGGTCGAGCCGGTGCGGGTGCAGACGGGGCACTGGGCGGCGAACGGCGTGCAGCTGCCCGTGGCGGGCGACTGGGAGGTCTCGGTGACCGTACGGACCACCGAGATCGACCAGGTGACGGAAACGAAGAACGTGAAGATCGACTGATGACGGACGAGAACATCTCCGGGAACCCCACAACCGGCCAGGACTCCTCCCGGTCCTCCCCGAGCGGCACGGGGCACATCTCCCGGCGGCGAGTGCTGAGCACCGCGGGAGCGGCAGGCGCCGCAGGCCTCGCGGTCGGTGCCACCGCCGGCGTGATCGGCACGACGGCCACGACCGGTGCGGACGCGACCGCCCTGGCCACCCTCGGCGCCACGGCGCTCCCCTTCCACGGCAGGCACCAGCCGGGCATCACCACCCCGATGCAGTCCTGCGGACATCTCATCGCGTTCGACCTCGCCTCGGACGCGGACCGCAGGGGCGCCGCAGCGCTGCTGCGCCGCTGGTCGAGGGTGGCTCAGGAGCTGATGGAGGGACGCGCCCCCGCGGACGACTCGGGGGTCGCCCGCGACGCCGGTCCCGCATCGCTGACCGTCACCTTCGGCTTCGGGCGCACGTTCTTCGCCCGTACTGGCCTGGAGAAGCAGCGCCCCGTGGCGCTTGATCCGCTGCCGGACTTCTCCTCGGACGCGCTCGACCGGCGGCGCAGCGACGGAGACGTGTGGGTGCAGATCGGCGCGAACGACTCCCTCGTCGCCTTCCACGCCCTGCGCACCCTGCAGAAGGCGGCCGGGGGCACGGCGCGGATGCGCTGGCAGATGAGCGGTTTCAACCGTTCGCCCGGGGCCACCTCGCACCCGATGACGGCCCGCAACCTGATGGGTCAGGTCGACGGCACCAACAACCCGAAGCCGGCGGACGAGGACTTCGAGCGGCGGATCTTCGTGCCGGGCGGCGGCGAACCGGCGTGGATGGCCCACGGCTCGTACGCCGTCGTACGACGCATCCGGATGCTGCTCGACGACTGGGAGAAGCTGTCGCTCGCTCGGCAGGAGAAGGTCATCGGGCGCCGGAAGTCCGACGGAGCACCGCTGTCCGGGGGCACCGAGACGACGCCACTGGACCTGGACAAGAGGGACGGTGCCGGGGGTCTCGTGATCCCGGCGAACGCACACGCCCGGATCTCGGCGCCGGAGACGAACGGCGGAGCGGCCATGCTGCGCCGCCCGTTCTCCTTCCACGACGGCTTCCTCTCCGACGGCACACCGGACGCCGGCCTGCTGTTCATCTGCTGGCAGGCCGATCCCCTGAAGGGCTTCGTGCCGGTGCAGCGCAAGCTCGACCGGGGAGACGCCCTTTCTCCCTTCATCCGGCACGAGGCAAGCGGGCTGTTCGCCGTGCCGGGCGGCTGCGGACCGGGCGAGTACGTGGGGCAGCGGCTGCTCGAGGCATGAGATCGAAACGCGCCCGGCTGATCCGCGCGGCTACCCTGGTCGGCATGTCAGCCAGCCGCTACAGCTATCTCGGGCCCGAAGGCACCTTCACCGAAGCCGCGCTCCGCACCCTGCCGGAGGCGGCGACGCGTGAGCTGGTGCCGATGGTCTCCGTGCCGGCGGCCCTCGACGCCGTACGGTCCGGGGAGGCCGCGGGCGCGCTGGTGCCGATCGAGAACTCCGTCGAGGGCGGGGTGACCGCGACGCTCGACGAGCTGGCCACCGGCCGACCGCTGATGATCTACCGCGAGGTGCTGCTGCCGATCGCCTTCGCCCTCCTCGTACGGCCCGGGACCACGCTGTCGGATGTGAAGACGGTGACCGGCCACCCGGTCGCGCAGCCGCAGGTGCGGAACTGGCTGACGGCGAACCTTCCGGACGCCGTGTGGGAGTCGGCGGCGTCGAATGCGGACGGCGCCCGGCTGGTGCAGGAGGGGCGGTACGACGCGGCGTTCGCGGGCGAGTTCGCGGCGCCGATCTATGGGCTTCGGCCGCTGGTCACCGATATCCACGACGCGCAGAACGCGGCGACGCGCTTTGTGCTCGTCGGCCGGCCCGCGCGGCCCGCGGCGCGTACCGGAGCGGACAAGACATCCGTGGTGATCTGGCTGGGCGACGACCACCCGGGCGCGCTGCTGGAGCTGCTGCAGGAGTACGCGGCGCGCGGGGTGAACCTGATGCGCATCGAGTCCCGGCCGACGGGAGAGGGCATCGGCCGCTACTGCTTCTCGGTCGACTGCGAGGGTCACATCACGGACCGCCGGGTGGGCGAGGCCCTGATGGGGCTCAAGCGGATTTGCCCGAACGTCCGCTTCCTGGGGTCGTACCCGCGTGCGGGTGTGGATCCGTCGGAGGTGCCGCCGCTGCGCCACGGGACCTCGGACAGCGAATTCTCCGCCGCGTCGGACTGGCTGGCCCGCTGCCTCGACGGCCGGGGCTGACCTTCGTCCACTGGCATCCACCTGCGGGTGTGGGTAACCGGCAGAGTTATCCACAGGCTCCGACTCGACCTGGGTATAAGTCGACACGACAACGCGGCACAGTCGACAAATCTCCCTAGAGGCTCCAGCTCGGTCCACAGCGGGACAGGTCACCCGACGTCAGCGCAATTCCATTGGCCAACTCTTTGGAGGGAGCAATTCCCACCCGAAGGAGTGTGTGGAAGAGGTTTGGGCGGGGAATCCATGGCCCAGCACCCCGTCAGCAGAATGATCAGTTCCGGTATCCACAGATCTTCCTCACAGCCTGTGGATAAAGAATCCGATCATGCGCGAGCCTGTGGACAACTCGAGCCTCAACTCACAGCGCACACAAGGGAAGCCGGTCATCACGGCGCCCTTCATGACTCATTTTGGGGCACACGGCAGTATTCATTGACAGCTATTTCACTTGGTCCTCTTTATGGAGAAAAAGGGCGAAACTGGACGTAATGGAATATCAGGTCGAGCGCCCGGAGCGCACACCGGTAGCCTGTGGGTGTGATTGACCTTCGCCTGCTCCGTGAGGACCCCGACCGTGTCCGCGCATCCCAGCGCGCCCGTGGAGAGGACGTCGCCCTCGTCGACGCGCTCCTCTCCGCCGACGAGCGGCGCAGGTCCTCCAGCGTCCGCTTCGACGAGCTGCGAGCCGAGCAGAAGGCGCTCGGCAAGCTCATCCCGAAGGCCGCCGGTGACGAGAAGGCCGAGCTGCTGAAGAAGGCGGGAGAGCTGTCCGCCGCCGTCAAGGCCGCCGACGCCGAGCGGGACGAGGCCGCCGAGGAGACCCAGCGTCTGGTGCTCCGGCTGAGCAACCTCGTCCACCCGGACGTCCCGGTGGGCGGTGAGGAGGACTTCACCGTTCTGGAGACCGTCGGCACGCCGCGCGACTTCGTGGCCGAGGGATTCGAGCCCAAGGACCACCTGGAGCTCGGCCAGCTGCTCGGCGCGATCGACGTGGAGCGCGGCGCCAAGGTCTCCGGCTCCCGCTTCTACTACCTGACCGGCGTGGGTGCCCTGCTGGAGCTGGCCCTGGTCAACGCCGCCATGGCGCAGGCCACCGCCGCGGGGTTCATCCCCATGCTCACCCCCGCGCTGGTCAAGCCGCGTGCCATGGAGGGGACGGGGTTCCTCGGGCAGGCGGCCGAGAACGTGTACCACCTGGAGAAGGACGACTACTACCTGGTCGGTACGTCCGAGGTTCCGCTCGCTGCGTACCACATGGACGAGATCGTCGAGTCCGGCCGGCTGCCGCTCCGCTATGCCGGCTTCTCGCCCTGCTTCCGCCGCGAGGCCGGCACGTACGGCAAGGACACCCGTGGCATCTTCCGGGTCCACCAGTTCGACAAGGTGGAGATGTTCTCCTTCGTCGCGCCGGAGGACTCCGAGGCCGAGCACCAACGGCTGCTGGACTGGGAGAAGCAGTGGCTGACCAGCCTGGGGCTGCCGTTCCAGGTGATCGACGTGGCGAGCGGCGACCTGGGAGCCTCGGCCTCGCGGAAGTTCGACTGCGAGGCGTGGATCCCCACCCAGGGCAAGTACCGCGAGCTGACGTCGGCCTCGAACTGCAATGAGTTCCAGGCGCGCCGGCTGTCGGTGCGGATGCGGGACGGCAAGCATGTGCGCCCGCTGGCCACGCTCAACGGCACGCTCTGCGCGGTGCCGCGCACCATCGTCGCCATCCTGGAGAACCACCAGCAGGCCGACGGCTCGGTACGGGTCCCCGAAGTGCTGCGCCCCTACCTCGGCGGCCGCGAGCTCCTGGAGCCGACCGCCAAGTGAGCGGCTACCGGGCCTGACTACCCCCCTCGGACGCAGGCAGCGCGTAACGGTGCGTTTATCTGCTCGTTGTCCATGACGCGCGAAGGCAACTGGAGTTCGAGGCGGCGTAGAGCGCGTGAAGTGGCGGATTGCCGGGCGACAGAACCGGTCATGGGGTGAGTGGGAACACGTGAGCAGCCTTCGCTCCTGGTCCCTGGATACGGGCGATTCCACAACCGTTCCAGCAACAGTGAAGGCACACTCATGCCACCCGAATCCGCACTGCTCGAGTCGCGCGCACTGCGCGACAGCGTGATCGAACGCACCGGCGTCCTCGACAAGGCAAAGGCGCTCGCCATGCTGCCCGACGGGCTGCACATCACGACGCGCATGGTCGCCGACTACTTCGAAGTCGGCGAAGAGGCCGTCCGCCAACTCGTGGTCCGTCATCGGCCCGAGCTGACAGCCAACGGCATGGTCATTCTCCGAGGCGATGACCTGCAGCGTTTTAAGCGTGACGTCTTGTCACGCTATCCCGGGTCCAGTTATCCACAGCCCAAGTCCAACCTTGGGCTCTTCACCCGCCGGGCGATCCTCAATGTCGCCATGCTCCTACGCGACAGCGAGGTCGCGCGACGCGTCCGGACGTACCTCCTCGACGCCGAGGAAGCGCTCCGCCCGCGGCAAGCGGCCCCGTCGGCGGGGTATGTCTCGCTCGAGAAGCTCGTCACCGACACCGCGGCGAAGGCCGCCGAGCGCATCCTCGAGGGACCGATCGGCACTCGGCTGAGTGCTGTCGAGGCGTGCCTCGGCGACGTCGGGACCTCGCTGCGCGAACTCGGGCCGGTGATCGCCGGAATCACCGTGCGGCTCGAGCGCATCGACCAGCGGCTCGACGCCACGAACCACGTGGTCTGTGCCATGAGCGAGCGGCTGTGCGACCTGAGCGAGGACATGAAGGAGGTCCGCCAGGACGTGGCTGTGCTCGGCCGGGACGTGGCTGAGTTGAAGGGCCGACCCTCGAGGGCGCCTCGACGCCACAGGAGCGGGTCGTACCAGAGCGCGCGGGGGCGTGACCCTCTCGGTGCACGCCCCCGCCGTTGTGCGTACGCCGCCCTACTCCTCCCCGGCGAGCGTCAGTGCGCGCAGCTTCTGTCCCGCGTACACGGTGGCCCCGATGGTGACGGCCGCCAGCAGCGCGACCGCCGTGGGGAGGCCCACGTCCGAGGTGACCAGCCCCCCTTCGGCGACCTTCTGGGCGAGAGCGAGCGCCCACTGCTGCACGCTCAGCGCCTTCGCGCCCGGCACGAGGCTGCCGAAGAGCGACTCCCACACCAGCGCGTAGACGAGGCCGACGACCACCGCATGCCGGGTGAGGGTGCCCAGCAGCAGGAAGAGCGCGGCGTACGCCACGGACGCCGCCGCGGCCGCGACGGCGTAAGCGGTCGCGATCTGCTGGCTGTTGCCGCCCAACAGGTAGCCCGCGAGGAGCGTCGGCACCGCCGAGAAGGCGATGGTGACCCCGATGGCGACGACCAGCTTGGTGAAGATGATCGTCGGCCGTTTCACCGGCTTGGCGAGCAGATAGACGATCGAGCCGTCGTCGATTTCCGGTCCGATCGCGCCCGTACCCGCGATCACGCCGATCAGTGGCACCATCGTCGCCAGCGCGAAACCGCCGAGCACATTGGCGGTGACCTGGTCGTCTACCCCGGTCAGGGTCCGTACGAGCAGCGCGATGAGGAGCAGCAGGGCGGGCAGCGCGAAGAGGATCAATGCCCGGCGGCGGCCGAGCAGGGCCCGGTAGGTGAGCCGGGCGACCGTGGAGTTGTACATCGGTTCTGGCTCCTTCAGGCCGCTACGAGATAGGAGAAGACGCTCTCCAGGGACTCGTCGGAGGGCGAGACCGTGAGGAGACGGATGCCGTGCTCGCGGGCGACCCGCGGCAACAGCGCGGTGAAGCGCGAGAAGTCGACGGCCTGCACGCGCAGTGCCTCGTCGAGGTCCACCTCGACACTGGCGGTCGACGGGTCGGCGATCAACGCGGCCGCCAGTGCCCGGTCGTCGCTGGACCGTACGAGATAGCGGTGCGGCCGGTCCGTCATCAGCCGCCGGATCTTGCGGAAGTCACCCGATGCCGCGTGCCGGCCCGCCACGATGACCTCGATGTGGGAGGCGAGCTGCTCGACCTCCTCCAGGATGTGGGAGGAGAACAGGATCGTCCGTCCCTCCCCACCCATCCGCCGCAGCAGATCCATCAGTTGCATGCGCTGCCGCGGGTCCATGCCGTTGAACGGCTCGTCCAGCAGCAGCACGGACGGATCGTGGACGAGCGCGGAGGCCATCTTGACGCGCTGGCGCATGCCCTTGCTGTAGGTGGAGATCTTGCGCCGCTGCGCGTACTCCATCTCGACCGTGGCCAGGGCTCGGCGCGCCGCGGCGCCGGGGTCGGGCAGCCCGTGCAGTTCGGCGTTGGCGAGGACGAATTCGTGTCCGGTCAGGAAGTCGTACATCGCCTCCCGCTCGGGGACGATGCCGATCTGGCGGTACACCTGCTCGTTCCGCCACACCTTCGCGCCGTCGAGGGTGACGGAGCCGGTGGAGGGGGCGAGGAATCCGCCCATCATGTTGATCAGCGTGGACTTGCCCGCCCCATTGGGCCCGAGCAGCCCGGTCACGCCGGGGCCTATGGTCATCGTGATGTCGTTGACGGCGACGACGTTGCCGAACCAGCGGGATGCGTGGTCGATGTTCAGGGTGGTCACAGCCCGACCTTTCGGTAGCGGCGCATCAGCAGGGCGTACGAGCCGGCGATCAGGCCGAGGACGACGGCCAGGTAGACGGCTCCGGCGAAGGCGCCCGACGGGCCGTGTCCGCCCGCGAAGGCGGAGCTCGCGCCCAGGAACGCCGTCTGCACCCCGTCGATGAGCGTGACCGGCGAGAACAGGCCGAGCCACGTGACGGTTTCGGAGCTGCCCTGACCGAAGGCGATGGCCTGGACGGTGCTCACGGCCCCGTAGGAGATGGTCAGTACGGCGATGACGGCGGCGACGCCGAAGCCGCGGCGCGGGGTCAGCGCGGCGACGACCAGGCCGATGCCGGCGAAGAGGACGGACAGCAGAGCCACGGAGACCAATCCCTGCGCGAACCCCTTTGTCTGGTCCGCGAGATCGAGTTCGGCGAGCAACGCCCCGGCGTAGAGGACCAGGAGTGGCGCCGCCGTCAGGATGAACAGGGCCGAGGCCATGGCCGCGGACTTCGCCACGACGTAGTCGACGCGCTCGATGGGGCGGGAGAAGTACAGCGGCACGGTCTTGAAGCGCAGGTCTCGAGAGACCGACTGCGGTGCCTGGGAAGCGATGTAGAGGCCGATGACCGCCTGGAGGTAGAGCGCGTAGCGGGTGTACTCCACCGGCAGGTCCTTCGCCTTGGTGGCGACGGCGACCGCGACGATGATGCCTGCCGGCAGGCACATCACCGCAAACAGGAGCATCGGCAGGATCTTGGACTTGGCGGAGCGGCCGAGGCCGTACGCCCCGCGCAGGCTCTGTGTGAAGAGCGATCGGCGGGCGTACGCGCGGCCCAGGCGCGGGCCGCTGTAGCCGCGGTAGCCGATGTCGTGGATCCGGGTCGGGTCCGTGGTGTCCACGGTCGCCGTGGTCTCAGGCGGCATCTCGGCCTCCTCCGTTCTTCTCGTCCGAGCGGTCCGAGTGGTCCGGGCGGTCCGGGCGGAAGATCTCGGCGATGCGGTGACGGCGCTGCTCCATGCGCACCAGTCCGAGGCCGAGGTCGGCGACGGTGTCGCGGACCGTGTCGTAGGTGCTCTCGTCGGCCACGTCCAGCAGCAGGACGTGCCCGGCGCCGGGGGCCCGGCCGCCCGGGTGGACCTCGACGCCCGCGGCGGCGAGTGCCTGGCGCAGGGCCTCCGTGCCGTTCGGGTGGCGGTCGGTGTCGGTGACTTCGACCGCGAGGGTCGCGGTGGTCTGGGTGAAGTCGCTGGTGGAACTGGATCGCAGCAGCCGACCGCCGTCGATGACGACGACGTGGTCGCAGGTGCGCTCCAGCTCGCCGAGGAGGTGCGAGGTGACGAGCACCGATATACCGAAGTCGGTGTGGATGCGGCGGATCAGGCCCAGCATCTCGTCCCGGCCGACCGGGTCGAGACCGTTGGTCGGCTCGTCGAGGAGCACCAACTGAGGGTCGTGGACCAGGGCCTGGGCGAGCTTGACGCGCTGCTTCATACCGGTCGAGTAGCCGCCGATGGGGCGGTAGCGCTCTTCGTACAGGCCGACGTGGCGCAGGGTGTCGGCGGTGCGCTCGCGAGCGGCCGCGGGCGGAAGGCCGGACATGCGCGCCATGTGGACGACGAACTCGGTGGCCGAGACGTCGGGCGGCAGGCAGTCGTGTTCGGGCATGTAGCCGACGCGCTCGCGGATGGCGCCGCCCTCGGTTGCGACATCGAGTCCCAGCACGGCGGCGCGGCCTTCGGTGGCCGGTGACAGCCCGAGCAGAATCTTGATCAGGGTGGACTTGCCGGCACCGTTCGCACCCACCAGGCCGGTCACGCCCGGAGTGATGTCCACGGAGAGCCGGTCCAACGCGGTCACTTTGGGGAACCGCTTACTGAGGCTTTCGGTCGCGATGACAGTCACGAAGTCGACGGTAGTGGCGGGGAATGCGCTTCTCGTCAGACCTGGCGGCTGGTTCGGTCTACGACTCGAGAGTGATGTCCCGTAGGGGTATGTCCACCGTGGTGGTACCGACCGTGGTGGTACCGACGGGTTACCGGAGGTATCCACAGGGCGTGCACGACCCTTGACGCAGCCGCCTGACATTGTCACATTCATCAGTGTCAGGTTTGAGGAATGCGGACCGCTCAGGGACGGACGGTTGTCGAATGACCTCAACAGTCAGCGGTGAGTTCTCCTCCCGACTCGGGCCGGGAGACCCCGGGGAGCTCCGGGGGTTCAGGGACGTGCAGCGTCTCGCGTACGCCTGCGCGGAGACCGTGGCCGCGCAGCTGAAGCCGGGGATCACCGAGCGGAAGGCGGCGCGCATGCAGCGGGAGTGGCTGCGCAAGCGTGGAGTGCGGGACTGGTTCCACCTCCCCTTCGCCTGGTTCGGGGACCGCACGGCCTTCGCCGGCTTCCGGATACCGCTGCAGTTCTTCCCCACGGACCGGAGGCTCGAGCCGGGGATGCCGTTCATTCTCGACATGGCGCCGATCTATCGGGGATACGCCGCGGACATCGGCTACTCCGGCTGTCTGGGCCCCAATCCGGTACACCAGCGGCTGCTCACAGACCTGGCAGCGCACCGCGAGCTGATCCTGCGCGAGGTCCGCGAGCGCCGCTCGCTGCGCGAGATCTACGAGGACGTGGACCGGCTGATGGTGCGGCAGGGGTATGCCAACCGCCACCGCGCATATCCGTTCGGTGTGATCGCGCACAAGGTTCACCGGGTCAAGGAGCGCCGCTGGTCACCGCATGTCTTCGGGTTCGGCACACAGAGCCTGAAAGGGCTCGTGTCCGACGCGATCCACGGGCACCGCGAGGGCTGGTCCCCGCTGTGGAGCCCATACCGCTTCTCCGACCATCCCCCGCAGCCGGGGCTCTGGGCGGTCGAACCGCACCTCGGGTTCCGGGGAACGGGCGCGAAGTTCGAAGAGCTCCTGGTGGTCACGGACTCCAAGGACGCCGAGCAGAGCGCGTTCTGGCTGGACGACGATCTGCCGCATGTGCGGCGCTGGCAGGAGGCGAAGGCCGCATGACGGAGGTTTCGGGGCTGCCGGGTGGTGCCGGGATGCCGGGTGCACGGGAGCGCTGGGTCCGGACGGGCGGGATCGAGCTGTGCGTTGCCGAACTGGGCCCGCGCTCATCGGCCGGGGTATCCGGGGAGGGTGCAGCCGACGATGGCGACCGACCGACCGTGGTGCTGCTGCACGGCTATCCGGACAGCAAGGAGGTGTGGACGGAAGTCGCCTCCCGCCTCGCGGACGACTTCCATGTGGTGCTGTACGACGTGCGCGGCCACGGCAGGTCCACGGCGCCGACTCCGCTGCGCGGTGGCTTCACTCTGGAGAAACTGACGGATGACTTCCTGGCGGTCGTGGACGCGGTGAGCCCCGACCGGCCGGTGCATCTGGTGGGCCATGACTGGGGATCGGTGCAGGGCTGGGAGTTCGCGACGGTCACCCGCGCCGAAGGCCGGATCGCTTCCTTCACCTCGATGTCCGGCCCATCGCTCGACCACTTCGGGCACTGGATCAAGAAGCGGCTGGCGCGGCCCACCCCGCGTCGGCTCGGGCAGCTGCTCGGCCAGGGTGCCCGGTCCTGGTACGTCTACCTGCTGCATACGCCCGTGCTGCCCGAACTCGCCTGGCGCGGTCCGCTCGGCAAGCGCTGGCCGAAGATCCTTGAACGGGTCGAGAAGGTGCCGGGCGGGGACTATCCCACCGCCTCGCTGCCGAATGACGCGGCACACGGCGCGTGGCTGTACCGGGACAACGTCCGCGCCCGGCTCGGCCGGCCGCGCCCGGACGCCTACGCCCATGTACCGGTCCAGCTGATCACGCCCAGCGGCGACATCTTCCTCTCCGAGACGCTCTACGACCAGCTGGAGCTGTGGGCACCGAAGCTGGTGCGGCGCTCGCTGCCCGCCAAGCACTGGGCGCCCCGCACCCGGCCGGACCAGGTGGCCGCGTGGATAGCGGAGTTCGTCAGGGCGCAGGAAGCGGGCGACCCTGCTCGGGAGGTCAGAGCGAAGGGGCCGTACGCGGACCGGTTGGGCGGACAGCTGGTGCTGGTGACGGGCGCGGCCAGCGGGATCGGGCGGGCCACCGCCTTCGCCTTCGCCGAGGCGGGCGCGCGGGTCGTGGCCGTGGACCGGGATGCGGAGGGGGCTGCCCGGACGGCGGAGCTGGCACGGCTCATCGGCGCCCCGGACGCCTGGCCGGAAACCGTGGACGTCTCCGACGAGCAGGCCATGGAGAAGCTGGCGGACAAGGTCGCCGCGGAGTACGGCGTGGTCGACGTGCTGGTCAACAACGCCGGGATAGGGATATCCGGTTCCTTCCTCGACACCACCGCCGCGGACTGGCGCACGGTCCTGGACGTCAATCTCTGGGGGGTCATCCACGGCTGCCGACTCTTCGGCAAGCAGATGACCGAGCAGGGCCAGGGCGGCCATATCGTCAACGTCGCGTCCGCCGCGGCGTTCCAGCCGTCGAAGGCGCTGCCCGCCTACAGCACCTCGAAAGCGGCCGTGCTGATGCTCAGTGCGTGCCTGCGAGCCGAGCTGGCCGGGCAGGGCATCGGAGTCTCCGCGATATGTCCCGGCTTCATCAACACCAACATCACCGCGACCACCCGCTTCACCGGTGTCTCGGAGAAGGAACAGCAGCGCCGCCAGACGAGGACCAGCCGGCTGTACCGGATGCGGAACTACCCACCGGAGAAGGTCGCGAACGCGGTACTGCGTGCGGTGGTCAGAAACCAGGCGGTGGTGCCGGTGACACCGGAGGCGCGGGCCGCCCACTTCATGTCCCGCTTCTTGCCGCGGACGTTGCGGGCCATCGCCCGGCTGGAGCCGCCGACCCAGGACAGGAGCCGCTCGTGAGCACCGAGAAGTCCGAGACGACCGAGAGTGCCGGAACGACCCAGGACAAGCACTACAAGATCGCCCCGCGCCGGGTCTCGTTCGACTGGCGCGAGACCCCCCTGCACTGGATACCGGACGAGCCCACGGCCACCCATGTCATCAATGTGCTGCATCTGCTGCTGCCGGCCGGGGAGCGGTGGTTCGTCAAGGTGTTCAAGGAGGCACTGCCCCTGGTCCGGGACCCCGAACTGCTCAAGGATGTCAAGGGCTTCATGGGCCAGGAGGCCACGCACAGCGTCCAGCACGCCTACGTACTGGATCACCTCGCCGAGCAGGGCCTCGACCCGACCGGATACACCAAGCACGTGGAGTGGATGTTCGACGTGCTGCTGGGTGAGAAGCCGCCGTTCCGCGTGCCGGTGCCGAAGCGGGAGTGGCTGCGCTTCCGGCTGTCCCTGATCGCCGCGATCGAGCAGTTCACGGCGGTCCTCGGCAACTGGGTGCTGCACGCCGACGGCCTGGACCGGGCCCACTCCGACGAGGTGATGCTGGACCTGCTGCGCTGGCACGGCGCAGAGGAGGTGGAGCACCGCTCGGTCGCCTTCGACATGTACCAGCACGTCGGCGGTGCCGGCCTGGGGCGCTACGCCCGCCGGATCGAAGGCATGGCCGTCGTCGGCCCGGTGCTGCTGTGGCTGTGGTTCTTCGGCGCGGCCTACCTGATACGCCACGACCCTCAACTCACGGGCAGACTGCGCTATTCGCTGCGTGAACACAACACGGCGGTGCGCAAGGGCCTGTTGCCGACGTGGGGCGAGCTGGGGTCGGCGATCCCCCGCTACCTCAGGCGGTCGTACCATCCCTCACAGGAGGGCTCGTTGCGGAAGGCCGTCGAGTATCTGGCGACGTCGCCGGCGGCCCGGGCCGCGGCCGAAGCGATAGGCCGTGCTGCCAATTCGTGAGGAGCGACCGTTTGTCCGAGCAGCCGTCAGCGGAGTACCGGATCGAGGACCTGGCCCAGCACAGCGGGGCAACGGTCCGGACCATCCGCGCCTACCAGGACCGCGGTCTGCTCCCCAAGCCTGAGCGGCGGGGCCGTGCCAACGTGTACGGGGACGCACATCTGGCCCGGCTGCGGCAGATCTCTGAGCTCCTCGACCGCGGCTACACCCTCGCCAGCATCAAGGAGCTGCTGGAGGCGTGGGACGCGGGGCGCGGCCTCGGCGGCGTGCTGGGCCTGGTCGCGGAGGTCGAGGGCCCGTGGACGGACGAGGAGGCGGCCCGGATCACGCGCGCCGAGCTGGATGCGAGATTCGGCGGCAAGCCGGACGACGCGGCGCTCGCCGAGGCGATCGAGCTGGGCGTGCTGGAACGCATACCGGGCCGGGACGACGAGTTCCGCGTCCCCAGTCCTCAGGAGCTGACGGTCGCCGCCGAGCTGTACGCCGCCGGCGTACCGCTGCTGGCCATCTCCGACCATCTGCGCGAGCTGCGCGGCCAGGTCGAGCACATCGCCGCCCGCTTCCTGGAGTTCACGACCGAGCACGTCTTCGTCCGCTACCTCGGTCACCGGCCGTCGGACGCGGAGGCGGCGGAGGCCGCATCGCTCGTACGACAGCTGCGGCCGCTCGCCCAGCGGACCGTGGACGCGGAGCTGGCGCGGGCGATGCGCCAACTCGCCACTCGGCATCTGCGCCGCCACCTCGGCGCCCCGGACGCCGTGACCGCGGCGCCGGCACCCGAACCCGGTCCGCAGCCGGTGCCCCTCCCGGCCGACACGGTCCGCGCCGTCCGCCGACTGGTCGGCCCGGAGTACGCCGCGGCCTTCATCACCGCTGCCACGGAGCGCGAACTGGCAGCCCGCACCATGGACACCCTCGCGGAGGGCGGCCCCGGCCCCGGCCCCGGCCCCGGTACGGGTACGGGTAGGGGTACGGGTACGGCTGACAGGATCAGCTCATGAGCCGACCTCATCTGCCCAGCACGGAGGCCGCCGTCCTCGCCGTACGCGACGTCGCGCGGACCCATGGCCTTGAGGTGCGGGTCACCCATGACATCGGCGCCGACCAGTCCGGGCGTCGTACGGCCGCCGGAGCGTTCGTCGTCGTCGACGCGGACGGGTCGCTTCCGCACGAGGCGCTGATCGAACTGGGCGGCTCACCCTCCGTCGAGGTCGAGCTGTACTCGGAGGGCGACGCCAAGATCACAGTGGACGCCGTCGAGTTCCACGATGTGCCGCGCGACTCCGTGCCCGCCTTCCTGCAGTCCGTCTACGGGGGCCTGGCTTACGTCAAGGGACGGCTGTTTCCGCCCGGGTGCTGGCTCGTCGTGCCGCTGCCCGGCGACGAGACGTACAAGGAGCTGGTGCTTCAGGCCACGCTCACCCCGTGGCTCAGCCGTTCCCGCCGCTGAGCGGCACCCCGGGCAGCGCCGCGACGACGTCCGCCGACGAAGGGTCGGCTCACAGCCCCGGTGCGCCCCATACCGGGAACCAGCGGGCCAGATCCGTCTCGATCCGCAGATCGTCCGCGAGCAACGCCCGGACCTGCAGTTCGAGGGCACTGTCCCGCCTGTCGACCGCATCGCCTTCGCCAAGCGGCGCGAAGGGATAGAACGTGCCGCGCTTGTAGAGGTAGACGAGCGCGAGGGACCGCCCGCCCGCGTCGCGGAAACCGATGAGGGAGCAGAGCAACTGCGGGCCGAAGCCGCCGTCCTGGAGCAGGGTGTTGACGGCGTGCAGATCGTTGACAAGGGCGGCGGTGTCATCGGCCGGGTGGCGGGTGACAAGCCAGGTGTAGCCGTACGCGTCCCGGCTGAACTCGACCGGTACGCCACCCCGGCCGGTGTCCGCGTCGAGCAGTTCCCGCACGTCCTGCTGGAGCTGTGCGAAGGCACCGCCCTCGACGCTGGCGAAGCAGACCGAGCCCGTTCCGGTCGGAGTGAATCCGGCGCCCGCCTGGAGGGTGAGCGCGGCGGAGGGCAGGGCGAAGAGCTGGTCGAGGTCGGGCCGGACCGGTTTGCTTCGGCCGAGGATGGTGTCCAGCAGGCCCACGGAGTGTCACCCCACTTCGCTTGTCACGTTGTGCCGTCGTGACGTTGTGACGTTGTCGTGTTGTCACGGACGGCCGAGCTGGGCGGAGATCCTGCCCAGCTGGTCGAGACGCTGCTCCAGCGTCGGGTGGGAGGAGAGCAGCCGGCTCAGGCTCTCCTTGGAGGAGAAAGCAGGCGCGAAGTAGAAGGCGTTGAAGGGCTCCGCCTTCCGCAGATCCCGCGTGGGGATCTTCGCCATCTGCCCGGTCACCTTCGTCAACGCCGAAGCGAGAGTCGAAGGCCGGGCGGTGAGCAGGGCGGCCGCGCGGTCGGCGGACAGCTCGCGGTACCGGGAAAGCAGCCGGGTCAGCAGGAAACTGATCACGTACACCACGGCGCTGACCAGGGGTATCAGCAACATCGCGATGGCGGTGTTGGTGTCCCGGTCACTGCCGCCGCGGCTGAAGCCTCCCCACAGCGCGACCCGCGTCATCACCCCCGCCAGCACACCGAGGAACGAGGCGATGGTCATCACCGCCACATCGCGGTGGGCGACATGGGACAGCTCGTGCGCCAGGACGCCCTCCAGCTCCTCCGGCTCCAGCCGCCGCAGCAGCCCGGTCGTGGCGCACACCAGGGCGGTGCGCTCGTTACGGCCGGTGGCGAAGGCGTTCGGCAGATCGCTCTGCGCGATCGCCACCCGCGGCTTGGGCATATCGGCCAGCGCGCAGATCCGGTCGACGGCGCCGTGCAGCTCGGGTGCCTGCTCGGGAGTGACCTCGCGGGCGCCCATGCTGAACGCCGCGATCCGGTCACTGAACCAGAACTGGGCGATGAACAGGCCGCCCGCAATGATCAGGATGATCGGCCAGGCGCCGCGGAGCAGGGCGAGCAGTGCGCCGACGAAGACCACATACAGCAATCCGATCAGGAACATCGTCGTCACCATGCGGGCGGTCAGTCCCTGGTCGGGGGCGAATCGGGTACGGGTGCTTGGCATGGCCGACCTCCAGAGCGCGCCTGCCCCTTCTGTCCTCCCCTACCTTGATTCTGCATCTTTACCGGTAGACCCGGCATAAGGGCCGACTCCTCACCCGGCCTCGTGGCCCGCCGCAGCTTGACGTCGCCCGCCGCCCGCCCCGGGCCTGGCCGAGGCAGGCGGCGGGCGTGAAGCCGCGCCGGCCGGTCTCCGCGGCGGCGAGCGCTGCGGTACCCGCCGCTCCCCCGCGCACCCCGTCGGACCCCGCCGCTCCCCCGTCGGACCCCGTCGCACGGCTGTGCCTACAGGTGCGGGAAGATGAACCCGTGACCTCAGCTACCGAGCGGCCCGAGCCGCAGACTCCGGAATCCGACCGCTCGGCGTCCCTTCCCCGGCGTGTACGGCTGATCGCCACCGACCTCGACGGCACCCTTCTCCGGGACGACAAATCGGTCTCGGAGCGGACGGTCGCCGCACTCGCCGCCGCCGAGCAGGCCGGGATCGAGGTCTTCTTCGTCACCGGCCGGCCCGCCCGCTGGATGGACGTCGTCAGCGACCACGTCCACGGCCACGGCCTGGCGATCTGCGCCAACGGCGCCGCTGTCGTCGATCTGCACCGGGACGGTCTGATCCTGGAGGTGCGCCCACTGGAGCGGACCGACGCACTCGCCGTCGTGGAGGCGCTGCGCACCGCCGCCCCCGGCACCTCGTTCGCCGTCGAGCTGACCAACGGCATCCACTACGAGCCGGAGTACCCGCCCTTCCACCTCGACCCCGGTGCCACCGTGGCCGCCGCGGAGAAACTGCTCTCCCCGGACTGGGCGAGCGCCGACCAGCCCGTGCTCAAGCTGCTCGCCCACCACCCTCGCCTCACCCCGGACGCCTTCCTCGCCCTGGCCCGTACGAGCGCGGGCGACCATGCGTTCTTCACCCGCTCCAGCCCCACCGCACTGCTGGAGATCAGCGGCCTGGGCGTGAGCAAGGCCGCCACCCTCGCGCACTGCTGCGCCCAGCGCGGCATCGCCCCCGAGGAGGTGGTGGCCTTCGGCGACATGCCCAACGACGTGGAGATGCTGACCTGGGCCGGGACGTCGTACGCCATGGCCAACGCGCACCCCGATGTGCTGGCCGCCACCTCGGCCCGGACGGTCGCGAACAACGAGGACGGCGTCGCGGTGGTCATCGAGCAGATCCTGGCGGCGCAGCAGTCCTAGGACCTGCCCTGGGCGAAGCCCAGAACCTGCCGCAGCCCAGCGGCACATCACACCGCCGCCGTCATCCCGGCGGCGGCTTCCGCGGCGAGGGAGTCCGCGGCCTGCTCCCGCGCGAGCGCCCGCCGGAACGGTCCGTCACCGGCGGCCAGCTCTTCGTACGTGCCGCGCTGTGCCACCCGGCCCCGGTCCAGCACGATCACCTCGTCGACCGCCGCCAAGCCGCCCACCCGGTGGGTGATCAGGACGGTCGTCCGCCCCGCGGTGGCGGCCAGGAGATCGGCGGTCAGCGCATCGGCCGTCGGCAGGTCCAGGTGCTCGGCGGGCTCGTCGAGGACGAGGACGGGGAAGTCGGCGAGGAGTGCCCGGGCGAGCGCGAGGCGCTGCCGCTGACCGCCGGAGATCCGGGCGCCGTGCTCGCCGACGAGGGTGTCGACCCCGTCCGGGAGACGCTCGACCCATGCCAGCAGCCGCGCGCGGGCGAGCGCGTCGCGCAGCTCGGCGTCAGTCGCCGACGGCCTGGCCAGGCGCAGGTTCTCGCGCAGTGAACTGTCGAAGACGTGCGCGTCCTGGGCGCAGAGACCGACCAGGCGGCGCACGTCGTCGCCGTCGAGCGCGGTGCTCTGCGTCCCGGCGAGGGTGTACGAACCCGACTCGGCGTCCAGGAAGCGGAGGAGCACCTGGGCGAGGGTCGTCTTCCCCGATCCGGACGGGCCGACGACGGCGATCCGCCGACCTGGGGCGAGGTCCAGGTCGATTCCCTCGAGAGCGGGCACCCGCTGTCCGGGATGGCGGGCCGTCAGGTTCCGTACGGCAAGGGGGAACGGGTCGGCCGGCGGTTCCGCAGGCTGCGCGGGCTCCCGTACCGGCTCCGGGGCCTCCAGTACTTCCCTCACCCGCTCGGCGGCGCGTCGGCTGCGGTGCCGGTACTGAACGGCGAGGGGCAGTCCCATGACGGCCTCGAACGCGGCGAGTGGCGTCAGCACGACGACGGCGAGGGCGAGCCCCGCGAGGCGCCCGTCGTGCACGGCCTGCACGCCTGCCCACGCGGCCGCGGTCACGGTGAGGCCGCAGATCAGCGAGGCGAGCCCGGCGCCCGTACCGGCCGCCGCCGCGGACCGGGCCGCCAGCCGCGTGAGCTTGCGGTCGGCCCGCCGCGCCCGGTCCGTACGGGAGGCCAGCGCACCCGCCACGGCCAGCTCCGCGGTACCGCTGAGCAGGTCGACGACCTGGCCCGCGAGGGCGCCGCGGGCGGAGGCGAGCTGTCGCTCGGCGCGGCGCGAGAGCGCGCCGGAGAGCAGCGGCACACCGACGCCTGCGGCGAGCAGTCCGACGGCGAGCACGGCACCGGCTTCGGGGAGCAGCCAGGCCGTGAAGCCGATGGATCCGGTGCCGACGAGGGTGGCCGCGCCGACGGGCAGCAGCCAGCGGACGAAGTGGTCCTGGAGGGAGTCGACGTCGGCGACGAGCCGGGAGAGAAGGTCGCCGCGCCTGGTCTCCTTCAGCCCGGCGGGGGCCAGGCGCTCCAGCCGGGCGTAGACCGCTGCGCGGAGGTCGGCGAGCATCCGGAAGACGGCGTCATGGGCGACGAGGCGCTCGGCGTAGCGGAAGGCGGCGCGTCCGATGCCGAACGCCCGGGTCGCGGTGACCGCCACCATCAGATGGAGCACGGGCGGTTGCTCGGACGCGCGGGAGATGAGCCAGCCGGAGACGGCCATGAGACCGACGGCGCAGCCGAGGGCGAGACTGCCGAGCAGCAGGGCGAGCGCGAACCGGCCACGCCGGGCCTGGGCCATCCGCCGCACCCACCGCAGATCATCCGCGCTGCGCGGGCGGGAGTCCGCTCGTCCACCGTCCTCAACTCCCGGGGATGTACCCGCCCTTGGGCTCGGCTGGGACACGTCGCTGGACCACGTCTCGTCCGTAGCCGCAGACATATCGAGCCCGGCGGGCCGGGCGTCGGCCGCCGCGCACTCGCCATCGCCCACGCCCGCCTCCGGGACGGCCCGCTCCTCATCGGAGGGGATCCACGCTGCGGAGTCGCACGCCCCAGCGGGCCCCGGCAGGGCGATGACCCGGTCAGCCAAGGCCAGCAGGCTCGGGCGGTGGGCGACCAGGAGGACGGTGCGGCCGGTCGACAGGCGCCGGATCGCGGCGACGATCGACGCCTCCGTCTCGCCGTCCAGATGCGCCGTCGGCTCGTCAAGCAGCAGCACCGGTCGGTCCGCCAGGAACGCCTGCGCCAGGGCGATCCGCTGGCGCTGCCCCGCCGACAGGCCCGCTCCGCTCTCGCCGAGAACTGTCTCCGGCCCGTCCGGCAGCCCGGCGACGAAGTCCAGCGCACCCGCCGCGCGCAGGGCTTCCCGTACGGCCGTGCCGTCCGCGTCCGGCCGGGCCAGCCGTACGTTCTCCGCCACCGTGCCCGCGAAGAGATACGGCCGCTGGGGCACCCATGCGATCTGCCGCCACCAGCCCTCCCGCGAGAGGTCCGCAAGATCCGTGCCGCCGATGAGGACGCGGCCTGTGGAGGGCTGTGCGAAGCCCAGCACCGCGCTGAGCAGGGTCGTCTTGCCCGCTCCGCTCGGGCCGGTGATCGCGACGGTCTCGCCGGGGGAGACGGCCAGCGAGGTCCGGGGGAGCGACGGCTCCGCGCGGCCCGGGTGGCGTACCTCCAGGCCCTCCACCCGTAGTTCGCTGCCTGCGGGCACTCGCTCGGCCACCGCTGGAGATGGCCCCTCCCGGCCGGGGGCCGGGGTGGCATCCGGCGCCGCCGTGGCGCCCCCCGCGGGCACCTGCGTCTCCAGCACCGCGAAGACCTCGTCCGCCGCCGCCAGCCCCTCGGCTGCCGCATGGTACTGAGCCCCGACCTGCCGCAGCGGCAGATACGCCTCGGGGGCCAGGATCAGCACGACCAGGCCGGTATAGAGGTCCAAGTCCCCCTGCACCAGCCGCATGCCGATGCCCACGGCCACCAGCGCCACCGACAGCGTCGACAGCAGCTCCAGGGCGAAGGAAGAGAGGAAGGCGATCCGCAGCGTCCGGAGCGTGGCGCGCCGGTAGTCGCCCGTGATCGAGCGGATGGACTCCGCCTGGGCGCGCGCCCGTCCGAAGACCTTCAGCGTCGGCAGCCCCGCGACCACGTCCAGGAAGTGCCCCGACAGCCGGGCCAGCAGCCGCCATTGACGGTCCGTCTGCGTCTGCGTTGCCCAGCCGATCAGCACCATGAACAGCGGGATGAGCGGCAGCGTGACGACGATGACGGCCGCCGAGACCCAGTCCTCGGTGACGATCCGGGCGAGCACCGCCGCCGGCACGACCACCGCGAGTCCGAGCTGCGGAAGACAGCGCGCGAAGTAGCCGTCCAGCGCGTCTATTCCGCGTGTGGCGAGCGCGGTCAGCTCGCCGGTCCGCCGGCCGCTGAGCCATCCAGGGCCGAGCCGTACCGCCTGCTCCAGCAGCCGGCGCCGCAGTTCGGACTTGACCGAGGCCGCCGCCCGGTGCGCGGCCAGCTCCGTCAGCCAGGAGACCAGACCGCGTCCGAGTGACACCGCCGCGAGCAGCAGCAGCGGGGTGCGCAGCTCGGCCACCGCCAACTCCCGCTGGAACGCACCGACGACCACCTCGGCGATGAGCATCGCCTGGGCGACGACCAGCGCCGCCCCGGCCAGCCCGAGCACGACGGCCGCGACCAGGAAGCCGCGGGTGGCACGGGCGTGGTGGAGCAGGCGCGGATCAATCGGTCTCATGGGAATCAGTCCTTGCAGATGCCCGAGGACGCCTCAGTGGGCGTCGGCGATGTGCTGGGTGCCGATCCGCTTGCGGAACACCCAGTACGTCCAGGCCTGGTACAGCATCACCAGGGGAGCCGCAACGGCCGCGCACCAGGTCATGATCTTCAGCGTGTACGGGCTGGACGAGGCGTTGGTGACCGTCAGGCTCCACCGCTCGTCCAGCGTGGACGGCATGACGTCCGGGAAGAGCGTGAGGAACAGCATCGACACCGTGGCGACGATGCTGACGCCGGACAGTGCGAACGCCCAGCCCTCCCGCCCGGCCAGGTTGCACCCGATCGCCCCGGCGAGCGCCACGACGGCGACGACCGCCGCCGCCAGGCTCGTGCCGTCGCCCTGGTCGGTCTGGGTCCAGCCCAGGAAGCCGGCCCCGAGCACCGCGGACGCCGCCCCGAGCCCGGTCGCGAGCCGCCGCGCCCGCACCCGGATGTCTCCGACCGTCTTGAGTGCGGTGAACACCGCGCCATGGAAGGTGAAGAGCGCCAGTGTCACCAGTCCGCCGAGGAGCGCGTACGGACCCAGCAGGTCGACCAGCGTGCCGACGTACTCCTTGTCCGCGTCGATCTTCACGCCGTGGACGATGTTGCCGAAGGCCACGCCCCACAGCGCGGCGGGCAGCAGTGAGGTCCAGAAGATCGCGTGCTCCCAGTTGGCCTGCCAGCGCTCCTCGTTCCGCTTCGCCCGGTACTCGAAGGCGACGCCGCGCACGATCAGGCATACGAGGATCAGCAGCAGCGGCAGATAGAAGCCGGAGAAGAGGGTGGCGTACCACTCGGGGAAGGCGGCGAAGGTCGCGCCGCCCGCGCTCAGCAGCCACACCTCGTTGCCGTCCCAGACCGGCCCGATGGTGTTGATGAGCACCCGGCGCTCGCTCCGGTCGCGCGCCAGCAGCTTGGTCAGCACGCCGACCCCGAAGTCGAAGCCCTCCAGGAAGAAGTAGCCGGTCCAGAGGAAGGCGATGACGACGAACCAGAGGTCGTGGAGTTCCATGCTGTGCTCCCCTCAGTACGAGAAGGCCATGGGGCGGTCGGCGTCGCGGTCGTCGCCGCCGATCCTGGTGGGCGGGTTGAGGTCGGAGTCGGTCAGCTCGGGCGGACCGGCCTTGACGTACTTCACGAGGAGCCGGAACTCGATGACGGCGAGGACCGCGTAGAGCGCGGTGAACACGGTCATCGAGGTGAGGACCTCGGCCTGGGAGACACCGGGGGAGACGGCGTCGGCGGTCCGCAGCACGCCGTAGACGACCCACGGCTGACGGCCCATCTCGGTGAAGATCCATCCCCAGGAGTTGGCGATCAGCGGGAAGGCGATGGTGAGCAGCGCGATCCGCCAGTACCAGGAGGTGAGCCGGGGACCGAGCTCCCGGCCCCTGGTGAGCGCGAGCCGCGGTGGTTCCTCTTCGTCGGTGCGCAGCCCGGGAGCGAGCCACAGCCGCTTGCGGGTGAGCCAGAGCCCGGCGAGTCCGATGCCGAACGACGTCATGCCGAAGCCGATCATCCAGCGGAAGCCCCAGTAGGTGACGGGGATGTTGGGCCGGTAGTCCCCGGGCCCGTACGCCTTCTGCTCGGCGTCGTTGACGTCGTTGATGCCCGAGACCTCGGAGGAGAAGTCGCCGTTCGCGAGGAACGACAGGGCCGTCGGGATCTCGACGGCGACCTTGTTGTGGCCCTTGTCGACATCGCCATAGGCGAAGACCGAGAAGGGGGCCGGTGCCTCGCTCTCCCATAGCGCCTCCGCCGCCGCCATCTTCATCGGCTGCTGGCGGAACATGACCTTGGCCAGCTGGTCACCGCTGACCGCGGTCATGAGACCCGCGACGACCAGGGTGATCAGGCCGAGGCGGAGCGAGGTCCGCATCACCGGTACGTGCCGCTTGCGGGCCAGGTGGTAGGCCGCGATACCGACCATGAAGGCCCCGCCGGTCAGGAACGCGGCGGTGAGCGTGTGGAAGACCACGACGAGGGTGGTGTCCTGGGTCAGGACCCGCCAGAAATCGGTGAGCTCGGCGCGGCCGGTGGCCTCGTTGATTCGGTAGCCGACCGGGTGCTGCATCCAGGAGTTGGCGGCCAGGATGAAGTACGCGGAGAGCACGGTGCCGATGGACACCATCCATATGCAGCCGCAGTGGATCTTCTTGGGCAGCTTGTCCCAGCCGAAGATCCACAGACCGATGAAGGTGGACTCGAAGAAGAAGGCGATCAGCGCCTCGAACGCGAGCGGAGCTCCGAAGACGTCGCCGACGAAGCGGGAGTAGTCAGACCAGTTCATACCGAACTGGAACTCCTGCACGATGCCGGTGACGACACCCATGGCGATGTTGATCAGGAAGAGCTTGCCCCAGAACTTGGTCGCCTTGAGGTACTTCTCCCGGCCCGTCCGCACCCATGCGGTCTCCAGGCCGGCGACGAGCGCCGCAAGGGAGATCGTCAGCGGAACGAAGAGAAAGTGATAGACGGTGGTGATGCCGAACTGCCAGCGCCCGAGGGTTTCCGGCGCCAATGCCAGGTCCATGCCGCCCTCTCCTTACGTCCTTGCGGCCACGCCCCCAGGCTCTCCTTGGAATCAGAGCTTGTGAACGCGTTCACATTCACAAGCCATTATGGCCCACCCACCCTCGGCGTCTGCGGGCGGGGCCCCCTTTCCCGAGTGCTTCAACATATTGTTGAATCTATCCATGCAGATTCGCATCATCTGGCCCGCCGGCCGACTCACCGCGACCCTCGACGACACCCCGACCGCCACGGCACTGCACGCCGCCCTGCCGATCGACGCCACCGCGAACACTTGGGGCGAAGAGGTCTACTTCGACACCGGGCTGACCCTCGACCTCGAGGCCGGGGCCCGGCAGGTCGTGGATCCCGGCACGGTCGCCTTCTGGACCGAGGGCAACGCGCTCGCGCTGCCCTACGGGCCCACGCCCATCTCGCGAGGCGAGGAGTGCCGGCTCGCCAGCCCCTGCAATGTGCTCGGCCGGATCGACGGCGACCCGCGCGCGCTCGCGACCGTAGGACCGGGCGACCCGATCCGCGTCGAGCGGGCGACGTAAGGCAGCGGCCGTCGGCAGGAGGGCCTACCGCCCGCGGCGGAACTCCTCGGCGGTCCGCAGCAGGAGGTCGTTCGCCTCGGTCTCACCGATGGTGGCCCGTACGCCCTCCCCCGGGAACGGCCGTACGACCACGCCCGCCTTCTCGCACGCCGCCGCGAAGTCGGCCGTACGGTCCCCGAGCCGCAGCCAGATGAAGTTCGCCTGCGAATCGGGGACCGTCCAGCCCTGCTCGGCCAGGGTCACCGCGACCCGCTTGCGCTCACAGACCAGCGAGCCCACTCGCCCCAGCAGCTCGTCCTCGCTGCGCAGCGAGGCGACCGCCGCGTCCTGCGCCAGTTGGCTCACCCCGAAAGGCACCGCCGTCTTGCGCAGTGCGGCGGCCACCGGATCCTGCGCCACCGCGAAGCCGACCCGCAGCCCTGCCAGCCCGTATGCCTTGGAGAAGGTGCGCAGCACGCAGACGTTGGGGCGGTTCCGGTAGATCTCGATCCCGTCGGGCACCTCGGGATCGCGGATGAACTCCCGGTACGCCTCGTCCAGCACCACCAGGACATCCGTGGGCACCCGGTCCAGGAAGCGCTCCAGCTCCGCCCGACGCACGGCCGTGCCGGTCGGGTTGTTGGGGTTGCAGACGAAGATCAGCCGAGTCCGGTCGGTGACCGCGTCGGCCATCGCCTCCAGGTCGTGCACCTCACCGGCAGTGAGCGGTACCTGCACCGACCGGGCGCCGCTGATCTGCGTGATGATCGGGTACGCCTCGAAGGACCGCCAGGCGTAGATCACCTCGTCGCCCGGCCCGGAGGTCGACTGGACGAGCTGCTGCGCCACGCCGACCGAGCCGGTGCCGGTCGCCAGGTGCTCCACCGGCACGCCGAACCGCTCGGACAGCTCGGTCATCAGCCTCGTGCAGGCCATGTCGGGGTAGCGGTTGAACGATGCGGCGGCGGCCAGCGCGCTCTCCATCACACCGGGGAGCGGCGGGTAGGGGTTCTCGTTGGAGGACAGCTTGAACGCGACGGGACCGCCCGCGGCCGCCGGCCGACCCGGCTTGTAGGTCGGAATGCCGTTCAGCGCATCGCGCAGCTTCGGGGTCTTCTCAGTCACCGCGGGTCCTCCTCGACCGTCCGGGCACATCAGCAATACTCCACACCTTATGAGGATTGCGGCACCCGGGGTCCCCCATGAGTTCTGGGGAGTATGCACCTGAGGGGGGCACTCACCGTCCTGCTGTGCGCCGGTGGCTCGCGCCGTGGCGCGCATCCCCCGTGAAGGTGACTTGAGACCTCTTCGAGACAAAGACCAATCGGCAGGGAAAGGCTCACGATCACCGGTCGGTCCTCCCCATGAGACGTCAACTGCCTTGATTTACAAGGTAGTTGGAGGCTCCGGTCTTGCAGAAACGTGCCTGTCGGAGGCGCATCACAGGCTCCCGCGAAAGGACCACCCGAGCCCTACTATCGGCTCGCCATGACAGCAGCAGGTAAGCACCAGGTGAGCCGGACGGATACCCACCGGCGGGGCAGCCGACACGGGCGGGCGGGCATCCGGGACGTGGCCGCCGCGGCCGGTGTCTCGATCACGACTGTCTCCGACGCACTCAACGGCAAGGGGCGGCTTCCCGACGCCACCCGTCGCCACGTCCGCGAGGTCGCCGAGCGGCTGGGCTACCGCCCGTCGGCCGCCGCCCGCACCCTCCGCACCGGCAGATCGGGCCTCATCGGCCTGACGGTGACGACCTACGGGGATGAACCTTTCACCTTCACGGAGTTCGCCTACTTCGCCGAGATGGCCCGCGCCGCCACCTCCGCCGCCCTCGCCCGCGGCTATGCACTCGTCATCCTCCCGGCGACCTCCCGGCACGACGTCTGGTCCAACGTCGCCCTCGACGGCACCGTCGTCATCGACCCCTCCGACCACGACCCGGTGGTCACCGAACTCGTCCGCCAGGGTCTCCCCGTCGTCTCCGACGGCCGCCCGGCCGGCTCCCTCCCGGTCACCGCCTGGGTCGACAACGACCACGAGGCGGCCGTCCTCGGCTTACTGGACCACCTCGCGGACGCCGGCGCACGCCGCATCGGCCTCCTCACCGGCACCAGCACCGACACCTACACCCGGCTCTCGACGACCGCGTACCTCTCCTGGTGCGAACGCGTCGGCCAGGACCCGGTGTACGAGGAGTACCCGGCCCACGACCCATGCGCCGGAGCCGTCGCCGCCGACCGGCTGCTGGCCCGCCCCGACCGCCCCGACGCCGTCTACGGTCTCTTCGATCCCAACGGCACCGACCTGCTCGCGGCGGCCCGCCGCTACGGCCTGCGCGTACCCGAGGACCTGCTGCTCGTCTGCTGCAGCGAGTCCACCGTGTACGCCACCACCGAGCCGCCCATCACCACGCTCTCCCTCAAACCGCGCCGGATCGGCACCGCCGTCGTCCAACTGCTCATCGACGCCATCGAAGGCCTGCACACCGGGCGGCCGGTCGAGCAGGTGATACCGACCGAGCTCATCGTGCGGACCTCCTCCCAGCGGCGGCCACCCCGCACCACGGTCAGCGCTCCCCGGTCGGCTCCCCGCAGCTGACCGACGTCCGGCACGCAGCAAGCGACCCTCCCCCAGCTGGCCGCTGGGTGGGGGTACCCCCAGCGGTAGCTGGGGGCGTGCCCCCACGCCGGGCCCTCCGCACGTCCCCACCCCAGGGCGCTACCAGGCAATTTCGGGAGAAAAGCCCGGCGATCACACACGCCGCCACGATTGACCGCCCCCTGGTGCGTCACAACCCGCGAGCGGCATTCCTATGATGGGCGCACGACACCGCGGACCGCCCGCCGACCACCGGGCTTCCTCGGCCCACGCAGGGGAAAGGTCCGGCCCGGTGCACGGCGGCGCGATGGTGGAGGGGTCGATGACTCAGGGGGCCGGTGAGGGACCCGTGGCAGGGGCCACGGCGGGGATGCCGCCCGCGCCCGTGCAGGACATGCCTCCCGCACCCGCGCATTCGCCCGCGGACCGGGCGTCCGCACCACCGCACGTACCCGTGGGGCAACCCGGCCACGGCCTGCCGCGCATGTCGCCCGTCGCCGAGCAGGCGGACCGGTCCGTCGCCTCGGACGTCCCTGCGGAGTTCACCCCGGCCCAGCGCGACTTCACGGTGGTCGGCCGCGGCACCGTCGCCGACCGGGCCACGCTGTCCGTCACCCCGGTCGCCGCGCCCGAGACGGGCGGCTCGGCGCCGGCGGAGACCGTCCTCGGCCCGCTCTACGTCGTCGGCGACGTCCACGGCTACCTCGACGAACTGCGCGAAGCCCTGCGCGCCCAGGGCCTGATCGACGCCGAGGAGCACTGGGCCGCCGGCAACACCCGGCTGTGGTTCCTCGGCGACTTCACCGACCGCGGCCCGGACGGCATCGGCGTCGTCGATCTCGTCATGCGACTGTCCGCCGAGGCCGCGGCCGCGGGCGGCTACTGCAAGGCCCTGATGGGCAATCACGAGCTGTTGCTCATCGGCGCCAAGCGATTCGGCGACACACCGGTCGGCTCCGGGGCCGGTACCGCCTCCTTCCAGGCCGCCTGGCTGCTCAACGGGGGCCAGCGCACCGACATGGAGCGCCTGGAGGACCACCATCTCCAGTGGATGTCCCGGCTCGACGCGGTCGCGGAGGAAGACGGCAACCTGCTCGTGCACTCCGACACCACCGCTTACCTCGAGTTCGGTGACTCCATCGAGGCCGTCAACGACCGGGTCACCGAGATCCTGCAGCGCAGCGACGCCGACGAGTGCTGGGACCTGTTCCGCAAGTTCACCAAGCGCTTCGCCTTCCGTGACGAGACCGGGCCGCAGGCCGTGCACGAGCTGCTGACCACCTACGGCGGGCAGCGCATCGTGCACGGTCACAGCCCGATCCCCTACCTCCTGGGCGAAGTTGGCTCGGAGGACGGCGAGGACCGCGGCACGTCCCTCGTCCACGGTCCGCATGTCTACGCCGACGGGCTGGCGGTCGCCATGGACGGCGGCGTCACCATGGCCGGAAAACTGCTCGTGGTCCAACTTCCACTGGCCGACTGACGTCTCCTCCGGGCAGGCGCACGGCGGACGGTTCCGCCCACGACTCGGGCATTTTCCGGAAACACCCTGTCACCACCCGCCGGAAGCGCTCTACCATCGGCTTATCCGTAGCAGGCTCTCCTCCGTTTCCGCCCAACTGCCCGGTGAGAGCCGGCACGCAGGCCTACGGAGCACCGGGGGATGCACATGAACAGCGCTCCGCATCTGCTTCCTGAGGACCGCCCGGAGTTCGAGCGGATCCTCGGAGAGGCGCTGCGCACAGCGAGTCAGCGGCAAGATCCGGCCCTACTCGGACGGCGGCTCAACACCGAGCAGTTGCGCACCATGGCACTCACCGCCTCCGCCGCGATCTCCGCCTGCGCCTCCTCCGAGTACCAGCACTTCGTCAAGGTCCGCGACGAGCTGCGCGACCCGGCTCCCGTGTCCCCCATGAGCAGTGGGAACGGCACCGAGCAGGGTGGCGCCGCGATGGGGCTCAGCGGCTCCATGGGCGCGTCCGCCGAGGCCTCGGGCGCGGGGCTGGTAGCGGTCCTCGCCGTACTCGCCCCGGTGCTGGCGGGCACGGCCGCCGTGATCTTCCTGCTCATCGGCTATCTGCTGCACTACGTCAGCCCCCAGGAGCCGGTGGCCGACTCCCTGATCAACGCCGGCTGGGTCTTCGTCACCCTCACCGCTGCCGGCATCGTCGCCGCGATGGTGGGACTCCTCATCACCGCGCTGCGCAACAGTTCCAGCTCGTTGCGGGCGCCGCACGACGACCGGCTCACGGACGAGGTCGACCGCGCCCGGGAGGCCTGGCGGCAGGCGCTGCTGGAGCGCGGCGTCCTCCCGTTCCTCCGCGAGGCCCTGGCGGACCCGCTCGCCTCTCCCACCACCGAGTGGCGCGCCGAGGACGGTTTCGACGACGATCCAGGGATGTCGGGCCGAACGCCGCACCTGGGCTACTCGCGGCCGGGGTTCAGCACCGAGGGCGGCCCCGAGGACGCCGCCCGCCCCAGCTTCAAGAGCCCCGGCTACACCAGCCCGGACTACGGCGGCCCGGAGCAGCGGCCGGACTAGTACCGGACAGGGCCTAGTAGAGGATCGAGGGCAGGTAGGCCCCGGCGGGCTCGTTGTAGAGGCCGATGGTCATCAGGCTCATGAGTTCGTGGACCCGCAGACCGTTGCCGAGGCACCACTGCAGCAGGGCGCTGTTGCTCGCCGGAACGAGGATGCCGGGCCCGTCGAAGCCCGAGGCCGCCCCGATGAGCGCCTTGATGTCCTCCGTGGTCTCGCCGACCGCATGGGCCCAGAACGCCAGATCCGTGGCATAGCCGGTCATCCGGCCGTCGTGCTCGACGACCCGGGCCGTCCCCTGTTTGACGGCGTCGGCGACTTCTCCGCCGCGGTCGGCGCCGTGCACGCGACGGCAGAGGTCATTGCAGGCCGCCAGGTCCGCGTCCGTAGCCTCGCGTACCGCGTGACCTGCGACGGAACGCCCGATGGGCGGGCCCTGGAGACACGCGACGGTCTCCCGGAAGGCGAAGCCGAGGTCGACGTAGAGCGCGAACGACCGGGAGTGGTAGCCGCTCTGCAGCAGCCGGATGCCGGGCGCCCGCCGCCCGGCGGCGCGCTCCATGACATCCAGCATGAGCCGACGGCCGATGCCCTGGTTCTGCACCGCCGGGTCCACGGTCAGGGGCCCGACGCCGGTGACGGCCGACCGCTCGTCGAGAAAGTTGCTGCCCACGATCCGGCCGTCGAGCTCGGCGACGACGCTGTAGAACCCGGGGTGGTCCAGCGCCGTGTCCATGACGCCGACGGCGGCCTCCGTACTGGGCATGTCCGAGCGGAAGCCGTGCGCGCCAGCGATGCCGGTGAAGGCCTCGTAGGCGATTCTTCCGCAGTCGGCGGCGTCTGCCGGTGTGCCCGGGCGCAGTACGAGATCCACCGTCGCCATCTCCCTGGTCGCTGCGGAGTGCCCCGATCGGCTTCCTCATCCCATCAAAAGCACAGGTCCGGTGGGGGGCAACCGGACGGGGCTGTTCGCCGACGCGTTCATATGGCAATCTCATCTCCCGTCGTCCTGCTCACGACCGAAGAGAACGCCGCTGTGCCGTCTCTGCCCCTGACCTTGGTCGCCCGCCTGCTCCCCGTGGCCGTGCTCGCCGCCGCGGGCTGGTCCATGACGACACAGTCCCCTTCGGACAGCCGCCGGCCGTCCTCCGCCCCGAAACCGTCCCTCGACGCGACGACGGCCCGGCTCCACGCCAAGCCGCCTGCCACGGCGTGCACGACCCTGTCCTCCGCGACGGTGAAGAAGCTCGTCCCGGGCGCGAAGACCGCGGGGAAGCCGCTGAAGAGCAGCGATCCCGCGCGCCGTACCGGCTGCTCGTGGAATGCGCTCGACGGCTTCGACTACCGCTGGCTCGATGTGACCTTCGAGATCGCCGGCGAGAACGCCGGCGGACTGGCGGGCGCCCGTGAGTTCTACGCCGATCGCAAGCGCGCCACGGGCGTGCCCGACCTGGGCGACGAGGCGTCCGTCGGCACCGAGCTCACCAAGGACGACGGTCAGCAGACGATGGCCGCGGTCGTGGTCGTCCGTACCGCGAACGCTGTGGTCACGGTCACACACAGCGGCAGCGACTTCGAGACCCGCAAGGCCCCGAGCGCCGATGCCATGCGTGAGGGGGCCGTCGCCGCGGCGGAGCAGGCGGTCGCGGCTCTCGGCTCGTAACACGCCGCGCCTGGCCGCGGCGCTCTGCTCCCGGGTGAGCCCAATATGCGATAGGTCACATTCGCTGCCATTCCCTCATTTGTCTGTTTTAGCGTCGATTACCAGGCCCGGTTCGGCCGCTTTCGACCGTCAGGGGCTGTCACGAGAACGAGCGCACCAACGAGCGACGCGACGGAGGCGGAATGGCTCAGGAACGACGCGCACGCAACGCGGCGCGGGGCAGACATCGAGGAATCCGGCGGCGCATCAGCCGGGCACGCGTGGCCATGATCGCTTCGTGCGCTGCCGTGGCCCTCGGTGCCGTCGCGCTGGGCGTCGAAGGCCTGGCCGACGCGTCCCGCCCCGGCGGCGCCGTGGCCGGCCTCCAGACGGGCGACACGCACGATCTGAAGAGACTCTTCCCCCGGCCCGCCGCACCGGAGGGGAGCGAATCGGGGTCCTCACTGTTCGACGACGGGACACCCGGCGTCACGTCCGAGGCGGTCGAGCTCCCGGTGGCGCTCGCCGCGAAGTCGACGGCGCTGACGCAGAAGCCCGACGCCCCGCAGCACACGCCCGCCGCCAAGGCAATGAAGCCCGCGAAGTCGGCTCAGGCCGCCAAGGCGACGCCCAACAGCAACGGCCGCTCGAAGCCGGCGCCCGCCGCGAAGGCGGCTGCGAGCAAGAAGCCCGCGCCGGCCGCCAAGAGCGCGAGCAAGCCGAAGAGCCCCCCGTCGAAGAAGACCCCGAGCGCGACCCCAAGCAAGCGGCCCCAGCCGACCGCCCCGTCGAGCCCGGCTGCCACCCAGACTCCGCCCCGGCAGAGCGGATCCACCCAGCCGACCGCGCCCTCTCGAGCCGTGCCGGTGAAGCCGGTGAACACCGTCCAGAACGTGGTCGGCTCCACCGTGTCGAGTACGTCCCCTGGCGGCCTTCTGGCCAAGTAGCCGAGCGACGGAACCGGCACCACATCCGCTCGTGCCCGTCGCACGTATCTGGATGCATCGACGCCCCTGCGCACACCACGTGCGCAGGGGCGTCTCCCGTGTGGTGCGACCTCAGTCGGCCAGCGGCAGGTAGATCCGATTGCCCGAAGCGGCGAACTCCCTGGACTTCTCCAGCATCCCCGCCTCGACCTCCTCGTCACTGGCCGGTCCGGCCAGGTCGGGAGCGAACTGCTCGGTGATGCTTCTGCTGATCTTCATCGAGCAGAACTTCGGGCCGCACATGGAGCAGAAGTGCGCGGTCTTCGCCGGTTCGGCGGGCAGGGTCTCGTCGTGGAACGAACGGGCGGTGTCCGGATCGAGGGCCAAATTGAACTGGTCCTCCCAGCGGAACTCGAAGCGCGCGTCGGACAGTGCGTCATCCCACTCCTGCGCACCGGGGTGCCCCTTGGCGAGGTCCGCCGCATGGGCAGCGATCTTGTACGTGATGACGCCCGTCTTCACATCGTCCCGGTCCGGCAGGCCCAGATGCTCCTTCGGCGTGACGTAGCAGAGCATCGCCGTACCCCACCAGGCGATCATCGCCGCGCCGATGCCGGAGGTGATGTGGTCGTACGCGGGCGCGATGTCCGTCGTCAGCGGGCCCAGGGTGTAGAAGGGCGCCTCCTCGCAGATCTCCTGCTGGAGGTCGACGTTCTCCTTGATCTTGTGCATCGGAACGTGGCCCGGGCCCTCGATCATCGTCTGGACGCCGCGGGACTTGGCGATCCGGTTCAGCTCGCCCAGGGTCTTCAACTCCGCGAACTGCGCCTCGTCGTTGGCGTCCGCGATCGAGCCGGGCCGCAGGCCGTCGCCCAGGGAGAAGGTGACGTCGTACGTGGCGAGGATGTCGCAGAGCTCCTCGAAGTGCGTGTAGAGGAACGACTCCTTGTGGTGCGCCAGACACCACGCCGCCATGATCGAGCCGCCGCGCGAGACGATGCCGGTCTTGCGACGGGCCGTCAGCGGGACGTACCGCAGCAGCACGCCCGCGTGGACCGTCATGTAGTCGACGCCCTGCTCGGCCTGCTCGATGACGGTGTCCTTGTAGATCTCCCAGGTCAGCTCTTCCGCCTTGCCGTCGACCTTCTCCAGCGCCTGATAGAGCGGCACGGTACCGATCGGCACAGGGGAGTTGCGTAGCACCCACTCCCGTGTGGTGTGGATGTTACGGCCGGTGGAGAGGTCCATGACCGTGTCGGCGCCCCAGCGGGTGGCCCAGGTCATCTTCTCCACCTCCTCCTCGATGGAGGACGTGACCGCTGAGTTGCCGATGTTGGCGTTGACCTTCACCAGGAACCGCTTGCCGATGATCATCGGCTCGATCTCCGGGTGGTTGACGTTGGCGGGGAGCACCGCGCGGCCCGCGGCGATCTCCTCGCGGACGACCTCCGGGGAGACGTTCTCGCGCAGCGCCACGTACTCCATCTCCGCCGTGATCTCGCCCCGCCGGGCGTACGCGAGCTGGGTGACGGCGGCCCCGTCCCGGCCCCGGCGGGGCTGCCGCGGGCGGCCCGGGAACACCGCGTCCAGGTTGCGCAGTCCGCCGCGCGGCGAGGTGTGCTTGATGCCGTCGTCCTCGGGGCGGACCGGGCGACCGGCGTACTCCTCGGTGTCGCCGCGGGCGATGATCCAGTTCTCGCGCAGCGGCGCGAGACCGCGGCGCACATCGGTGACGACGGTGGGGTCGGTGTACGGCCCGGACGTGTCGTACAGCGTGACGTCCCGTCCGTTGGTGAGGTGCACTCGGCGCACCGGGACCCGCAGGTCCGGGCGCGAACCGGGCACGTAGTCCTTGTGCCAGCCGATCTGCTGTGACTGAGTGCCGTTGACGGCAGGCGTGCGTGCATCCTGAACGGTCATGAGACCTACTCCCTACGCCGGCATTACCCGGTAACAGGTTCGGCGGTCGGCGCAGCCTCTCAGCGCCCTCTCAGCCCGGTGCTCCGAGCTCCCGCGTGTGCAAAAGGTGCTCCCACGGTAACGGTTCGTTCCGGGAGGTGAAAAGGGGGTCTCAACAAACCGACAAAAGGGGCACGATTGGTCGCGCCGGTCCCGGTCACCCGGACACTCTTGCGATGATCGGTCGGTGTCCACCACACCCGAACCGCACGCGCACGTCCACAGCCACGGCCCCGCCGCGCCCGTATCGCAGCATCTCCGCAAGGTCATCGCAGCGGTACTGATCCCGTTCGCCACGGCAGTCGTCATCGGCCTGGCCGTCCTCTGGCCCGGCGGCGTCCCCCCACACGAGCGCACCGGAGTCGGCTTCGACCGCCAGACCGAGTCCGGCGAGGTCGTGCGGGTCGAGACGGTCGACTGCGCGGAGGTCAACGTACGGCCGCAGCAGCCGCCGTCCGCCGACGGCTCGAACCAGCCGTCACCAGAGCAGCCGGGCCAGCAGCCGACGGGCCGGGACTGCAAGCGGGCGACCATCGAGGTCACCTCCGGGAAGGACACGGGCCGGCGGTTCACCGAGATCATCGAGCCCGACGCGCCGCGCCAGCTCGACGCCGGACAGGGCGTCATCGTGGCGTTCGCCCCGGACGCACCGCGCGAACTGCAGTACTCCGTCACCGATGTGGACCGCGGATTCCCGATGACGCTGCTGGCGGCCGTCTTCGCGGTGGCCGTGGTCGCCGTCGGCCGGCTAAAGGGCCTGTTCGCGCTGATCGCGCTCGCCGCGAGCTTCGCCGTGCTGTCGTTCTTCATCCTCCCGGCGATCCTGCACGGCTCCAACCCGCTGGTCGTCGCCGTGGTGGGCAGCAGCGCCATCATGCTCATCGCGTTGTACACGTGCCACGGCATCACTGCGCGTACGTCCGTGGCCGTGCTCGGCACACTGATCTCGCTGCTGCTGATCGGGCTGCTCGGCTCGCTCTTCATCGGCTGGGCCGAACTGACCGGCAACACCTCGGACGAGACCGGGCTGATCCACGGCCTCTATCCGGACATCGACCTGAGCGGCCTGCTGCTGGCCGCCGTCATCATCGGTTCGCTGGGCGTGCTCGACGATGTGACGGTCACCCAGACCTCGGCGGTGTGGGAGCTGAAGCAGGCGGACCCGACCATGAGCGCGGTCCAGCTGTATCGCGCGGGCCTGCGCATCGGCCGGGACCACATCGCGTCCGTGGTCAACACCCTCGTGCTCGCCTACGCAGGCGCGGCGCTCCCGTTGCTGCTGCTGTTCTCAGTCGCCCAGAGCAGCGTCGCGACGGTCGCGAACAGCGAGATCGTCGCCGAGGAAATCGTCCGGACCCTGATCGGCAGCATCGGCCTGGTCGCGTCAGTGCCGGTGACCACGGCTCTCGCCGCGCTGGTCGTCTCCGCGGACCGGCAGGCACCGGGCGCGGGACCCGCGGCAGCCACCGCCGCGCCGGTCCGTACCGGGCGCGGACGACGCCGCAAGCACTGAGCCGCCGACGCCTGGGCGCTCACCAGCCGGTCACCCGTCGTCGCGGGAGGACGAGGCGGTGAACTTTCGTACCACGTAGATCAGTCCGGCGACGAGAGCGACGAACACCAGGACCTTGAAGAGCAGGCCGACGAGGAAGCCGACCACGCTGAGGATCAGGCCACCGAACACCACGAGCGCGAGGGCCGGCACCGCGATCCACGTCACCCACCACGGCAGGCCCGCGAGAATCTCCTTGAATGCCACTGTCCGTCCCCGCTTCCGCTCCCGGTCCCGGTCCTTCCGGGATGTCTTCGATGCTACGGGCGCGGTACGGCGCCCGGACCGCCCCCGGCCCCCGTACTCCCCTGACCGTTCCCCTACGGGATCGGGGCCCAGGCCCTCCCGTCAGCTCTCGGGCGGCGAGAAGACGACCAGGACCCGCAGGTCCTCACTGATGTGGTGGAACTTATGGGTCACCCCGGCCGGCACATAGACGACGCTGCCCCGAGCGACCTGCGTGGTCTCCACACCCACGGTGATCGAGGCGCGGCCGCTCACCACGAGATAGACCTCGTCCTGCCCGTGCGGCTGCTGCGGGTCGACGGTCCCGGCGTCCAGCGCGTACAGCCCGACCGACATGTTCCGCTCGCGGAGAAACTGCAGGTACGCACCCTCGTTGGCGGCCCGCTCAGCATCGAGCTCATCCAGCCGGAACACCTTCACCGACATCCACCCCTCACCCAACAGGTCACGAATCCCGCCGTGTCTGCGACGATCACACCATGAAGCACTTCCTAGTCAAGACACTCGCCAACGCCGGCGCCCTGGGCGTGGCCGTGTGGCTGCTCCACGACATCACGCTCACCGGCGAGAACGCCGGCCGCAAGGCGCTTACCCTGATCCTGGTCGCCCTGCTCTTCGGCTTGGTGAACTTCGTCGTCAAGCCCCTGGTCAAACTGCTGTCGTTCCCGCTGTTCATCCTCACCCTCGGCCTGATCACCCTGGTGATCAACGCACTGATGCTGCTGCTCACCTCGTGGCTGGCGGGCGAGCTCGACCTCGCCTTCCATGTCGACGGCTTCTGGACGGCGGTGCTCGGCGGCCTGATCGTCTCGGTGGTGTCCTGGGCGCTGAACATGGCCCTGCCCGACGATCGGGACTGATCGGCCCCCATGGATGACGGACGCATGATCACTACGCGCGGCCTTCGCACGACCGCCGCGGTGATGCGCACGGCCGTACCTTCGTCGTCCGAGAGGGCCGACCGTGACCGGTGACGGAACCCGTGCCGTACGGGCCGGTCTGCCGGAGCCCGCGCCCTACGAGCCGGCCATGCCGGGCCCGGTCTTCGCCGCCCACTACCACCTGCCGGGCGAGCCCGTCGGACCGTACACCTACGGCCGCGACCAGAACCCGACGTGGACCGGCCTGGAGCAGGCCATCGGCGAACTGGAGGCCCCGGGAGCGGACGTGGAGACGGTGGCCTTCCCGTCCGGCATGGGCGCGGTCTCCGCCGTCCTGCTCTCCCAGCTGCGGACCGGCGACGCCGTGGTGCTGCCCAGCGACGGTTACCAAGTGCTGCCACTGGTGGGCGAGCAGCTGGCGGCGTACGGCGTCCAGGTGCGCACCGCGCCCACCGCCCGGGACGCACAGCTCGCCCACCTCGACGGCGCGAAGCTGCTGTGGCTCGAATCCCCGTCCAACCCGGGACTCGACGTGTGCGACATCCGGCGACTCACCGAGGCCGCCCACGCCGCGGGCGCGCTGGTGGCCGTCGACAACACCCTCGCCACCCCGCTCGGCCAGCGGCCCCTGGAGCTCGGCGCCGACGTCTAGGTGGGCAGCGGCACCAAAGCCCTGACCGGCCACGGTGACCTGCTGCTCGGCTATGCGACGTGCCGGGACCCCGAACTGGCCGCGGGGTTGCGGCGGTGGCGCAAGACGGCCGGGGCCATCCTCGGTCCGATGGAGGCCTGGCTCGCGCACCGTTCGCTCGCCACGCTCCAGTTGCGCGTGGATCGCCAGGCGGCGAACGCGACGGCGCTCGCCACCGCGCTACAGGGCCGGCCCGAGGTGACCGGACTGCGTCACCCGGGCCTGCCGGACGACCCGGCACACGCGGTCGCCGCGCGGCAGATGCGGGGCGGGCGGTTCGGCTGCGTGGTGTCCTTCACCCTCCCCGACCGGGACCGTGCGGAGCGATTTCTGGCCGCCCTGCGGCTGGTGGACGAGGCCACCAGTTTCGGCGGTGTGCGGTCCACGGCGGAGCGGCGCGGGCGGTGGGGCGGGGACGCGGTGCCGGAGGGCTTCATCCGCTTCTCCGTGGGCATCGAGGACCCGGACGACCTGGTGGCCGATGTGCTGCGAGCCCTGGACGAGACGGACCGGACGGACGAGACGGGCGGCTCGAGCCTCCCCCCTCGTGGCTCGAGCCGCCCCGGTTCCACGACCAACGAACCGCAAAATCAAGGCTAGTTGACTCTGCGTCAGTGTCCAATCACCCTAGCGACACAGGCCTATCGACATATTTATAGTTGGCGGTCGGTCATCGGGAACCGAGCGGAGAGTGGGGTGGGCATGGACCTGGCCCTGCTCCGTACGTTCGTCACCGTCCACCGCGCCGGATCCTTCACGCGCGCGGCCGGGCTCCTCGGCCTCTCCCAGCCCGCCGTCACGACCCAGATCCGCGCACTGGAGCGGCAGCTGGGACGCCCCCTGTTCCTGCGCCAGGCGCGCGGCGTCACTCCCACGACGGTCGGCGACGAGCTGGCGCACAAGGTGGCACCGCACCTCGACGCCCTGGTGGAGATCACCGAGGCAGGCTTGGACGACGACTCCGCCGATCGCACCCTCCACCTGGCCGGACCGCCCGAGTTCACCTCCCTGCGCGCACTGCCCGCACTCACCGAGCTCGTCGGCCAGGGCCTGGCGCTACGGACCTCGTTCGGCAGCGCGGAGGAGACCCTCGAGGGACTGGCCGCCGGGCACCACGATCTGGCCATCACGACCGCCAGACCGCGTGGCGGCCTGCTGACTGCGACTCCCCTGTGCGACGAGGAGCACGTACTGATCGCCTCCCCCCGGTGGGCGGCACGGATCGGGGCGGCCGGCGGGGCGCAGGCACAGGGCGCCTCCGCCCTGGAGGGTCTGCCGATGGTCGAAGTGCACGAGAGCCTGCCCCTGGTCTCGCGCTACTGGGCGTCCGTGTTCGACGCAAAGCCCACCGCGTCGGCCACCATCGTGGCCCCCGACTTACGCGCTGTGCTGGCCTGTGCCGCCGAAGGGGCCGGGCTCGCGGTTCTCCCCCGCTACCTCTGCGAGAAGGTGCTGGACACCGGTGAGGTGGTCGCTCTCCTCGACCCCCCGGTGCCACCCCTGCGCACCTACTTTCTGACCGTACGCGCCGGCACGCTCGCGCTGCCGCATATCGCGCGGGCGCACGAGTGGCTGCTGCGCGCCGCCCTGAACTGGTAGTGCGGAAGAAGTTCTTCCGGGCGGCAACTCCCTCCGGTGTTCCCCATCCGCAGGCCAAGGGCCTGCCTCCCCGGACCATCGCTCGGAAGGGCTCCAGGGGGAGGTTTCGACAGCGCCGTCACAGGCCACATCTCCTCCATGACCGGCACGACGTCCAGGCCCGTGGTCAAGCGCACCGCCCGCGCCATCCTGCTCGACGGGGACGACATGATCCTCATCAAGCGGACGAAGCCGGGCCGTCCCCCCTACTGGATCACACCGGGCGGCGGAGTCGAGCCCGGAGACGCCACCGTCGTGGACGCCCTGCACCGCGAGGTCGACGAAGAGCTGGGCGCGAAGATCACCGACGTCGTCCCGGTCTTCGTCGACACCGTCGAGCACATCAGCGACGGCGGAGTGACGGGAGTGAAGGTGCAGCACTTCTTCGTCTGCCGCCTCGAGTCGATGGACGCCTCCCGGCGGCACGGTCCAGAAGTCGACGAGCCGAGCGGGGAGTACGAGATCGTCCGGATCCCCTTCACGCGGGTGGGTATCGCGTCGGTGGAGGTCGTACCGCTGTCCCTGCGGCACTACCTGGACGGCAACATCGAGGGCGTACGCGCCATGCACGCACCCGACCTCGGCTGAGGCGGCAGGCGAACGCGAGGCCGCCAGAGCGGCCCTGAGAACTGAAGTCCGGAGACGCCGAAAGGTTTCCGCCGGACAAGACTCAGGCGAACCAGCCGGTGAAGGGCGCGTCCCCGGCCTCCGAAGTCCGCCGCTGCTGTGCGTCCTCCAGCGCCCGTTCCGCCTCCTCGCGGAACGCCTCGCGCTCGCCGCGCGCGTAACGCTCGTACGGCTGCCGGTTTGCCGCGTCGGCCGCGGCTCCGAAGAAGTCGCCACCCTTGCGCTTGTAGTCGTCGGTCCCCCACGCCTGGCCGCGCTGCCCGCCCTCGGCCTTCACCAGACGAGGGATGTGCTTGGCGCAGTGGATGTAGGCCTCCTCGACGGTGACCTCCACCCAGAGCTGGGCACGGCGGCCGGGGACCGGGTCCGACGGGAGTTCGGGGTGGCTGGCGCGCATCTCGGCGTCCGGGACGATCCGGGCCCGCCCGTTGACGTGCAGACCGATGCGGTCCCTCAGGAAGTCGATCATGAGGATGCCGACATGCGGGTTCTCCTCGATGTTGCCGAGGCTGGCGAGCACGCCGTTGCCCCGGTACTCGGGGTAGGCGAGGGTCTTCTCGTCGAGGATCCGCAGGAAGCCGGGCGGGCCGGCGCGGAAGGTGGAGTCGCACTCACCGTGCCGGTCGGCCGTGGCGAGGAAGAACATCTCCTGGCGGCCGGTGAACTCCCGCATCCGGTCGTTGAGCCGGTCCAGGACCTGCTCGTCGTAGAACCGGTCGGCGCGCTCGATGGTGTCCATTCTTCGCTGCAGCGCGTGCTCGCCGTCGCTGCCGGGTCGCGCAGGGCCCCGCTCATTCGCCCGCTGCCTCTCGAGACCAGCCCGGTTCCCGTCCACCGTCACATCCACGTCCGCCTCCTCCACGTCCGTTCGTCTTCCCTTACCCGCCCGCGGAGTCGACGGGCCCCGCCGCGACCAGTTCTTCCAGGGAGTCGTGCCGTATGCGGTGGGACGGTATGCCGATCCCGACGAGGGTGTCGACACCGCTGCGGATCATGCCGGGCGGGCCGGAGAGATAGGCGTCGTAGCTGTTCCACGGCCCGTACTGGAGCACGGCGTCGGGAAGCGGGCCGCTGATCGCGCCCTTGGCCGGACCGCCGGAGACCACCGGGCGGACCGAGAGCCAGGAGTGCGCCTTCTCCAGTCCGAGCATGGTGTCGATGTCGTAGAGGTCGTGGTCGCTCCGGGCGCCGTAGAAGACGTCGACCGGGCGTTTGCGGCCGTGCTCGGCCACATCCTCGACCAGCGCCTTGATCGGCGCTATGCCGGTGCCGCCGCCCAGGCAGAGCAGGCCGTTGTCGGTGCTGTGGTCCACGGTCATCGAGCCGCCGGGCGGACCGAGGCGGACGATGTCGCCGGGGCGGGCGCGGTGGACGAGAGCATTGGAGACCCAGCCGGCCGGAACCGCCCTGACATGGAAGGTGAGCAGGCCGTCGGAGCGCGGCGCGGACGCGAAGGAGTAGTGCCGCCAGACGCGGGGCCACCAGGGGGTCTCCACCGTCGCGTACTGGCCGGCCTTGAAGGGGTACGGCTGGTCGGGGCGGAGGGTGATGACCGCGATGTCGGAGGTGCGCGAGTCGTGGGCCACCACCTCCGCGTCCCACCAGGCGGGGGCGCGCCGCGCGTCATCGGCAGCGGCGTCGATCATGATCTGCGAGATCGCCGTGTAGGCCCGCACCCAGGCCGCCTCGGTCTCCGCGCCCCAGCTGTCCGGGGCGTACCGGGCGAGCGCGGCCAGCAGGCATTCGCCGACGGCCGGGTAGTGCTCGGGGAGGGTCCCGTACTTCCGATGGCCGCGGCCGAGGTTCTGCAGATACGCGGTGAGCGTCTCGGCGTCGTCGACGTGCTCGGCGGCGGTGAGCAGCGCCTTGAAGAGGCGGTCGCGCTGGGTGTCCATCGCGGCGGGGAAGAGCGCCCGCAGGTCGGGGTGGCGGACGAACAGCAGCGCGTAGAAGTACGACGTGACCTTGTCGGCGATGGAGTCGATCTCGGCCATCGTTCGGCGGATGAGTATCGCGTCGGGGGACGCGGGTTCGTCTCGGGCAGGCGCCTCCGAAGTGCCGGTCGCGGCGGGGGTGGTCGCGGCGTCGGTGACGGGGGGCTGCGCGGTCGCGGCGCCGTCGGCGGGCGGCGGCGCTCCGCCGGCAGGGCCGGAGGGGGCCGCCTCGGCGTCGCCGCCCCCGGGTCGGGCCTGTCGCTGGGTGTCGGAGCCACCCGCCGGCCTTCTGCTGAGGTGCGCGGAATCGGTTGCTCCGTCGTCTGGGGTCGCGGCGGTCCTGCCTGCAGCCGGCGCGTGGTCGTCGGCGGGGGCGAACCCCTGGTGCAGGGCGGTGCCTTCGGAGGATGCCGGCTTGCCGGGGGAGAGCGGTTCCGATGTGCCGGTTTCGGGAGCATTGTTCGGGATGCCTGCACGAACGTACGGGGGGACCCGGATGTCGACATCGTCCTGCGCGGCGAGCCGGTCCGTGGCGGCAGCCGACCGCTGTGCCCCGTGAGCGGCGGAGCCGGCGGGCCCCGGGCCGGTCTCGTGCCGTACGGCCTGACGCGGTACCCGTTCTTCGGCGGAGTTCTGATGGTCGTCGTCGCCGGGCCCCGACACCGCGGCCTCGGCCCCCGCCGCAGGCGCCTCCGGCGCGGGGCGGCGGTCGGAGCCGCGCTGGCCGACGGGCCGGATCCGGCTCACCGGCCGGCTGGGTATCCGGTCGGCCTGTTCCTGGTCATCCTCGGAACCGGCGCTCTTGCGGCCCGGACTCGGAGTGAACCAGCCCCAGTCCCCACTGTTTGCGTCAGAGTCGCCATTATCGGCCGATGTGGTGGTCGGAGCGTCCATGATCAGCCTCGCCTCGAACGTCTTTCGGTCGCCTCTCGCACTTCCGAAGCCGGATTGTGCTCGTCATTCATCGCTCTGGATCAGAATTCGTACGACTCAAACCGACGCACACTAACCTTTGCAACTCAACACTGAGCGGACATAGCCCCCTTGATGGACATGTGCCGCAGTTCCCTTCCCCGCAGCCTGCCACACCCTGCCACCCAGTTCGGACAAACAGCCGGAAGTCCGGGCACCGGACGCCGTATTCCCGTTAGGCTGCAGCGCCCCGTACGACCTCGCGGCAACCGTCACCGGTCGAAGCGGATTCGACCATACCGGGCCTGGAGGAATCCACAAGCCCCGCTCTCGATCACATCCGGAAAACCTCTTCTTTCCGTGATCTCCCCCACAATTCTGGCATTTACCTGGCAACTGGAGATCAGGGAATTACTGCGGGCTACGCACCAGTTCGTATGCCTCTCGCAGATCACGCCCGCTATACCCGTACGTAGCCCGCCCGTTCAGATGGTGATCCGCGTTCACCGCCACCGACACCGGCACCGCTCCGAACAGCTCGGCATCCGACATCGAATCGCCGTACGCCACGCAATCCGCCTGACTCACCCCGAAACGCGCACACAGCTCACCGGCGATGGTCACCTTCGCCGCCGCGGAGAGAATGCCCTCCGGGTCCACCGGCTCCCGGAACGGCACAGCCGGGAAGCGTGACCCGTACGCCGCGTCCGCACCCCAGTCCACCAAGCGCTCGACGAAGAAGGCGGGCGAGAGCGAGATCACCGCACAGTGGCCCCCGTTCGAGCGGATGTCGGCCCACACCTCGCGAATACCCGCCAGCCAGGGAGCCCCCCCCCCGAATGCGGCCGCCACATGCGCCTCCGTGAGACCGGCCCACAACTCGCGCACCCGCACCGCGAACTGAGGCGGTCCGATCCTCCGCGCAGCGAAGTCACGCTCGAGCTCACAGATCTCCTCCACCAGGCCGAGCTGCCGGGAGATCTCCACCGGGGCGGCGGAACCGTACAGCAGCGTTCCATCGAGGTCGAAGAGGTGCAGACGGGCCATACGGCGAGCCTAGGGCCCGAGCCCGGGACGGCAGCAAGCCCTGTCAGACCGGGGCTCCACCTCGCCCCAGCACACCTCCTACGGAGTCCCTCGCGCCCTCACATGTCCTACAGCCGGAGACCCCACGGATACTCCCGCCGTGCGATGCGAGCGACCGCCCCCGGGCACCACCGTTACGTCATGCAGAAACTCTCACGCCCCGCCCGCAGAGCGGCCCTTGTCATCCACGTCAGCGCCTCCGTCGGCTGGCTCGGCCTCACCACGGGCCTGCTCGTCCTCGGAATCACCGCCGCCGGCACCGGTTCCACGGCAACCGCCGAAGCCGCATACCGCTCCATGAAGATCTTCGGAGACTGGCTGGTCGTACCGGTCAGCCTGCTTGCCCTGCTCAGCGGCCTGGTCCTGTCCCTGGGCACGCCCTGGGGCCTGGCCCGCCACCGCTGGGTCTACAGCAAGTTCTGGATCACTCTCGCCACGACCGTGGCGTCCATCGTCGCCCTGCGCTCGCACATCGACCACGCCGCAGCCGCCATAACAGCAGGACAGCCGGTCGGATCCACGGCCACCGACCTCGTCATCGCGCCGTCCGTCGCCACCGTAACCTATCTCTTCATCACCGCGATCTCGATCCTCAAGCCGTGGGGCCTCACCCGGCGCGGGCGTCGCGCACGCGACACCGCACGTTCCTCTTCCGTTGGGGAATCCGGTCGACGGACGAAGACCGCGTCGGACAGCCTTGCTGCATGACGCTGCTGACGACCTTTCCGATCCGCCGTCTGTCCCGCACCGACCTCCCCCGCTGCCTCGATCTCGCCGCCGACCGCGGCTGGACGCGCGAAGACCGCACCTGGCAGCTGCTCCTCACCGCCGGCACCGGCTACGGCATCGACGACCCGGACGGCGACCGTCTGATCGGCTCGATCGTCCTCACCCGCTACGGCCAGGACCTCGCCTGCGCAAGCATGGTGCTCGTCGCCGAGCGGCATGCGCGCCAAGGCCTCGGGCGCCGGCTGATGACCCACGCCCTGGCGGAAGCGGAAGGAACTCCGGTGTTCCTCTTCTCCACCGACTGCGGCCGCCCGCTGTACGAGCGGCTGGGCTTCACACCCGTCAGCCGCTCGACGACCCGCGCCGGCCGCTTCCGGCCGGAGCCACGTGCGGCGGAGGCGACCCGCCCCGCCACCGCGGCCGACCTCCCGGCGATCCTGCGACTGGACGCAGAAGTCTTCGGCTCGGACCGGATGCATCTGCTCACCCGACTGCCCGCGTTCGTCGAACAGGTCCGCGTCGCCGAGAACCCCCGAGGCGTCACCGGCTTCGCGGCCGCCTGGCGCGATGCGCACCACACGGTGATCGGCCCGGTCGTCGCCCAGGACACGGCGACCGCACGCCATCTGATCGCGGACCTCGCAGTACGGACGGAGGGCGAGGTCCGGCTCGACATGGACACCCGCCACACAGAACTGGGCAGTTGGCTCGACATGCGTGCCGTCCGGCCGGTCGCGGGGAACACGGTGATGATCCACGGCGCCCCCGACCTCCCAGGCGACCATCACCGCCGCTTCGCCCCGCTGATGGTGGCACTGGGCTGAACGCCAACCGTCCAAGGGCGACCCCCAAACCGCGGGCCCACCTGCCAGTGCGACGCCTGCGCCCTGCACAGCACGCACCACATAGGGTCGGCACATGAGCGATCTGGTGATCCGACCGGCCACCCCGGACGACATACCCGCGATCGTCGCGATGCTCGCGGACGACCCCCTCGGCGCACGCCGCGAGTCCCCGGACGACCTGACGCCCTACCACCGCGCGCTCGACCGGCTCGTTGAGGACCCGAACCAGCACCTTGTCGTCGCGGTGCGCGACGGAGACCGCCCCGTCGGCACCCTCCAGCTCACCGTCATCCCGGGCCTCTCCCGGCGCGGAGCCACCCGATCCGTCATCGAAGCCGTACGCGTTCACGCCGACGAGCGCGGCAGCGGTCTCGGCACCCAACTGATCGAGTGGGCGATCGAACAATCACGGTGCCAGGGCTGTCAGTTGATACAGCTCACCTCCGATGCCACCCGCACCGACGCCCACCGGTTCTACGAGCGCCTCGGCTTCACCGGCTCACACATCGGCTTCAAACTCCGGCTCTGACACCCGGGGGCGGGCCGGTACGCCACCTCACCCGCCGCTCTCCCCTGTGACCGACCGCGCAGGCCCCCAGCCCCCCAGAGCGAAACCACCCGGCACAGGAGCCGAAGCCTCGTACGGCTCGCGAGTGAAGACGAACGAACCGAGGTCCAGATGGCTCACCGAGCCGGTGTCGCCACGCACCACGCGCAGCGTCTCGCCCGCGTAGTAGCCGTCCAGGCCCGTCCAGGTCCCATCCGCCGCGGGCCGGAAGCGCGAAGCACGGCCCGGACCGGCCAGCGGCACCAACTCCAAGGCCCGCCCGGCCGCGAGACGCAACGCAAACGGAGCCGGCCCCCAGTACCAAGGGCCCGTCAACGCCAGCAGCTCCGGATCGGCCTCGGCCATCGGCTGCCACGGCGCGGGCATGCCGGGCTCCCGCTCGGCCACGATGCGTACCAGGTCGGCCGCGAACCCGCCGACCATCAGCCCCGAGGTCGTGTTGGCCAGCGCGACCCCCGCCACCCCGTCCTCCACACTCACCCACAGAGCCGCCAGGAAACCGGGCAGCGAACCCGTGTGGCCGACCAGCGTCCGGCCGTCGCGGCGCACAAGCTGCAGGCCCAGACCGTACCCCGCGTCCCACGTCTCACTGTCCGGCGCCGCCGCGGGCCTACGCATCTCCGCCACCGACTCCGGCCGCAGGACCCGTTCGTCGCCCTGCGCCAGGAAGCGCGCCCAGCGGCCGAGGTCCTGGGCCGTGGACCAGAGCTGCCCGGCCGGCGCCATCAGACCGAGATCCTCCAACGGCTCGCGCAGCAGCACATCCGCCCACGGGTGCACCGCCCAGCCGTCGGCGTACGGAGGCAGCGGCTGCACCGACGTACGGGCCATGCCCAGCGGCTCCAGCACCTCGCGCCGCAGCACCGTCTCCCAGGACGCGCCGCGCACCGCCTCGACGAGTGATCCGAGCAGTGTGTAGCCGGGGTTCGAGTAGTGGTGGACCCGGCCGGAGGGATGACGCAGCGGCTCCTCACCGAGCACGTCCGACAGTTCGGGACGCAGCGTGCCCGGCGTCCGCTCCCACCAGGGACCGGGCGACTCGGATGCCAGGCCGGAGGTGTGCGTAAGCAGTTGAGCGACCGTCACCTCGCCGACTCCCGTGCCCGGAAGGTGCTTGTCCAGAGGATCGGCCAGGTCCAGCAGCCCTTCGTCGCGCAGCCGCAGGACGAGGACCGCCGTGAAGGTCTTGGTGATCGAGCCGATCCGGTACTGGGTGTCGGCACCGGGCTCCCGGTCGCCCACCGAACCCCGCGCATCAGTCCAGACCGTACGGCCCTCCCGTACCACCGCTCCCACCAGAGACGGGGCGCGGCCCTCGGCCTGGGCGGTGCCAAGCCGGTGGGACAGGGCGCGGCGAGTGGCCGGCAGCAGCTCGTCGAACGGCTCGGCAGCGTGGGCCGACCCGGTCTTCCTGGTCGCCTCATTCGCCTCAAGGGGCGCGGATGACTCGGTCATGGGCACCACTTGTACCGGCGCCGCGTACGCGACGCATCCCCGATTCGCCCCGTACGACGGAATCGGGGCCACAGCCGCCAATGTAGGTTCTCAGCCTCCGTGTCATCCAATGACGCTGCGACCTGCGTGTTCGCCCGGTTCCTCATGGCGTGTCATCTGCTGACCGTCTCAGGTCCGTGTCATTTTCCTCGACTCCACCCCGTTCTACTGATCACTCTCTTCGCTCTCTTCCCGAGTGGTGTGAGGCGCATGGAACGCCCGCGGACTGCTCGTTCCAGCAGTGGCCCGCCGAGGTCTCGTTCGAGGCGACTGACCTGCCCGAGGAGGTGAACTGCTTGATCTTCAGTGCCTGGGCTGCGACGCCGAGGGTGGGGTGGGAGGCTGCGGCAGCGAAGTTGAGGAGATGTTCACGACCGCCCCGGCGATGGAGGGCAGGACGCAGGAGACGCGGTGCGGCGATGCCGTCGGCGAGGGCTCGGAGGGCGGGGTTGTGGCTGGCTCCGCCGCGACGGGTCGGGATCTGGTGGTGCCTCGCCCAGCGGGCCATCGATGTGGGGCTCATGCCGGTCTCGCGGGCAAGATCCGCGAGAGGACGGCGGCGAACGGTGTACTGATCTGCGCCACAGCGCCCTGACAGGTCGGGGGCGGTTCTTCGTCTTGGCCCATGGGGACAGAACGAGGACACGTTCGCGGCCCCTCAGTCGAGACAGAACTCGTTGCCCTCGATGTCCTGCATCACGATGCACGACTCGTTGACGCCATCGGCACGCAGTAGTCGCACGCGTACCGCGCCGAGCGCGACCAGTCGTGCGCACTCGGCCTCGAGTGTGGCGAGGCGCTCTTCACCCACGAGCCCGGTGCCGACCCGCACGTCAAGATGAAGCCGATTCTTGACGACCTTGCCTTCGGGAACGCGCTGGAAGAACAGTCGCGGGCCCACACCTGAGGGATCACTGCAGGCGAACGCTGAACCCTGACGCTCAGGCGGCAGCGAGCGATCGAAATCGCCCCAACTAGCAAACCCCTCCGGCGGCGGCGGTACGACGTACCCCAAGACCTCGCACCAGAAACGAGCGACGCGCTCAGGTTCTGCGCAGTCGAAGGTGACTTGGAACTGCTTGATCGACGCCATCGGTCCACCATAGTGGCGCGTGCTGTTCACCGAGACCCTGGGGTGTCATCGCCGCGCGGGTCGAGGTCTCGCGTGACATGAGTAGCGCCAACAGACCAGATCGCCTGAGACGACGAGCGAATCGGACCAGATCTCCTGATACGTGGGCTGCACCATGCGCGCCGCGCGTCTCGCACCGGCCCGGGAGGCCGCCTGGTGCCGCTTGCTGAGCAGGCCGATCGCGCTGGGACACCGGCCTGATCACCGAGGGGGAGACGATCCTGCAGGCCGCACTGGCCCGTGACCGGCTGGGCGAATACCAGGCACAGGCCGCGATCGCCGCCCTGCACGCGGACGCCCGGAGCACCTCAGAGACGGACTGGGTACAGATCGTGGAGTGGTACGACGAACTGCTGCTGCTCACCGACAGCCCGGTGGTGCGGCTCAACCGCGCAGTGGCCGTCGGCGAGGCCGACGGACCGCAGGCCGGCCTGGCGGCCCTGGCCGACGTGAACCCCGACCTGCCCCGTTACGCCGCGGTGATGGCATACCTGCACGAACGCGCCGGTGACCTCACGCACGCCGCCGAGCTGTATGCCGAGGCATCCCGCGCCGCGACCAGCATGCCGGAGCGCGACCACCTCACCCGCGAAGCCGCACGGGTGCGGCAACTGCTGCGGCCGTGAGTGCGGCATCCGCCCACAATGGTGTTCGCAGGGAAACCCCAACTGAACAAGATCGGCAGAGGCGACTGCCCAGTGGCGCGTCTTCCTGGCCTGCACGTCGGTGAGCTGAGGAGTCTCAGAGAGGTGGTAGGCGAGGCTTCTCGTTGAGCCGCGGGTGGATTCTTGCGCGGAAGCTACAACATCGACGTGTCCTAATGGACACGCGGTGGACATCCCCGGTGAGAAAAGGACACGGGATCTGAGAACCTACAGCCAACCGGCCTCAGGTCTGAGCCATGTCCACAAAACGCGAATAGTGGCCCTGGAACGCGACCGTAATGGTGGCCGTCGGGCCATTACGGTGCTTCGCAACGATCAAGTCCGCCTCGCCCGCACGAGGCGACTCCTTCTCGTACGCGTCCTCCCGGTGAAGCAGGATGACCATATCGGCATCTTGCTCAATGCTGTTGTGGACGTTGATCCCGTTTGCGATGAAATTGTGCGTGCCACGCACGGTGGCGTCGTAGACCTCCTGCTCGCCCAGACTCTCGATCCCGACGACCTCGTCCCAGAAGACGTCACTGGTCGCCAGAAGTTCAAGCTCAGCGCAATCGAGTACTTCTGCGACCTTCGCGAGTCTGCTCCGGCTCGGCGATACCTTGTACAGCGAGCTACCGCAGTAACGCGTACCGAGTCGTCCCTGCAATGCGCGACTGCTGATCGAGCTCGCTCCCATCACTGCTTTGACGGACTCCCACACGTTCTTCGGGATGGTGTCGAGATTGGTATTGGATTTGACCGAACTCAGTCGCTCCGAAGCCCGAACGACATGCACCGCACGCGCACCATGCACACCGACCGTCCCGAGGAAATGACGCTGGTCGTCCACGCCTGACACATCCACCGTCCATCCTGCGCGGCCCATGGTGTTACCTACTCGACGGAGCCGACCCCGGATGTCCAGACGGAGCAGCAGCAGCTGTAGATCACGAGCCAGGCGTTCGCTCGTCGTCGCGTAGTAGACGCGCACCGCACCGGATCTCGCGACCGTGACCGAGCCATCGGTCGCCCACAGATGCCGCAGGAAGAGCCGCACTTGCTCATCCGGCAACGCGAAGAGCTCCCGGGGAAGAAACTTTTCATGCGCTCGCTTGCCGTACAGGCCGAAACGATCCAGCCACTTGGCGATGGGATTTCGGCGTCCATGCGTCAGCCGGTACGGCGCGGGGAGGTAGACGTGCCACCACGCACCCTGCTGTTCGCGGCGGGGCGTGATGCCAAAGTGCGCCGCAGCCTCCTCGACGGCACGCAGATTCGCCTCGTCGTTGCTCGTGTAGTGGATGGGCTGGCGCGGCGCCACACAACCGTCGCCGATCATGTGAGCGAGCATCACCAACTCCGGCTCGGGCCACGCCTTCGTGCTCTTCGGGGCGTCAATGCGGCGTGGGACGGCCACGCGAGAGCCGACTGCCAACTCGCCCAACGGCTTCCAACCGTCGTACGTCAGGAATGGATGGTTCGCAGTCGCCTCGATCTCCCTCCCCGAGGCAAGCCTGAGCCGGTACACCTCCTTGACCCCGCTGGGGAACACGTGCGTCAACGCCCGCGGAACCAGCCGCAGGTGCTCGTCCAATGACCAGACAGGGACATCACGCTCACCACTCTCGAGCAGCTCCCCCATCGTGACTTCCGCACCCGTGTCGGCACGCAACACTCGAGTGGCAGCGGTGACACAGCCCGATTCGCGCAGATCGGAGACCATGGGCTTCTTGTCCGTGCGCTGCTCGGGACCGCGGTTCAGCTGGGAGAGGGCGACGACCGGGACCTCCAGCTCCTTCGCAAGCAGCTTGAGGTGACGAGACATCTCCGAGACCTCCTGCTGACGGCTCTCGGGGCGGCGAGAGCCGCCGGAGGACATCAGCTGGAGGTAGTCGAGGACGACGAGTTGGAGATCGTTCCGCTGCTTGAGGCGGCGGCACTTGGCGCGGATCTCCATCATCGTCAGGTTCGGGGAGTCATCGATGTAGAGCGGGGCGTCGGTGACAGCGGGCATCTGGCGGGCCAGCCGGGTCCAGTCCTCGTCGGTCATGCTGCCGGACCGCATATGGTGCAGCGCCACCCGTGCCTCGGCGGACAGCAGTCGCATCGCGATCTCGTTGCGCCCCATTTCGAGCGAGAAGATCACGCTCGGCATGTTGTTCCTGATCGAGCAGGCTCGCGCGAAGTCCAGTGCGAGCGTGGACTTTCCCATGGCAGGACGGGCGGCGACGACGATCATCTGGCCCGGGTGCAGCCCGTTGGTCAGCGCGTCGAGGTCGGTGAAGCCGGTGGGGACGCCGGACATCTGACCGGACTGGGAGCCGATCGCCTCGATCTCGTCGAGCGCACCTTCCATGATCTCGGCGAGCGGGAGGTAGTCCTCACTGGTCCGCTGCTCGGTGACGGCGTAGATCTCGGCCTGCGCGTTGTTCACGATCTCGTCGACGTCACCGTCGGCGGCGTATCCCATCTGCGTGATACGGGTGCCCGCCTCGACGAGTCGACGGAGCACCGCGCGCTCGTGGACGATCTGTGCGTAGTACTCCGCGTTGGCAGCCGTCGGAACTGACTGGACCAGGGTGTGCAGATACGAGGCGCCGCCGACGCGCGTGATATCGCCGCGCTTGGTCAGTTCCGCGGCGACCGTGATCGGATCGGCCGGCTCCCCCTTCGCATAAAGGTCCAGGACCGCCTGATAGATGGTCTCGTGCGCTGGACGGTAGAAGTCATCGCCTTTGAGGACCTCCACCACATCCGCGATGGCGTCCTTGGAGAGCAGCATGCCGCCGAGGACGGACTGCTCGGCGTCGAGGTCTTGGGGCGGTACCCGCTCGAAACCCGCGGTGGCTCCCGACCAGTCGTCCCGGCCCCGGTCGTGGCGGTCTCCGTACCGCGCTCGGTCGTCCCGTCCCCGTTCGTCGGTGCCGCGGTGGGAACGGGCGGCGGGCAGCCGGTCGCCCGGCCCCACGTCCGCCGCCCAGGCGTCTTCCATCTCCTGCTGGCTCACCCCGACACCTCCTCCCGTCCGCGATGCGGGCCCTACCGGGCCCCGGCGCACGCCCGCTCCCCGTGCTCCTCTTTCTTACGGCACGGCTCTGACAACTAAGAGGCCCGACTCCGGTTACGGCGCGTCGAGTTCACTGAGGTTTAGGGCCGGAACAGGCGGCGGGCGCCGCACCACGGTATGGCCGACGCCACCGTCAGCCAAGATGGTTATCCACAGGCCATGTGGACGAGACGCCGCATCCTGTGGAGAAGTTCGCCCAACCTGTGCACAGCGCGGGGGACAGCACTGTGGACGAACCCACGATCACCTCGTGAAACCCGCTCTGACCTGTGACTTCACCGTCCACCGACTGTGCAGAAGAAAAACTTTCCCACCCGGCGCAAGATCGCGACAAAGAGTGCAGAGAAGATCTCCGGATCTGACGGTCGGTAATAAGCAGACCCGCCTTGCACCTCTTACTTGTGGAAGATTACCTTGGGGCCCATGACCCAGGCTCCGGCGACAGAGAAACACACTGTCCGACGCCACGATCGCGAGATCATCGCGCTCGCCCTCCCCGCTTTCGGGGCGCTCGTCGCGGAGCCCCTCTTCGTCATGGTGGACAGTGCGATCGTGGGCCACCTCGGCACCCCCCAGCTGGCCGGTCTGGGCATCGCCGCCGCGCTTCTGTTGACCGCCGTCAACGTCTTCGTCTTCCTCGCCTACGCCACCACCGCCGCCGTCGCCCGCCGCGTCGGCGCGGGCGACCTGCCGGCCGCCATCCGTCAGGGCATGGACGGTATCTGGCTCGCTCTGCTCCTCGGTGCGGCCCTCGTGGCCGTGGCCCTGCCCACCGCGCCCGCGCTGGTCGACCTCTTCGGCGCCTCCGGCACCGCCGCCCCGCATGCCATCACTTACCTGCGCATCAGCGCCCTCGGCATACCGGCAATGCTGGTGGTGCTGGCGGCCACTGGTGTGCTGCGTGGGCTCCAGGACACCCGCACCCCGCTCTACGTCGCCATCGGGGGCTTCACCGCCAATGCGGCGCTCAACGCGGGGCTCGTCTACGGCGCCGGACTCGGCATCGCCGGCTCCGCCTGGGGCACGGTCATCGCCCAGTGCGGCATGGCTGCGGCTTACCTCGCCGTGGTGGTGCGGGGAGCGAGGAAGCATGGCGCCTCGCTCCGCCCCGACGTCGCGGGCATACGGGCGTGTGCGCAGGCAGGGGCCCCGCTGCTGATCCGTACGCTCTCGCTGCGCGCGATCCTGATGATCGCCACCGCGATCGCCGCCCGTCTCGGCGACGCCGACGTCGCGGCTCACCAGGTCATCCTCACCCTCTGGTCGCTACTGGCCTTCGCGCTGGACGCCATCGCCATCGCCGGGCAGGCCATCATCGGTCGCTATCTGGGTGCGGGGGATGTGGCGGGGGCGAGGGCAGCCTGCAAGCGCATGGTGCAGTGGGGGGTCGCGGCGGGCGTGGTCATGGGGCTGCTGGTGGTGGTGGCCCGGCCGTTGATCCTGCCGATGTTCACCAGCGATCCGGCGGTGCACGGGTTGCTGCTGCCCACGCTGCTGGTGGTCGCGGTCAGCCAGCCCGTCTCCGGCGTGGTCTTCGTCCTGGACGGCGTGCTGATGGGGGCGGGCGACGGCCCGTATCTCGCCTGGGCGATGCTCGTGACGCTCGCGGCGTTCGTCCCCATGGCTCTCGCGGTTCCGGGCCTCGGCGGCGGGCTCACGGCGCTGTGGTGGGTGATGGGCTTGATGATGTCGGTGCGGCTGCTGACCCTGGCTCTCCGCACCCGCTCCGGTCGCTGGATCGTGACCGGGGCAGTGCGCGCCTGACGGTGCGGGGTGGCGGCCGTGACACGCGCCTGGGTGCAGCGCGGTGGTAAGCGGTGTGGCGAGCGCGACGCAGGCAGTGGGCGACACTGTTCGTATCAGGACGTTACGTACCGTGAGCTGATGCGCCGAGTACAGCCACCGGCGACAGGCCCGGCGCGTCGGGCGCCTTGAGCGTGGGGCGCCTTGACCAGAGCGGCGAGCGCCACGGCGACCGGTGGCGCGACATGGGGCGCGTGCCGCTTCCACCAGCTTCAGATGGCCGGAGGGCCGCACCCCGCATGGGGTGCGGCCCTCCGCATCCTCTGCCGAGCGCAGCGGACTACGCGGCGACGACCTCGACGCCGACCTTGGCGGCGACGTCGGCGTGCAGGCGCACGGATACCTGGTGCGAGCCCAGGGTCTTGATCGGCGCGCCGAGCTCGATGCGTCGCTTGTCCACGTCCGGACCGCCCGCGGCCTTGATCGCCGAGGCGATGTCGGCCGGGGTGACGGAGCCGAAGAGGCGGCCGGCGTCGCCCGAGCGGGTGGCCAGGCGGACCTTTACGGCCTCGAGCCGAGCCTTGACCTCGTTGGCCTGCTCGATCGTGGCGATTTCGCGGATCCTGCGGCCGCGACGGATCTGCTCGACGTCCTTCTCGCCACCCTTGGTCCAGCGGATTGCGAGCCCGCGCGGGACCAGGTAGTTGCGAGCGTATCCGTCCTTGACGTCCACGACGTCGCCTGCGGTACCGAGGCCGGAGACCTCGTGGGTAAGGATGATCTTCATGTTTCGGTCACCCTTCCCTTAGCGCGCAGTCGAGGTGTAGGGCAGCAGCGCCATCTCACGGCTGTTCTTCACGGCCGTGGCGACATCGCGCTGGTGCTGGGTGCAGTTGCCGGTGACCCGGCGGGCACGGATCTTGCCGCGGTCGGAGATGAACTTCCGCAGCAGGTTCGTGTCCTTGTAGTCGACGTAGGAGATCTTCTCCTTGCAGAACACGCAAACCTTCTTCTTGGGCTTGCGAGCAGGCGGCTTCGCCATTGTCTTTCTCCAGTGTGATCAAGAAGTTTGTGCTGGTCGCCCTGACCGGACCGCGGGCGCGGTCTAGAAGGGCGGCTCGTCCGAGTAGCCGCCGCCGGAGCCGGAGCCGGAGCCGCCGCCCCAGCTACCGCCGCCCTGCTGGCCGCCGGCCGGCGCGTTGGTCGCCCAGGGGTCGTCGGCGGGAGCCCCGCCGCCGCCCTGCTGGCCACCACCGGGGCCACCGCCCCAGCCACCGCCGCCCTGGCCGCCACCGCCGTAACCGCTCTGGCCGCCGCGACCGGTGGTCTTGGTGACCTTGGCCGTGGCATTGCGCAGGCTGGCGCCGACTTCGTCGACATCCAGCTCGTAGACCGTGCGCTTGACGCCCTCCCGGTCCTCGTAGGACCGCTGCTTCAGCCGGCCCTGCACGATGACGCGCATGCCGCGCTGGAGCGACTCGGCGACGTTCTCCGCCGCCTGGCGCCACACCGAGCACGTGAGGAAGAGGCTCTCGCCGTCCTTCCACTCGTTGGTCTGGCGATCGAAGGTGCGGGGGGTGGACGCGACACGGAACTTCGCGACCGCCGCACCGGACGGGGTGAAGCGCAGCTCGGGGTCGTCGACGAGATTGCCGACGACCGTGATGACGGTCTCGCCTGCCATGGGTGAACCTCTCGGCGGGTGTGCTGCTGGCTGCTTGCTACTCGAACCCGGTTACCGCTGAACGCTCAGGTCGGGTTCAGTGGGTCTCGGGGCGGAGGACCTTGGTCCGGAGGACCGACTCGTTCAGGTTCATCTGGCGGTCGAGCTCCTTGACGACCGCAGGCTCGGCCTGCAGGTCGATGACCGAGTAGATGCCCTCTGGCTTCTTGTTGATCTCGTACGAAAGACGACGACGGCCCCAGGTGTCGACCTTCTCCACCTTGCCGTTGCCCTCGCGGACGACGGACAGGAAGTTCTCGATCAGCGGGGAGACAGCGCGCTCCTCGAGATCGGGGTCGAGGATGACCATCACCTCGTAGTGACGCATGTGGAACCCACCTCCTCTGGACTCAGCGGCCACGGTCTTTCCGTGGCAGGAGGGTCGTGATGCGTAGCAACGGTATCGGCTGCCACTGACAGTGCGGTCGTGTCCCGGGAGAGGACCCGGCCGGCCTGGGCAGACACCGCTGCAGACGGTAAACAGTACCCGCCCTGTGCCTTCCGGTTGAAATCCGGCCTCGGATGGCCGCAATCTGTACACATCGGGTGTGTGCGGCGCTACAGTGCGCCGCCTTTCGCCAGGAGGTGCCCCTATGGCGCAACCAGCTCGACAACGCCATGGTCCCCGTCCCTTCTCCCTCTTGACCTCCGTCCTCAACAGCGACGGCAAGGCTCACCCCGTTGAGAACAGTCTTGTCGCGGCGACTCTGGTACTCGGCGCGGTCGCGTTCATCACGGCACAGTTCCACAGCCTCCACCTGATCAGCTCCTGGACCGGTCTCGTGGGCATCGCCTCCGGTGCCTGGGGTCAGATGATCTCGGCCACCACCAGCGAGCGCTTCCTGCTGATCATCGGCCTCGGCGCTGCCGCGGTCGGCTTCTATCTGGGCATGGCACACGGCGGGCTCTTCGGAAGCGTGCTCGGCTAGCGGCGCAGGGCGGGCCCGGTTCGCGGGGCCGGGTGGGGCTCGGCGGTCGAGAGGCCCGTCTCGCCGAGGCCACTGCGCATGGCGCAGTAGGCTTCCCGGCGAGAGCCGGAGCCCCGACCCCGGGGACACACCTGCCGAGGAGCGCCCCGCATGAGCCTGACCCTGAGGACGATCAGTCGTGAGCAGCATCTGGCGTACATCCAGAGCCTGCCCTCGGCGAGCCACATGCAGGTCCCGGCCTGGGCCGATGTCAAGGCCGAGTGGCGCTCCGAGAACTTGGGCTGGTTCGACACGAACGACGAACTCGTGGGCGTGGGCCTGGTTCTGTACCGGCAGCTGCCCAAGATCAAGCGGTATCTGGCGTATCTCCCTGAGGGCCCGGTGATCAACTGGTTCTCGCCGAACCTCGAGGACTGGCTGCAGCCGATGCTCGCCCATCTCAAGCAGCAGGGTGCTTTCTCCGTGAAGATGGGGCCGCCTGTTGTCATCCGGCGGTGGGACGCCGCCGCGATCAAGTCGGGCATCCAGAACCCGGATGTGAAGCGGCTTCGCGATGTGGAGGCGAACCACATCGAGCCGCGGGCCTTTGAGGTCGCCGACCGGCTGCGCCGTATGGGCTGGCAGCAGGGTGAGGACGGGGGCGCGGGCTTCGGAGACGTCCAGCCGCGCTACGTCTTCCAGGTGCCGCTGGAGAACCGCTCGCTCGAGGACGTCCACAAGGGCTTCAACCAGCTGTGGCGCCGCAACATCAAGAAGGCGGAGAAGGCCGGCGTCGAGGTGGTCCAGGGCGGTTACGACGATCTCGCCGAATGGCAGCGGTTGTACGAGATCACCGCGGAGCGCGACCACTTCCGGCCCCGGCCGCTCGCGTACTTCCAGCGGATGTGGAAGGCCCTCAACGCCGAGGACCGCAACCGGATGCGGCTCTACTTCGCCACGCACGAGGGTGAGGCCGTGGCCGCCGCGACCATGCTGATCGTGGGCGGACATGTCTGGTACTCCTACGGAGCCTCCGCCAACCACAAGCGCGAGGTCCGGCCCTCGAACGCGATGCAGTGGCGCATGCTGCGGGACGCCTACGCGCTCGGTGCGAGCGTCTACGACCTGCGCGGCATCAGCGACTCCCTCGACGAGACCGATCACCTCTTCGGCCTGATTCAATTCAAGGTCGGCACCGGTGGCCAGGCCGCCGAATACCTCGGCGAGTGGGACTTCCCGCTGAACAAGCTGCTGCACAAGGCACTCGACATCTACATGTCCCGGCGCTGACGGTCCCGGTGAGGTCCCCGCCGGGGCCGTCGTCACCGACGCCGTCTTCCCTGTCGCCCACGTTTTCTGCTTCATATCTCCTATACACCGCAGACACGAGAGAGGTTCCGGACCGGCCATGGCGCTCACCCTCTACGTCGACACCGCTCGCTGGCGGGCGCATCAGCAGGCGGTGGTCCAGCAGTTCCCGGGGATCGTCCCGGTCTGCAAGGGCAATGGTTACGGCTTCGGCCACGAGCGCCTGGCCGAAGAGGTCATCCGCATGGGGTCCGACATCCTCGCGGTCGGGACCACGTACGAGGCCGCCAGAATGAAGGACTTCTTCGGCGGCGACCTGCTGGTCCTCACGCCCTTCCGGCGCGGCGAGGAGCCCGTACCGTTGCCCGACCGGGTGATCCGTTCGGTCTCCTCCGTCGAAGGCGTGCACGGCCTGGTCGGGGCGCGCGTCGTGATCGAGGTCATGAGCAGCATGAAGCGGCACGGTGTGCGGGAGCAGGATCTGCCGATGCTGCATGCCGCCATCGAGGACGTGCGGCTGGAGGGTTTCGCCATCCACCTGCCGCTGGACCGCACCGACGGCTCGGACGCGGTCGAGGAGGTCATCACATGGATGGACCGGCTCCGCGCTGCCCGGCTGCCGCTGCACACGATGTTCGTCAGCCACCTCGGGGCCGATGAACTCGCCCGCCTTCAGCAGCAGTTCCCGCAGACCCGCTTCCGGGCCCGTATCGGCACCCGGCTGTGGCTCGGCGACCACGAGGCCACCGAATACCGCGGCGCGGTCCTGGACGTCACCCGCGTCGTCAAGGGCGACCGCTTCGGCTACCGCCAGCAGAAGGCCGCCTCCGACGGCTATCTGGTCGTCGTCGCGGGCGGCACCTCGCATGGCGTGGGCCTGGAGGCCCCGAAGGCTCTCCACGGCGTCATGCCACGCGCCAAGGGGGTGGCCCGGGCCGGCCTGGCCACGGTCAACCGCAATCTCTCGCCCTTCGTCTGGGCGGGCAAGCAGCGCTGGTTCGCCGAGCCGCCGCACATGCAGGTCTCCATCCTGTTCGTGCCGGTGGACGCACCGGAGCCGAAGGTGGGCGAGGAACTGGTGGCCCACCTCCGGCACACGACGACCCAGGTCGACCGGGTGGTCGACCACTGAAGTGCCACAGGCCTCCTCGTGGGAGGTCGGTCCGTGAGCCGGGCCCGAAGCCGCAACTTCGGCTTGCGACTTCGGGCCCTTTCATGTGTGCCTGCGGCTACCGCAGTACGTTCAGCTTCGCTCCCGCGCTCCAGGCCTCGAGCAAGCCAGAGTGGACAGAGATCGGTTCGCGGCGTCACTCCACAGACGGCGACGGCACCGATCGGCTCGTCCGGGCTCCCCATTGCACGTACGTCCCCTCGTAGTGCGCCGCGTGCCGCCGCTCCCGGTGGTGGCCGAGGACGAAGACGTCCGGGGCACCGTCCAGGACGCCGCCGGACGGATCGTCCGAGCCGTCGCGCCGTACGACGTCCCGCTCAGGCAGCAGGGCATCGCGGACGACGACGGCGCACAGGTACAGCGTGGCCAGCAGATGCAGCAGGATCGCGAGTTGGTAGCCGTCGGGCGGAAGGCCGTGGTGCTTGTCGCCGCTCGAGGTGTAGGCGAGGTACATCCAGATGCCGATGAAGTACATGACTTCGCAGGCCTGCCAGACCAGGAAGTCGCGCCACCGCGGCCGGGCCAGTGCGGCCAGCGGGATCAGCCACAGCACGTACTGGGGTGAGTAGACCTTGTTGACGAGGATGAACACGGCGACGACCAGGAAGGCCAGCTGGGCGAAGCGCGGGCGGCGCGGCGCGTAGAGCGCGAGGGCGGCGATACCGGTGCACAGCAGCAACGTGAGCGCCGTGGCCCACGCGTTCGCGCCGTCCAGAGGGTCGCCCGTGCGCTGGGAGATGATCAGCCAGAACGAACCGAAGTCGACCGGGCGCTCCTGGCTGAAGGTGTAGAACTTCTTCCACCCCTCCGGCGCGAGCGCCATGACGGGAAGATTCACCACGAACCAGGAGACGGCAGCCCCCGCCACGGCCTTGCCCCACTCCCGCCAGCGCCCCGCCCGCAGGCAGAGCACGAACAGCGGGCCGAGCAGCAGTACGGGATAGAGCTTGGCGGCCGTCGCCAGGCCGATCAGAACGCCCGCGGCGAGCGGCCTGCTGCGCGACCACATCAGCATCGCGGCCGCGGTCAGCGAGACGGCGAGCAGGTCCCAGTTGATGGTGGCGGTCAGGGCGAAGGCGGGCGCGAGCGCGACGAGCAGCGCGTCCCAGGGCCGGCGCCGGTTCGTACGGGCGACGCAGACGGCGATGACGACGGCGCAGATCATCAGCATGCCCGCGTTGACGAGCCAGTAGATCTGCTCGCGGTCCTGGATGCTCCCGCCCTTCGGGGTGAGCCAGGAGGCGGACTCCATGAAGAGGCCGGTGAGGACCGGGTACTCCAGGTACTCCATGTCGCCGGGGATCCGGTCGAAGTACGGGACCAGGCCGGCGGCGAAGCCGCGGGCGTTGAAGAGGTGCGGGATGTCGGAGTAGCACGCGTGCGTGTACTGGCTGGTGGCTCCGAAGAACCAGCCGCCGTTGTAGCACGGCAGCTTCTGCACCATGCCCAGGGCGAACATCCCGAGCGCGACGAGCGCGATGATCCGCACCGGGGTCCACCAGCTCACCCCGAGCAGGGCCCGGCGGCCGACCGGGCCACCGATCAGTTCGCTGCCCGCCGCGGCCACCTCGTCCTGGACGGTCGGCCGTACGGGGCCCGCGGGCTCCCAGTGCCGCTCCTCGTGCACGCTCGTCATGGGCCACATCCTGCACTACGGGCGGCTACGACGGAGCCCCCGCCCGGTCGGGACCGGGCAGGGGCTGTGTCGTACCGCGGAGGCAGGGACAGGATCAGTCCTTGCGGCTGGTCGGGCCGCCGAAGATCCCGCCGTTGTTCGAATTGCCGCCGTTTCCGCCCGGCGGGGTTGGCGAACCGCTGGATCCGGCGTCCGTGCCGCCATTCGTACCGCCGTCGCTCGTGCCACCGTTGGACTGGCACGTGGGGTCGACGACGTTGCACGTGTCGGTCGGGGTCGGTGGGAGGGACGGCGTGCCGCTGGGCGACTCGGACGGACTCTCGGAGGGCGTAGCCGAGGGGGTGTCCGACGGGGTCGGGGTCGGGCTCGGGGCACCGTCCTGGTCGACCTTTTCGCCGATGGGTTCCGCCTCCGGGAAGGGCTTGTTCTGCTCGCCCTTGAGGGCCGCCCTCATGTAGTCGGTCCAGATCTCCGTCGGGATCGCACCACCGTGGATGGAGTCGAAGCCACCCGTGCCGTTCATGGAGAGCAGTTTTTTGGCCTTGGGATCCGTGCGGAACATGGCGACCGACGTCGAGAGCTGCTTGGTGTAGCCCACGAACCAGGCCGACTTGTTCTTGTCGGTGGTACCGGTCTTGCCCGCGGCGAAGCGGCCCAGCGCCTTCGCCTTCTGGGCGGTGCCGTTCTCGATGACGTTCTCCAGCACCTTGGTCACGTTGTTGGCGACGTTGTTCTCCAGGGCCTGTTCGGGCTTTGGCTGACCGAAGCCCGGCTTTTCCACCCCGGCCTTTTTGACCTTCACCACCGAGTACGGGTCGCGATGGACGCCGGAGGCGGCGAAGGTGGCGTACGAGTCCGCCATGCGGATCGCGCTGGGGGTGGAGGTACCGAGCGAGAAGGACACATTGGACCGGTCCATGCTCTCCTCGAGGATGCCCGTGTCCATGGCGATCTGCTTGACGTTGCCCAGGCCGACGTCGACGCCCAGCTGCGCGAAGGGCGAGTTGATCGACTGCTCCATCGCCTTTTCGAGCGTGATGTAACCCCAGGCCTTCTTGCCTTCGTTCTTCTGCCGGAAGGGTTCCCCGCCCGGTCCGGGCATGGGCTGCCCGGTCCGGTCTTTGATCACGACCAGGTCGTTGCCGTTGTACTTGCTGAGCGGGGAGATTCCCTGACCGCCGCTCTTGTGAGTGCCGTAATGCATCGCGGCGGCCAACACGTACGGCTTCCACGTGGAGCCGACCGGGACACCGGAGGTGTCGGCGTTGTTGCTGAAGTGGTTCTTGTCGTACCCCTCGCCGCCGTAAAGTGCCACGATCTTGCCGGTGTGGGGCTCGACAGACGCACCACCGAACTGGACGTTCTTGTCCTTGTCGCGCTTCTTTGGGTTGAGGTAGGTCTTTTCGGACGCCTCGACGGACTTCTTAAGCGCCTCGACCTTTTTCCTGTCGAAGGTCGTGTAGATCTGATAGCCGCCTTGGGACAATTCGTCCGGCGTGATGTTCGCCTTCTTGAGGACGTACTTCTGAGCCGTCTCGACGAGGTAACCGATCTGGCCGGAGAGGCCCTTGGCGGTCTTGGGGTCGATCGTCTCCGGGAACCCCTTCTGGAGGAGAGTGTTGCGCTGGGCCGCCTCCATGCGGCCGACCTGCACTTCGCGGTTAAGGGTCCAGGCCCAGCGCTCCGTGGCACGCTCGGTGTTCAGTTCCTTGGTGGCGTTGTCACCGATGCCGCCTGCCGGGTCATAGAGGTTCGGTCCGTTGAGAACCGAAGACAGGAAGGCGCTCTCGCTGGGGTTCAGGTCGGCGGAGTCCTTGCCGAAGTACGCCTGCGCCGCGGCCTGGATTCCGTAGGCGCCTCGTCCGTAATAGGCGGTGTTGAGATATCCCGCGAGGATGGTGTCCTTGTCCTCGATCGCGCCGACCTTGATCGAGATGAACAGCTCCCTGACCTTACGGGTCAGGGTCTGCTCCTGGCTCAGCATGGCGTTCTTGACGTACTGCTGGGTGATCGTGGAGCCACTCTGGGTATTGCCTCCCCGCGCCATGTTGAACAGGGCGCGAGCGATACCCATGGGATCGACACCGGCGTCCTCGTAGAACGTGGCGTTCTCGGCCGCGATCACGGCGTCCTGCATCGACTTGGGGATCTCACTGAGCGGGACGATCTGCCGGTTCACGTCTCCACCGGTCGACGCCATCTGCGTCTCGTCGCTCCAGTAGAAGACATTGCTCTCGGATTTGGCCGCCGCGTTGGGATTGGGCACCTCCACCACGAACGCCAGCGCGGCGCTGGAGGCAAGCATGATCAGGCCGAAGAAGCCGATGCAGGTCCCGAGGACCTGCTTCCACGACGGCACCCAGCGTCGCAGCCCTACGTACCCCGAGCGCGGGTAGTCGATGAGGCGGTGTCTGTCCGGCTCGCGCGGTGCGGCGCGGCGACCCCGTCCGCCGCCTTCGTGGCCGACGGCCGCCCGTCGTCGTCCACCGCCCCCGCCGGCCCGCTGGGCGGCCCGGCGAGCCTCCGCGCGGCCGCCGTAGGGTCGCGCCTCGCCGTACGCCCCGGCGGCGGATCCCGTGGCTCCTCGGCGGGGGGCGGCTCGACGGCCGGACGGCGGCGGCTGCGCTCCGCGCCGTGCCGCGGCGCGTCCACCGCCTGGCGACTGCGGTGGCTTGCGACGGTGCTCGCTCATGGAACAGCTACTCCTCGGGCAGGCGCTATCGCCTGGATGCGACAGATGACGTCCGGTCCCCCCCGAGTACGGATCTGCCTCCATGGACGGCAGACCGCACTACACCGAAGACGAGGACGCCCCATGGTGCCGTGTGGTTCCCGGTTGTCTCCATGGCGCACAGACTACGCACGGCCAAAACCAGATCAGCCCGTATCTTCACCTCAAATCAGTCAAGTTGATTGCGATGAATCAGAGATGTGATGCCGGTCACTGTGGCCCCACTTGTCGCAGCAGGGCGGCCGTTCTATCGTCTGGATGTATCGAGCCGATACATCAGCTCGGCATAGACAGGTGCGGGAGACGGGTGCGGGAGACGGGAGGCGGTGCATGAGCAGACGTTCCGGCATCCTCGAGTTCGCCGTCCTCGGCCTGCTGCGTGAGTCCCCCATGCACGGTTACGAGCTGCGCAAGCGGCTCAACACCTCACTGGGGGTCTTCCGTGCGTTCAGCTACGGCAGCCTCTATCCCTGCCTCAAGACGCTGGTCTCGAACGGCTGGTTGATCGAGGAGCCCGGCAGCGCACCGGAGGATGCCCTCGCCGCATCGCTGGCCGGACGCCGGGCGAAGATCGTCTACCGGCTGACCGCGGAGGGCAAGGAGCGCTTCGAAGAGCTGCTCGCCCACTCGGGCCCGGATGCGTGGGAGGACGAGCACTTCGGAGTCCGCTTCGCCTTCTTCGGCCAGACGTCGCGGGACGTACGGATGCGGGTGCTGGAGGGGCGCCGCAGCCGGCTGGAGGAGCGCCTCGAGAAGATGCGCGCCTCTCTGGCCCGTACGCGGGAGCGGCTGGACGACTACACCCTCGAGCTGCAGCGCCACGGCATGGAGTCCGTGGAGCGCGAGGTCCGCTGGCTCAACGAGCTGATCGAGAGCGAGCGGGCGGGGCGTGATCAGCGTCGATCCGCGCCCGGGTCCGCCTCGGAAGAGGTATCCGCGCCTCCTGAGCGGCGCACATCGCAGGAATCTCAGGACCAGACAGGGAGCACGGGCGGCCTGCCCCGGAACCGGGGTAGTTCCCGGCCGGATCCGTCCGACGACACCGCCACATGAGGTCCTGCATCCGGCAGGGCTTCGTCGAGTACACACAGGGAGCAACCGGAATGGGTTCGGTTCGCGTAGCCATCGTCGGCGTGGGCAACTGCGCCGCATCGCTGGTGCAGGGCGTCGAGTACTACAAGGACGCCGACCCGGACAGCCGCGTGCCGGGTCTGATGCACGTGCAGTTCGGCGACTATCACGTGCGGGACGTCGAGTTCGTGGCCGCCTTCGACGTCGACGCGAAGAAGGTTGGTCTGGATCTCGCGGACGCCATCGGAGCCAGCGAGAACAACACCATCAAGATCTGCGACGTGCCGTCCACGGGCGTCACCGTGCAGCGCGGCCACACCCTCGACGGCCTGGGCAAGTACTACCTCCAGACCATCGAGGAGTCCTCCGAGGCCCCGGTCGACGTCGTCCAGGTCCTCAAGGACCAGCAGGTCGACGTCCTCATCTGCTACCTGCCGGTCGGCTCCGAGGAGGCGGCGAAGTTCTACGCCCAGTGCGCGATCGACGCCAAGGTGGCTTTCGTCAACGCTCTCCCGGTCTTCATCGCCGGTACGAAGGAGTGGGCGGACAAGTTCACCGAGGCGGGCGTGCCGATCGTCGGTGACGACATCAAGTCGCAGGTCGGCGCCACGATCACGCACCGCGTGATGGCCAAGCTGTTCGAGGACCGGGGCGTCATCCTGGACCGCACGATGCAGCTCAACGTCGGCGGCAACATGGACTTCAAGAACATGCTCGAGCGTGAGCGCCTGGAATCCAAGAAGATCTCCAAGACTCAGGCCGTGACCTCGCAGATCCCGGACCGCGACCTGGGCGAGCAGAACGTGCACATCGGCCCGTCGGACTACGTGGCCTGGCTGGACGACCGCAAGTGGGCCTACGTACGGCTCGAGGGCAGGGCGTTCGGTGACGCCCCGCTGAACCTGGAGTACAAGCTCGAGGTCTGGGACTCCCCCAACTCGGCCGGCGTCATCATCGACGCCCTGCGCGCTGCGAAGATCGCCAAGGACCGCGGCATCGGCGGGCCGATCCTGTCCGCTTCCTCGTACTTCATGAAGTCGCCGCCGGTGCAGTACTTCGACGACGAGGCGCGGGAGAACGTCGAGAAGTTCATCAGGGGCGAGGTCGAGCGCTGACCCGACGCGGCACGGCGTCGACGAGGCGCTGCCCTGCGGCTCCTGATCACGGGTCCCCGGCAATCCCGCCGGGGACCCGTGCCGTGTGTGAGGCTGTGCGCCATGGCTGTTGTGCGTGACCTGCGCGTGCTGCTGGGGCTGCGCGACTTCCGTCGACTGCTGGCCGTGCGGCTCCTCTCCCAGGGCGCCGACGGGGCCTACCAGGTCGCGCTCGCCACCTACGTCGTCTTCTCACCAGAGAGAGAGACCTCGGCGACCGCCATCGCCTCAGCCATGGCCGTACTCCTCCTGCCGTACTCCTTGCTCGGGCCGTTCGCCGGTGTCTTCCTCGACCGCTGGCGCCGCCGCCAGGTTCTGCTGTACGGCAATCTCCTCCGCTCCGTACTCGCCTGCGGTACGGCCCTGCTCCTCGTGGCCGAGGTACCGGACTGGCTCTTCTACGCCTCCGCTCTCTCGGTCACGGCCGTCAACCGGTTCGTGTTGGCGGGCCTGTCCGCCGCCCTGCCGCGCGTGGTGGACCGGGACCGGTTGGTCATGGCGAATTCGCTCTCCCCTACGGCGGGAACACTGGCCGCAACCGCGGGCGGCGGGCTGGCCTTCGCGGTACGCCTCGCCGGCCTCGACTCCGACGCGGTGACCGTCATGCTGGGGGCCGCACTGTATCTGAGCGCGGCTCTCGCCTCGCTCCGGATGGGGCGCGAACTGCTGGGACCGGATCCCGAGCTGCTGCAGCCCCGGCTGACAGCGGCCCTCGCAGGCACCGTACGAGGGCTCGTGGAGGGCCTGCGCCACCTCGCCGAGCGCCGCCCGGCGACGGTCGTACTGGCCACGATGACGCTGGCGCGGTTCTGCTACGGCGCGCTGACCGTGACCGTACTGATGCTGTGCCGGTACGCATGGTCGGAGACCGAGTCCGAGGGGCTCGCCCTGCTCGGTATCGCGGTCGCCCTCTCGGCTGGGGGGTTCTTCGCTGCTGCGGTCGTCACCCCCTGGGCAGTCGACAGGCTCGGGGAGTTCGGCTGGCTGATCGCGTGCATGGCGGCCGCCGCCCTGCTGGCGCCCGGCCTCGGCCTGCCCTTCGAGCGTGTGCCCATGCTCGGCGCCGCCTTCCTGCTCGGCTTGACGACCCAGGCAGTGAAGATCACGACGGATACGGTGATCCAGGCAACGGTGGACGACGCCTTCCGGGGACGGGTCTTCGCCCTCTACGACGTGCTGTTCAACGTGGCCTTCGTCGGCGCGGCGGCGGTGGCGGCCCTGATGCTCCCGCCGGACGGCCGATCGGCCACCCTGGTCGTGACGGTGGCCGTGCTGTACGCCATCGCGGCTGCGACGACGGCCAAGTTCCGACCGTCGTAGCCGACCGCTCATGTTTCACGTGAAACAACCACCCGGCGCCGCCGCACAGACACACACAGCGGCGCGGCTCATGTTTCACGTGAAACATGAGCCGCGCCCTTGGCTTCAGCTCTGCGCAGCCCACCACTCTTTGAGCGCGGCCACGGCGTCGCCCCGCTCCATGGGCCCCTGCTCGAGGCGAAGCTCGAGAAGGTGCTTGTAGGCCTTGCCGACCACCGGCCCCGGCCGCACCCCGAGAATCTCCATGATCTCGTTGCCGTCGAGGTCCGGCCGGATCGAGTCCAGCTCCTCCTGCTCCTTCAGCCGCGCAATGCGCTCCTCGAGGCCGTCATAAGCCCGCGACAGCGCCGCTGCCTTCCGCTTGTTCCGCGTGGTGCAGTCCGACCGGGTCAGCTTGTGCAGCCGGTCCAGCAGCGGACCGGCGTCCCGTACGTACCGGCGGACCGCCGAATCGGTCCACTCGCCGGTCCCGTAGCCGTGGAATCGCAGATGCAGCTCCACCAACCGCGAGACGTCCTTCACCAGGTCGTTCGGATACTTCAGCTTCGTCATCCGCGCCTTGGTCATCTTCGCCCCGACCACCTCGTGGTGGTGGAAGGAGACCCTGCCGTCGCTCTCGAAGCGCCGCGTCTTGGGCTTGCCGATGTCGTGCAGCAACGCCGCCAGTCGCAGCACCAGGTCCGGCTCGCCCTCCTCGAGTGCGATGGCCTGCTCCAACACGGTCAGCGAGTGCCCGTAGACGTCCTTGTGCCGGTGATGCTCATCGCGCTCGAGCCGCAGCGCCGGCAACTCGGGCAGGACCAGGTCGGCGAGCCCGGTGTCGACAAAGAGCTTCAGCCCCTTCCTGGGGTAGGGCGCCAGGATGAGCTTGTTGAGCTCGTCACGCACCCGCTCGGCGGAGACGATCTCGATGCGGTCCGCCATCGCTGTCATCGCTGCGACGACCTCGGGAGCGACATCGAAGTCCAGCTGGGCGGCGAAGCGGGCGGCCCGCATCATCCGCAGCGGGTCGTCGGAGAAAGAGTCCTCAGGAGAGCCCGGCGTCCGCAACACCTTGGCCGCGAGGTCCTCCAGACCTCCGTACGGATCGATGAACTCCTTCTCGGGCAGCGCCACCGCCATCGCGTTCACCGTGAAGTCCCGGCGGACCAGATCCTCCTCGATGGAATCGCCGTAGGACACCTCGGGCTTCCGCGACGACCGGTCGTACGACTCCGAACGGTAGGTCGTCACCTCGATCTGGTACTCCCGGGCCCCTTCACGGCCGTTCCGGGTCCTCTTCAGGCAGCCGACCGTGCCGAAGGCGACACCGACCTCCCACACGGTGTCCGCCCACGGACGCACGATCTTCAGCACGTCCTCGGGGCGGGCATCCGTCGTGAAGTCGAGATCGTTTCCCAGCCGACCGAGCAGCGCATCCCGTACGGATCCGCCGACCAGGGCGAGGGTGTGTCCCGCCTCACGGAAGCGAGCGGCGAGATCGTCGGCGACGGGGGAGACCCGTAGGAGCTCGCTCACCGCGCGCCGCTGAACGTCACTGAGCGCGTTCGTCGGCTGTCGGTCCTGCGAGGTCGGCGGGGTGTGGCTGTCATGGTTGGCGTTCGGCACAACAGAACAGAGTACGTGGCTCGGCAGAATGGGGCGTCCTCGTTTCCGCGTAGCCGGTGGTTCTCCGCGATCTTGTCGGCGACCCCAGCACTTCGCCACGGCGGCTCTCGTTACCATTCCTGGACGCACATCCGACGACCACCACTGACGACGAGGGACGGGCGAGCGCGTGGCCGAGGCGGCACAGTTCCAGGGAACGCGATCCGCTGCTGCCCGCCGGTGGCTGCGGCACACGGCAACCGCCCTGGTGGGCGTGGTGCTGGTCGCGGGTACCCTGCAGCTTTCCTCCCCGGCCCCTATGGCACACGCTGCCGACAACGCCGTCGGCTCCCGCACCGTCAACGTCTCGATCAACTCCTTGACACCAGCGTCCCCGAAGAAGAACGACACCCTCACCGTCAGGGGAACGGTGACCAACGAGGGCCGCTCCACGATCACGGACGCCCACGTCGGGCTACGGGTGGGGCCCACGCTGAACAGCCGCAGCGCCATCGACACCGCGGCCAAGCGCACCGGCTTCTCGGCCGGCCCGGACGGACGGGAGATCGGCGGGAAGAAGCGCACCGTCCAGATCGACCGGCTGCCGGCAGGCGTTCCCCGCGACTTCAGCCTCCAGGTCCCCGTGGAGGACCTGAACCTGGGCGACGAAGGGATCTACCAGCTGGCGGTCTCGCTCACCGGGGAAACGGAGAGGCAGCGGTTCCAGCAGGTTCTAGGTATCGAGCGGACGTTCCTGCCCTGGCAGCCGTCCAAGGCCGACACGAGGACGAAGCTCAGCTTTGTGTGGCCGCTCATCTCCACCACGCGCCTCACGGCCCGGACAGACTCCGACGCCCAGCAGACGCCGATCTTCCGAGACGACTCCCTCGCCTCCGAATTGGGCCCCGGCGGGCGGCTGCAGCAGCTGGTGGCCCTCGGCAGTGACCTGCCGGTGACCTGGATGATCGATCCGGACCTGCTGGCGACCGTCGATGCCATGACGAAGAGCTACAAGATCGAACGCGCCGACGGCACCACCACTGCGGGCAGGAACCAGACCGTGGCCAAGCAGTGGCTCAAGGACCTCCAGGAGGCCGTGGACGGGCGTGAGGTGGTGGCGCTGCCCTTCGCCGATCCCGATCTTGCCTCGCTGGCCCACCGGGGCAAGAAGGCCTCGGGCGCCCTGGGTCATCTCAAACCCGCCACCGACCTCGCCTCCTGGACGGTGGAGACCATCCTCGCCACGAAGCCCCGCACTGACTTCGCGTGGCCCGTGGAAGGAGCGATCGATTCCTCGGTGGTCGACGTCGCCACGTCCGCCGGCGCGCACCGCGTCATCACCCGCAGCGACAGCCTCAGGGAGACCGCCGGCCTGCCCTACACCCCCACCGCAGCCCGTCCGATCGGAGGCGGCAACACGGCGGTGGTGGCGGACGCCCGCCTCTCCACGGCCTTCGAGGGCGACATGTCAGGGGCGGAGAGCACGACGCTCGCCGTGCAGCAGTTCCTGGCCCAGACACTCATGCTCACCATGCAGGCCCCCGGGAAGCAGCGGAGCATCGTCGTCGCCCCGCAGCGTATGCCCGGTGCCAGCCAGGCGCGCGCCATGGCGGAGGCGCTGGAGGGGCTGCAGGGCTCCCGTTGGACCAAGCCACTGGATCTGGGCGACGCGGCAAAGGCGAAGCCCGACCCGGACGCCGCCACGCGTGTGCCGCACACCGCCGCGTACCCTCGCTCGCTGCGCAAGCAGGAACTGCCGACGGAAGCCTTCGAAGACGCCCAGGAGACGCAGCGGGCGCTCGAAGGCTTTCAGGTGATCCTCTCCCGGCCGGAACGGGTCGTGACGCCGATCGGCAACGCGATCATGCGGGAGATGTCCACATCCTGGCGTGGTGACGCCAGGGGTTCCACGGTGTTCCGCGAGTCCGTTCGGGACTACCTCACCGATCTCAGTCAGGGCGTGCAGCTCGTCCAGAAATCGCCCCAGACCATGTCGGGGCGCAGCGCGACGATTCCGGTGACCGTGCAGAACAAGCTGGTCCAGGGAGTCGAAGGGCTGAAGCTGGTCCTCACGTCCAGCCAGCCGAACCGTCTCGACGTGGGCGAGGGGCAGCCCATCAGGATCGAGGGTGAGCACAGCCAGTCCGTGAAGTTCGACACCACGGCCAACGCGAACGGCACGGTCTGGGTGACGGCCCAGCTCACCACGGACGACGGTACGCCGTACGGCGCTCCGATGACCTTCAAGGTGAAGGTCACCGAGATCACCTCCACCGTGATGCTCGTCCTGGCCGGCGGTGTGCTGCTGCTTGTGCTCGCCGGCATCCGGATGTACACCCAGCGCAGGCGCGCTGCGGCCGCTGAGGCCACGGAGCCGGCGGGGGAGACGGACGAAGCGGAGGAGCCCGATGACACCAGTGACACCGATGAGACTGAGACCACCGAGTCCGCGGAGCCGGGCCCAGAAGCACCACAGTCCGAGCAGCAGGGTGACGTGACCTCGGACACCGCACCGGAAAGCGGCGAGGCATCCGGCACGGGTGAGAAAGTGGACCGTTGAGCGATGTCGGGGCCGGTCGGCCGGGACGATGAGGTGGGGTAGCGATGAACGCGCCGTACGACGGTGACCGCGGCCTGAGCCCGGGCAGCGACCCGACGGGCCAGCCGTCCCCGCCCGCCGCGCCCGATCCGTACGTACCGGACCCGTACCGTAACCAGAGCCCCGCGGCGCGGGACCCGGTGACCGATGCCCTGTACGACCGCGCCGCACACCCGCCACCGCCCCCTGGCCCGTACCCCGGCCCGCAGCCCCCGTACGAGCGTCCCAGGGCGCCGCAGCATGCCCCGAATGCTCAGCTGTGGGCCCAGCCCCATGCACCGGAGCCGGACGGACCGCCACGTCACCTGCCGGACGCGGACGACAGAACGACCACCGAGTCCATGGGCGTGGACGGCACCGCGGGCCGCGCCTCCGCTGAGGGCCCCGCCGAGCCGGATGCGTTCGCCCATCTCTTCCGGGACCAGCAGCAGCCACACGAACCGCAGCGCCCCGCGCAGACTCCGCCGCCGGACGGACCACCCGCCCAGTCCGAACCTGCCCCCGCGCCCAAGCGCTCCGGCGGCCGAGCAGCCGGCATCCTCAGATCCAGCGCGCTGATGGCCGCCGGGACGATCGTCTCCCGCATCACCGGCTTTCTGCGCACCCTGGTCATCGCGGCGGCGATCGGCGTCGCCGCGCTCGGCGACATCTATCAGGTCGCCAACACGCTGCCGACGATGATCTACATCCTGGTCGGCGGCGGCGCGCTCAACGCGGTGTTCATTCCGCAGCTGGTGCGTGCCATGAAGGACGACGAGGACGGCGGCGACGCCTACGCCAACCGGCTCCTCACCGTCGTGATGGCCCTCCTGGCGGGCGTCACCACCGTCTGCGTGCTCGGGGCACCGCTCTTCATCCGCATGATGTCGACGGAGATCGCCTCCGACCCGCAGAAGATGGAGGTGGCGGTCACCTTCGCCCGCTACTGCCTGCCGACCATGTTCTTCATGGGCGTGCACGTCGTGCTCGGCCAGATCCTCAATGCCCGCGGCCGCTTCGGAGCGATGATGTGGACCCCGGTCCTCAACAACATCGTCGTCATCGCCACCTTCGGTGCCTTCATCTGGGCGTTCGGCGGCGTCACAGCGACCAAGGTAAGCCCGTCCACCATCACCCCCGAGGGCGTCCGGCTGCTGGGCATCGGCACGCTGCTCGGCCTGACGGTGCAGGCCCTGGCGATGGTCCCGTACCTGCGCGAGGCGGGTTTCCGGATCCGGCCGCGCTTCGACTGGCGGGGCCACGGGCTGGGCAAGGCCTTGGGACTCGCCAAGTGGACCTTCCTCTTCGTTCTCGCCAACCAGCTGGGCATGGTCGTGGTCACCCAGCTCGCCACGGCGGCCGGAGCCGCGGCGGAGGGCAAGGGCTTCACCGGCACCGGCATCACCGCATACAACTACGCCCTGCTGCTCTGGCAGATGCCACAGGCCATCATCACGGTCTCCGTGATGACCGCCGTCCTGCCGAGGATCTCGCGCGCCGCGCACGACGGGGACCCATCCGCCGTCAGCGACGACATCTCCTACGGGATGCGCACCTCGGCCGTCGCAATCGTGCCCTGTGCCTTCGCCTTCCTGGCCCTCGGCGTCCCCATGGCCATGTTCCTCTACGCAGGATCCGGTGAATCCGGCGCCCGGAGCATCGGGTACGTCCTGATGGCGTTCGGCCTCGGCCTCATCCCGTACTCAGTGCAGTACGTCGTTCTGCGGGGCTTCTACGCCTACGAGGACACCCGAACCCCCTTCTACAACACGGTCATTGTCGCAGCCGTCAACGCCGCCGCCTCCACTCTGTGCTTCGTCCTGCTCCCGGCCCGTTGGGCCGTGATCGGCATGGCCGCCTCGTATGGCCTGGCGTACGCCGTGGGCGTAGGTGTCGCCTGGCGACGCCTGCGCAAGCGGCTCGGAGGGGATCTGGATGGATCCCATGTCCGCCGTACGTACGCCCGGCTCGCCGGGGCCTGCGTCCCCGCCTCCCTCCTCGCCGGGGCCACGGCGTTCGGGATCAGCCAGGCGCTGGGCAGCGGCGCCCTCGGCTCCCTCGCCGCCCTGGTCGGAGGCGCAATCGTGCTGCTCGGCGCGTTCTACGCAGCGGCCAGACGCATGCGCATCGAAGAGCTGACCGCCATGGTCGGGATGGTCCGGGGCCGCCTGGGCCGCTGACCGAGCACAACCTTCAACCGCCGCCGTGTGTCGTGCATAGCGGCGGACTGTGGGCACAATTGTCTTTGCTGTGGTGCGAGAGCGTGCAACGGATGGGGAGGCAGGAACGACGGTGGCGGAACGGAGCACGGCTGCCGTCGACGTGGCTGACAGCAGCGGCGATGAGCCGCTGACCGCGCAGGCGGAGAAGGCCACGGCCGACGGGGTGGACGCCCAGGAGGGGCGCGGAGCGGAAGCGGACGCCAAGGGCGCCGGCACGGCGCGAAGCAAGGGCGAGGAGACCAGTCCTGCGCCCGAAGCGGAACCCCCTGAGCTGCACAGCGGTCACAAGCTCGCGAGACGCTACCGCCTCGAGGAGTGCGTCACCCGTCTGGACGGATTCAGCAGCTGGCGTGCCGTCGACGAGAAGCTCCGCCGCGCCGTGGGCGTGCATGTGCTGCCCGCCGACCACCCCCGGGCCCGTCCCGTGCTCTCCGCCGCCCGCTCGGCGGCACTTCTCGGCGACCCCCGCTTCGTCCAGGTCCTCGACGCCGTCGAGGAGAACGATCTCGTCTACGTCGTGCACGAGTGGCTGCCCGACGCGACCGAGCTGACCAACGTCCTGGCATCCGGCCCGCTCGAGCCGCATGAGGCGTATCAGCTCGTCAGCCAGGTCTCGCAGGCCATGGCCGCCGCTCACCGCGAAGGTCTGGCCCACCTCCGGCTCACCCCCAGCTCGGTCCTCCGCACCGAGTCCGGCCAGTACCGCATCCGCGGTCTCGCCGTCATGGCGGCACTGCGCGGTATCCGTACCGACCACCCGCAGCGCACCGACACTGAGGCCATCGGTGCGCTGCTGTATGCCGCCCTGACCCAGCGCTGGCCCTACGAGGAGAACGCGTACGGCCTGTCCGGGCTGCCCAAGGGCGTCGGTCTGATCGCACCGGACCAGGTCCGGGCCGGTGTGCACCGGGGGCTCTCAGAGCTCGCGATGCGCGCTCTGGTGAACGAGGGGGCGACCCCATCGCGGCAGGAGCCCCCGTGCACCACGCCCGAGGAGCTGTCGAAGGCGGTCACGGCGCTGCCGCGCATCCGCCCGCCTGAGCCGTCCTTCGCCACGCCCACGTACCGGCCGACGACGTACCAGCAGGGCGGCTACCACCAGCCCGCGAACCGCAACGGCTCCGGAGCGCCCGCCCGTCCCGTTCCCGTTCCCCCACCACCGCTCCAGACCCGCACCGGACAAGCCCTTAAATGGACGGTCGCCGCACTGCTCATCGCGGCACTCGGCCTGGGTAGCTGGCAGCTGGCCGACACCCTCATGGACCGCGAGAACCGGGGCGACGACTCCGGCAGCTCGCAATCCGGGAGCGGCTCCCCCGGCGAGAACACGGCACCCGAGTCGATCTCGATCGTCGCCGCGCAGGACTTCGATCCGCTGGGAGACGGCTCCGAGAACCCGGACCAGGTCGGAAGGGCCTATGACGGCGACAAGGGGAGCTACTGGGAGACGCGGTTCTACGTCGGGCGCCCGGATCTCGGCGGCCTGAAGTCGGGTGTGGGCCTCATTCTCGATCTCGGGAAGCCGCAGCAGGTGGGCACAGCGCGGATCAGCTTCATCGGAAGCACCACTGTTCAGCTCATGGCGGCGCCCGAGGACGCATCGGCGATGCCTACGTCCCTGGACGGGTTCAGCAGGGTTGCCCGTGGCTCGGGCACCCATGTGAAGCTGGAGCCGCCCAAGCCCGTGACGACGCGATATGTGCTCGTCTGGCTGACGGAACTGCCGCCGACCGCCGAGGGCAATTACCGCGGCAAGGTCGCCGACATCAAGATCACGAGCTGAGTCAGCAGACAGGCGCCAAGCAGAGGGGCCCGACCTTGAACAGGACGACAGGCGGCGCCGCAAGTGATCAGGAACTGCTCTCCCGCCATGTGGCAGGAGATCCAGAAGCCTTCGGCGAGATAGTCCGCCGCCACCGCGACCGGCTTTGGGCGGTCGCGGTGAAGACGCTCGGCGACCGGGAAGAGGCCGCCGATGCCGTTCAGGACGCCCTGATCTCGGCCTACCGCGCAGCCCATACGTTCCGCGGCCAGTCGGCTGTCACCACCTGGCTGCACCGCATCACGGTGAATGCCTGCCTCGACCGAGCCCGCAAGGCGGCCACTCGCCGCACATCCCCCGTTGCCGAGACCGAGCGATTCGAGCAGCTTCTCGAACCCCACGAGTCCGCCGCCGTACCCGCCGAGCGGGAAGACCTGCACCGCGAGCTCCTCCAAGCCCTCTCCACACTTCCCGCCGAGCAGCGCGCTGCGCTCGTCCTGGTGGACATGCAGGGATACCCGGTCGCGGAGGCAGGCCGCATCCTCGACGTTCCCACCGGGACGGTGAAGAGCCGCTGCGCCAGAGGCCGAGCGAGATTGCTCCCCCTGCTCACTCATCTACGCACCGAAGGCGGGGATAGTCCGGCGCCGGGCGGGGGAAGGAACCGGACGCAGAGTACATCCGTCCCAGCGGCAGGACCGAGGGGCACAAATGCCGTGAAGGGCGGAGGTGGGCGAGCATGACATCCTCGACCGACACGGATCAGCATCCGGAGGTTGCGGAGATCTCGGCGCTCTCCGAAGGGCTTCTTCCTCCGGACCAGGCCACCGCAGTACGCGATCATCTGGCGACCTGCGCGCTGTGTGCCGATGTGCACAGCTCTCTCGAAGAAATCCGCGGATTGCTGGGGACCCTCCCCGGCCCGGCGCAGATGCCTGCCGACATTGCCGGCCGTATCGAGGCTGCCCTTGCCGCCGAAGCTCTGCTGGACTCGAGGGCATCCGCCGCCGTTTCACGTGAAACCGAGTCCGGCGCCGACGCCCTCCATGTTTCACGTGAAACCACCGCCGCGGCGGAGCCTCGCCGGTCCTCCGGACGCCCAGGAAGGCATGGGCGAGCCTCGACTGGTCCGGGCAGGAGGCGCATCCGTCGCCGCTGGCGTACAGCAGTCTTCGGCGCCGCGTGCGCACTCGCGGCCACAGCGCTCGGCGGGGTCATCGTCCAGTCCATCGACTCCCCAGCGAGCGACAGCGGGCAGCACTCGACCGCCACTGACTCGACCGAGCAGCAACTGAACGCGTCAGGGTTCACAGCCGACGGGCTCGAGTCACAGGTCCAAGACCTGCTCTCGCAAGCAGATGGGAAAGCCGCCCCCTCACATGAGGTCGGGCCTCAGTCCACCCCCAATACCACGATGAAGAAGGCCGGCCCAGAGGTTCCGTCCTGTGTCCGCGCCGGGATCGGTCGCTCCGATGTCCCGATTGCGGCCGAGCCGGGGACCTATAAGGGCACCGAGGCGTATCTCGTCGTGCTGCCCCACGTCACCGACGCCGCCCGGGTGGACGCCTATGTCGTCGACTCTTCCTGCACAGGGAAGACCCCCCAAACAGTCGGCGAAGTTCTTCTCAGGGCCACGTACGGGCGCGACTGACTGCGACGACTGACGGGGACCTGATCCGCCCGGCGCGCACGGGACACGACGGGAATGCAGGCCCCGTAGGATCCGTTGGGTGGGATGAGAGTCCCGAACCCGGAAAGCAGTCGGCAGAGACGAGGAAGACACCCGTGAGCGACGTCCGTAACGTGATCATCATCGGCTCTGGTCCGGCGGGATACACCGCGGCGCTGTACACCGCGCGCGCCTCCCTGAAGCCTCTGGTCTTCGAGGGTGCCGTCACCGCCGGCGGTGCGCTGATGAACACGACCGATGTGGAGAACTTCCCCGGCTTCCGCGACGGCATCATGGGTCCTGATCTGATGGACAGCATGCGGGCTCAGGCAGAGCGCTTCGGGGCCGAACTCATTCCGGACGACGTCGTGGCCGTTGACCTCACCGGTGAGATCAAGACCGTGACGGACTCGGCGGGAACGGTGCACCGTGCAAAGGCCGTGATCGTGGCCACGGGTTCCCAGCACCGCAAGCTGGGCTTGCCGCGGGAGGACGAACTGTCGGGCCGCGGGGTCTCCTGGTGCGCCACCTGCGACGGGTTCTTCTTCAAGGACCAGGACATCGCCGTGGTCGGCGGCGGGGACACCGCCATGGAGGAGGCGACCTTCCTCTCCCGCTTCGCCAAGTCCGTCACCGTCGTCCACCGCCGCGACACCCTCCGCGCCTCCAAGGCCATGCAGGAGCGCGCTTTCGCCGACCCGAAGATCTCCTTCTCCTGGGACAGCGAGGTCGCCGAGATCCACGGGGAACAGAAGCTCACCGGTCTGACCCTGCGCAACACCAAGACCGGGCAGATGACCGAGCTGCCGGCGACCGGGCTCTTCATCGCCGTAGGCCACGACCCGCGTACGGAACTGTTCAAGGACCAGCTGGATCTGGACTCCGAGGGATACCTGAAGGTGGAGGCCCCGTCGACGCGCACCAACCTCACCGGCGTCTTCGCCGCGGGCGATGTGGTGGACCACATCTACCGCCAGGCCGTCACCGCTGCGGGTACCGGCTGCGCAGCGGCCCTCGACGCGGAGCGCTACATCGCTGCCCTCAGTGACACGAAGCCCGCGGAGCCGGAGAAGGCCGCAGCGGCCCTCTGATACCGACCTGACTCACGTACCAACAACCAAGGAGACCGCCATGGCCGGCGCCCTCAAGAACGTGACTGACGCTTCCTTCGACGAGGACGTCCTCAAGAGCGACAAGCCTGTCCTCGTCGACTTCTGGGCGGCGTGGTGCGGCCCATGCCGCCAGATCGCACCATCCCTGGAGCAGCTCGCCGCCGAGTACGGGGACAAGATCGAGATCGTCAAGCTGAACATCGACGAGAACCCCGCCACCGCGGCAAAGTACGGCGTCATGTCCATCCCGACGCTCAACGTCTACCAGAATGGTGAGGTCGCCAAGACGATCGTCGGTGCCAAGCCGAAGGCAGCGATCGCCCGCGACCTGTCCGAGTTCATCGGCGAGTAACGGCCGAGCGTCAGGTTTCACGTGAAACAGGCCCGCCCCACGGAGGGGGCGGGCCTGTTCAGTTCCTCGTCGGACTCACCTACAGCGGCCGCAGTGCGGGCTCCTTCTGCACCGCACCGAGGAGCCGGTCCAGAGCCAGTTCGACATCTTCCTTCCACGAAAGCGTCGTCCGCAGCTCCAGACGCAGCCGAGGGAATCGGTGGTGCGGTCGTACGGTCTTGAACCCCACCGCCAGCAAATGCTCGGCGGGCAGTACACAGGCCGGTTCCTTCCAGCGTGCGTCACCGAATGCCTCGATCGCCTTGAAGCCCCGCCGCAAGAGATCCTTGGCCACCGTCTGAACGATCACTCGGCCGAGCCCCTGCCCTTGATAGCCGGGCATGATCCACGCCGTCATCAGCTGAACCGCATCCGGGGACACTGGACTGGTCGGAAAGGCGGTGGAACGCGGCACGTACGCAGGCGGCGCGTAGAGGACGAACCCCACGGGCACCTCGTCGACATACACCACCCGGCCGCAGGATCCCCATTCCAGGAGCACGGCCGAGATCCAGGCCTCCTTCTCCAGCTCCGGCCGGCCGGCCTTCACCGCGGCTTCGCCGCTGACCGGGTCGAGCTCCCAGAAGACACACGACCGGCACCGCTTGGGAATGTCCGGAAGGTTGTCCAGTGTGAGCGGTACGAGCCGTCGCCCCATGCAGCCAGTTCCTCGCTTCCCTCACCCACCGCCTCACGGGCGGCCGCCAGCGCTCCACGCTCCCTGAGGAGACTGCCGACGAATCCGCCGACTGCCCCCAGACTCAATCCTGCCGCCACCAGCCCAGTGCGGCTCGCTAATCGCATGGCTTGCCCTCCAGATGAGGTTTCTCCACATGGATAGCCAAACCTGAACGCATCGTATCCAGGTCGCGATTGTCCCATACGGTAATAAAGCAAAGGGCGGACCGCACCTTGGTGACACGGCCCGCCCTCGGTTCACGAGGTTTCCGGGATCATTCCTCGGCAGCCTCCGCCGCCTCCTCCGAGAGCCTCTGCTCCAGCACGGGTCCCTCTCCGGGGGCCAGTGTGCCCAGGATCCGCTCCAGATCCTCTATCGAGGCGAACTCAACGACGATCTTCCCCTTCTTCTGGCCCAGGTCCACCTTCACCCGGGTCTCGAAGCGATCCGAGAGACGCGACGCCAGATCGGTCAGCGCGGGCGACACGCGCGTACCGGCCCTGGGGCCCTTGGCCTTCGGCGTGCTGCTCGGGCGTGAGCCCATCAGCGTCACGATCTCCTCGACCGCCCGCACAGACAGGCCTTCCGCAACGATCCGGTGTGCCAGCCGGTCCTGCTCCTCGGAATCCTCGACCGACAGCAGTGCACGTGCGTGTCCGGCGGACAGCACCCCGGCAGCGACCCGACGCTGCACGGACGGAGACAGCTTGAGCAGCCGCAAGGTGTTGGAGACCTGCGGACGCGAGCGTCCGATCCGGTCCGCCAGCTGATCGTGCGTGCACTTGAAGTCCTTGAGCAGCTGGTCGTAGGCCGCAGCCTCTTCCAGCGGGTTCAGCTGGGCACGGTGGAGGTTCTCCAGCAGCGCGTCCAGCAGAAGCTTCTCGTCCTCGGTCGCACGGACGATCGCCGGGATCCGCTCGAGACCGGCTTCACGGCAGGCCCGCCACCGGCGCTCGCCCATGATGAGCTCGTAGCGCTGCGGGCCCAACTGCCGGACAACGACCGGCTGGAGGAGGCCGACCTCCTGGATGGAGGTGACGAGTTCAGCAAGTGCGTCCTCGTCGAAGACCTCACGCGGCTGGCGCGGGTTGGGGGTGATGGAGTCCAGCGGGAGTTCAGCGAAGTGGGCACCGGACGGGTACGCCTCGGCTACAAGCGCGTCGAGCTCCTCCTGCGACACACCGTCCGTTTCACGTGAAACCCCAGGCGTCGGAGGGGAGTCGACCTGGGCCGGTGCGACACCCCGGCCTTGCCCAAGCAGCGGCACCGCTGCCGGGGAGGTAGCCCCTACGCCCAACGACGGCGCCGTTCCGGGTGACCCCTGTGGAGCCGCGGGGATCAGCGCACCGAGCCCGCGGCCCAGTCCTCTACGTCGTTCGCTCACTGCATCCCCTCCGGCATACTGTGCTGATCCTCCTGGGCGTTCTGGCCTGCGATGTGCGCATGCTGCGGGTCGTAGTGCACCCCGACTCCGCGCAGTGCGATCTCACGAGCCGCTTCGAGGTAAGACAGAGATCCACTGGAACCGGGATCATAGGTGAGCACGGTCTGCGCGTAGCTGGGCGCTTCCGAAATCCGCACGGATCGCGGGATGCTCGTCCGCAGCACCTCATGCCCGAAGTGACTGCGGACCTCGTCGGCCACCTGCGAGGCGAGCCGGGTCCTGCCGTCGTACATGGTGAGCAGGATGGTCGAGACATGCAGCTTGGGATTGAGGTGTCCACGCACCAGATCCACATTGCGCAGGAGTTGACCGAGGCCCTCCAACGCGTAGTACTCGCACTGGATCGGGATGAGCACCTCGGCACCGGCGACCAGAGCGTTCACCGTGAGGAGACCCAACGACGGCGGGCAGTCGATGAGGACGTAGTCCAGCGGCTGCTCATACGCCTCGATGGCCCTCTGCAGCCGACTCTCCCGCGCCACGAGTGAGACGAGCTCGATCTCGGCGCCGGCAAGATCGATAGTCGCCGGCGCGCAGAACAGCCCCTCCACATCCGGCACCGGCTGAACGACATCCGCCAGCGGCTTGCTCTCCACCAGAACGTCGTAGACGGAGGGCACCTCGGAGTGATGCTCGATTCCGAGGGCCGTCGAGGCGTTGCCCTGAGGGTCGAGATCGATCACCAGCACACGGGCGCCATGCAGAGCGAGGGAGGCGGCGAGATTGACCGTCGTCGTGGTCTTGCCGACTCCACCCTTCTGGTTGGCCACCACCATGACTCTTGTCTGTTCCGGACGTGGCAGCCCCTCACCGGCTCGGCCGAGGGCTTCGACGGCCAGCTGTGCGGCTCGGCCGATGGGGGTGTCGTCCATGGGGGGCAGCGTTTCACGTGAAACATCCACCCCCGCCGATTCGGCACGGGGGCCGGGGACCGGATCGGTCATCGGTCCCGCGATGTTGGCGTCGGACCGCAAGGATTCACTCTCCTCGACTTCAGGCTCGCAATGAACAGAGCCTCCCATGCTTTCGGGGTCGTGAACCAGCGAGGCCCGTTCTCCTGTGGATGAATCCACACCGACAGAGGGTTCTGATGCTGCCGAGATAGCCATCCGTAGCGGCCCCGGCCGGTTGCGTGGTGAGGCGGCGGCACGGCCGCGGCTGATGATTCCATGCAGCAGTGATCGACGTTTCACGTGAAACACGATGCATGGGTGGCCACGCTACGGCGTCACGACACTCCGATTTAGGTGGTTTTGGTGGCTTTTGCCAGAGCGAGTCACGCTCTACCGGTGACGTCGCGCCCGACCAATCCGCGCCGCCTTGGCCCTCTTGGCAGCGAAGCGCACCCCGCCCGGGCTCTCTCCGACCTCCACGCGCACCACCGTCGAAGGAGGATTCACCAGCCCCTCACCGACATGCAGGATCGAGGTGTCGACGACGCCGAGCTTACTCAGCGCCGCACGCGCAGCCCTCAGCTCCTCCTCGGCCGTATCTCCCTTGAGGGCCAGCATCTCTCCGTAGGGACGCAGCAAGGGGACCCCCCAGCCGGCCAGACGGTCGAGCGGGGCCACGGCACGAGCTGTCACCACATGTACGGGGGGAAGCTTGCCGAGCACTTCCTCCGCACGCCCTCGCACCACGGTCACATGCTCGAGCCCGAGCAGTTCCACCACTTCCTCGAGGAAGTTCGTCCTCCGCAGAAGCGGCTCGAGCAAGGTGATACGCAGATCCGAGCGCACGAGCGCCAGCGGAATGCCAGGCAGCCCCGCGCCGGAACCGACGTCACAGACCGAGACTCCCTCGGGCACCGCCTCAGAGAGCACCGCGCAATTCAGCAGGTGCCGTTCCCAGAGCCGCGGTACCTCACGGGGTCCGATCAGCCCACGACGGACTCCCACGTCTGCCAGCAGCTCCGCGTACCGGACAGCCTCCGGAAGGCGCTCGCCGAACACCACCTCTGCCTGTTCCGGGGCCGGGGGAAGCTCCGATGCCTCCGTCACGGGGACCGTCCTTCCGTACACGCTCTTGCATGCTGACTGTCAGGCTGACAATTGCGGCCCCGCCTGCGAACAGGCGGGGCCGCGAACACCTCGGGGTCCGGTCCGATCAGGCCGGAAGCACCACGACGCAGCGCTGTGGCTCCTCGCCCTCGGACTCACTGCGCAGTCCCGCCGCCGCCACCGCGTCATGGACCACCTTGCGCTCGAAGGGCGTCATCGGATGAAGCTTCACCGGCTCCCCGGTGCCTTTCGCCTCCTGCGCCGCCTTGGCACCCAGCTCCGCGAGCTCCTCGCGCTTACGGGCCCGGAAACCGGCGATGTCCAGCATCAGACGGCTCCGGTCACCGGTCTCGCGGTGCACGGCCAGCCGGGTGAGTTCCTGGAGCGCCTCCAGCACCTCACCATCGCGACCCACCAGCTTCTGCAGATCGCGACTGGTCGCGTCGCTGACGATCGAGACCGCCGCCCGGTCGGCCTCGACATCCATGTCGATGTCACCGTCGAGATCCGCGATGTCCAGCAGCCCCTCGAGGTAGTCGGCCGCGATCTCCCCTTCCTGCTCGAGGCGGGTCAGGGTGTCGCCACCCTCGGCGGCCGGGGTGGTGCCTTCCGTCACTGGATGGCCTCCTTACTTCTTGGACGGGTGCTTGGGCCGCTGTTGGCCCTTGCGCTGTCCGGACTTGGCATTACGGGGGGAGCCGTCGGCCTGCTTCGACTTGGCGCCCTGCGGCTGCTGCGACTGCTGCTGCTTATCCAGCGAGGGCTTCTCATCCTCGCTCGCCGCAGCCGAGGACGCGTGCGGGGTGTCCTTGGCCTGACGGGCCGCACCACTCGTCTGGCGCTTGGCCTTGCTCTGCCGCTTCGGCTGGTGCCGAGCGGCCCGGGCAGCCTCCACCGCCTGCTTGGCCTCGATCTCCTCCGGAGTCTCCTTCAGCTTGCCCTTGGCGCGCAGACGCTCCTGGCGCTGCTTGTAGGCAAGACTGCCGGGGGTCGGGTTCCGCTGAATCACGTACATCTGCTGGCCCATGGTCCACACGTTGGTGGTCAGCCAGTAGACGAGGACACCGACCGGGAAGTTGATCCCGAAGACCGCGAAGATGATCGGGAAGACGTACATCAGCATCTTCTGCTGCTGCATGAACGGTGTCTTCACCGTGAGATCGACGTTCTTCGTCATCAGCTGGCGCTGCGTGTAGAACTGCGACAGCGACATCAGCACGATCATGATGACGGTGACCACGCGGACATCGGTCAGGGACGCGTTGAGCGCCTCGATCTTGCCCGCGCTGTCCATGAACTTCGACGCGATCGGAGCACCGAAGATGTGCGCCTGCCGCGCGCTGCCGACCAGGTCCTTGTCCATCACACCGACCGCGTCATTGTTCGCGATCTTGTTCAGCACCTGGTAGAGCGCAAGGAAGAAGGGCGACTGCGCCAGAATCGGGAGGCAGCTCGAGAGCGGGTTGGTACCCGTCTCCCGATAGAGCTTCATCATCTCCTCGGACTGGCGCTGCTTGTCGTTCTTGTAGCGCTCCTGGATCGCCTTCATCTTCGGCTGGAGCGCCTGCATGTTCCGCGTCGCCTTGATCTGCTTCACAAACAGCGGGATCAGACAGATACGGATCAGCACCACCAGGGAAACGATGGACAGACCCCAGGCCAAACCACCGTCCTTGTCGAAGACAAGGCCGTACAGCGAGTGGAACTGGACGATGATCCAGGAAACTGCGTTATAGAGAGGGCCGAGGACCGTGTCCACGAATCAGGCTCCTTGGGCGTTGGGCTGAGTCTCGGGCTGTCCCGCCGGCGCTGCGGCGGAGCTAGTACTCCACCGGCTCCGCAGCCGTTGGTGCCAGACTGGATGCTTTCGGGGAGGGACGTGGTCGACGCCGCCGCGTGACCACGGGTTGCAGCGAAGAATCCGCCAAGCGGTCAATGCCGTCCCTTTCACCGCACCGTGCACGTCTATGGCCTGGTAGCCGTAGTGCGAGCACGACGGGTAGTACTTGCAGACCGGCCCGAGCAGCGGGCTGACGGTCCACTGGTACAGCTTGATCAACCACAGCAGTGGATACTTCATCGCGGCGTCCTCCCCTGGGCTTTCCCCCGTTGCTGCTCTCCCGGACCACGTCCGGAAGACCCCAGGGGGTTCCCCGGGGTGTCCCCACCCAGGAGACGCTGCAGCGCGGCATCCAGGTCGCGGGCCAGCTGATCATGGTCCGCCTCGCCGGCACCGGGCAGCGCCCGTACGACAACCAGGCTACCCGGGGACAGCAGAGCCAGCCGATCGCGCATGAGATGGCGGAGCCTCCGCTTCACCAGATTGCGGACGACCGCACCACCGACGGCCTTGCTGACGACGAAACCCGCACGTGCCGGGGGAGCGGTCTCCCCAGACGCATGCGGGTCTGTGCTCCCGTGATCACGAGAGGATGCGCTGCGAAGGTGGACGACGAGGAGCGGGCGCCCGGCCCTGCGTCCCCGGCGTACCGCGGCCGCAAAGTCCTCGCGCCGCCTCATCCGATTCTCGGTAGGCAGCACGACATGGACCTTGAGGTCAGGCTGCTCAGGCCGACAGGCGTGCGCGACCCTTGCCACGGCGGGCGGCCAGGATCGCACGACCGGCGCGGGTGCGCATACGCAGCCGGAAGCCGTGGGTCTTCGCGCGACGACGGTTGTTCGGCTGGAAGGTGCGCTTGCTCACTCGGGGGCTCCAGAAATGACTCGTGTAGTGGCGGGACATCGCCTGGCTGTCACCGTGCGCCCACGAGTAGCTCGCAATACGCCCGAGTGCACCGCTTCAATGATCACGGATGGTGATCGTTGCCCATCGGAGGCAGGCGGCAGCAGCCATCGACAACTCGACCTGGTTACGGTACGCGCGGCCAGGTCATCCGGTCAAACCGGAGGAGTCACGGTCACCACGGCAACGGCCCGGAGCCTGGCCGCCACCGGAGCCACCCGTCGTGGCACATTTGTACACACCCTGTGGACAACGACTTGAACCACGCACGTCGCCCTGACTACCGTGGCTGAACTCCGAATGCTTCCCGCCCGTCCCGAGAACCACACATTCGTGGGACCTTAGGGGCGCCACCCCCCACCCAGCGAGTGAGAGAGCGTGCCCTGTGGCTGACGTACCTGCCGATCTTGTCGCAGTGTGGCCACGGGTCCTCGACCAGCTGCTCGGGGAAGGCCAGGGCATCGAAGCCAAGGATCAGCGCTGGCTCAAGGACTGCCAACCCCTGGTTCTCGTCGCCGGCACCGCTGTGCTCAGCGTCCCCAACGAGTACGCCAAAGGCGTCCTGGAAGGCCGCCTCTCCCCACTGATCAGCGATGCGCTCAGCCGGGAGTGCAATCAGCCCATCCGCCTGGCGATCACCGTGAGCGCGGTCGAACCGGAGCCCCGGCGCCCGGAGCCCGCCCGCGAGCTGGATCATGACCGGAACCCGGACCCGGACCGGGACCGGGAGCGCGACACGTACGACGGCTTCGACGGATACGAGACCTACAGGCGCTCCACGGACGCGCTGCCGACCGCCCGTCCCGCATATCCCGAGTACCAGCAGAGCCGCCCGGAACCGAGCACATGGGCCCGCACGCCCACCGGCGGCATGACCGGCCCCGGCCCGGGTCCACGCGATGACTACAGCTGGCAGCAGCAACGGCTCGGCGGCTTCCCCGAGCACGATCGGTACCCCGCTTCCCGCGGCGGACCGCAGCAGGACCGCCCTCAGCACTTCGAAGAACCGCAGCGGGCTCCGGCCTCCCAGGCCGACTTCCGGCCCCCCGCCGGCGACCACCTGCCCTACCAACAGCAGCGCCGTGACCTCCCCGAGCAGACCCCTGGCCGCTCCCACCCCGGTCCGCCCGCCCCCAGCGGCGCCCCCGGTCCCCTCGCCGCCCAGCCAGCACCCGCCCCCGGCCCGGGCGAGCCGACCGCACGCCTCAACCCGAAGTACCTCTTCGACACCTTCGTCATCGGGGCGTCGAACCGCTTCGCGCACGCCGCGGCCGTCGCCGTCGCCGAGGCACCGGCCAAGGCCTACAACCCGCTGTTCATCTACGGCGAGTCGGGCCTCGGGAAGACCCACCTGCTGCACGCGATCGGGCACTACGCGCGGAGCCTGTATCCGGGAACGCGCGTGCGCTATGTGAGCTCAGAGGAGTTCACCAACGAGTTCATCAATTCCATCCGCGACGGCAAGGCGGACGCGTTCCGCAAGCGCTACCGCGACATGGACATCCTCCTCGTGGACGACATCCAGTTCCTCGCCAGCAAGGAGTCGACCCAGGAGGAGTTCTTCCACACCTTCAATACGCTCCACAACGCCAACAAGCAGATCGTGCTGTCCTCCGACCGGCCGCCCAAGCAGCTGGTGACCTTGGAGGACAGGCTGCGCAACCGCTTCGAGTGGGGCCTGATCACCGACGTCCAGCCACCCGAGCTGGAGACCCGGATCGCGATCCTCCGCAAGAAGGCCGTGCAGGAGCAGCTCAACGCACCGCCGGAGGTGCTGGAGTTCATCGCCTCGCGAATCTCCCGCAACATCCGCGAGCTGGAAGGCGCACTGATCCGGGTCACAGCCTTTGCGAGCCTCAATCGGCAGCCCGTGGATCTCGGGCTCACCGAGATCGTGCTCAAGGACCTCATCCCGGGCGGCGAGGACGCGGCGCCGGAGATCACCGCGACGGCCATCATGGCCGAGACGGCACAGTACTTCGGGCTGACCGTCGACGACCTGTGCGGATCGTCGCGCAGCCGAGTGCTGGTGACAGCACGGCAGATCGCCATGTACCTGTGCCGGGAGCTCACGGACCTGTCGCTGCCGAAGATCGGCGCACAGTTCGGCGGGCGCGACCATACGACGGTGATGCACGCGGACCGCAAGATCCGCGCGTTGATGGCCGAGCGGCGCTCCATCTACAACCAGGTCACCGAGCTCACGAACCGCATCAAGAACGGCTGACACGAGTCCGCACGGTCGTACTGGACCCGCCAGAGGGCGCCCCGGAGAGACACCTCCCGGGGCGCCCTTCGTCATCGCGCGGCGACGGGTGTTCGAATCCGCAGCGAGGCTGCTGCCTTCTCCACAGTTCGGCCGCCGCCTCGCCGTCCACACCCTGGGGACTGTCAAGTTGTCCAGATGATGTCCACAGCGGGGCCGGGGGAAAGCATGTCCAGGGAGGTCAGCCGGATGGGGAAATGTGTCCAACCGGCTTCCACAGACTGTGGACGGCCGGTACACCCACAGTGGCCGCGATCCGTTGTCCACTGCCCGCCCACAGGACCAGATCAGTTGTGCACAGCTTCTCCACACCCCTGTCCACTGTTCGGCAACGAGACACTCGTGCTCACCGTGCCGAGTGAAAGCCGTCACACCAACGAGGTTGGTTGGGCTGGGGAGAACGTGGGTAAACCTGGGGACGGCACTGGGGAGAACCGAGCCCGGGCTGTGCACCGGGTGTGCAGAACTTTTCGGTGTCCACAGCGCGACCGGCTTGTCCACGGTGCGCGCCCACAGGGTCGGTGGACAAATTCTCGCTGCTGACCTGCCCTGAAGCGGTTATCCACGGTTTCCACAAGGCCTACTACTACGACCACGTAGATCTACCGGGAAACTCCTCTCGAAACGGGCCCTGTGCACAACCCAGCCCGGGACCGCCCGACACCCCGGACACCGACTTGACCCCGACCGCCACCGACTGTCGGTGGTGTGCGTCAGACTGGTCTCCGGCAACGTTCCCCTGCCGTCGGCGGGAGACCCGTGCCGACGACGAAGGCCAGCAGGGCGAGCCAGCAACAGCAGGAGGCGGCTGACGGTGAAGATCCGGGTGGAGCGCGATGTACTCGCGGAGGCGGTGGCCTGGGCAGCACGTAGCCTTCCGGCCCGTCCGCCGGTGCCCGTCCTCGCGGGCCTGCTTCTGAAGGCGGAGGAGAGCACCCTCAGCCTTTCCGGGTTCGACTACGAGGTCTCGGCCCGGGTCTCGGTCGAGGCGGATGTGGAGGAGGACGGCACCGTCCTGGTCTCCGGCCGGCTCCTCGCCGACATCTGCCGTGCACTTCCCAACAGGCCTGTGGAGATCTCCACCGACGGCGTGCGGGCGACCGTCGTCTGCGGCTCTTCCCGGTTCACACTGCACACCCTCCCTGTGGAGGAGTACCCGGCGCTGCCGCAGATGCCGACCGCCACTGGCACCGTTCCCGGTGAGGTCTTCGCCGCGGCGGCCGCACAGGTTGCCATCGCCGCGGGCCGTGACGACACGCTGCCGGTGCTCACGGGTGTGCGGATCGAGATCGAGAGGGACACGGTCACGCTGGCCGCGACCGACCGCTACCGCTTCGCCGTCCGCGAGTTCCTGTGGAAGCCCGAGACGCCGGATGTCTCCGCCGTCGCCCTGGTGCCCGCCAAGACGCTGCTCGACACCGCCAAGTCGCTGACCAACGGTGACACCGTCAGCATCGCTCTGGCGGGCTCGGGCGCGGGTGAGGGCCTGATCGGCTTCGAGGGTGCGGGGCGCCGGACGACGACGCGGCTGCTCGAGGGCGACCTGCCCAAGTACCGCACGCTCTTCCCCACCGAGTTCAACTCGGTCGCCGTGATCGAGACGGCTCCGTTCGTCGACGCGGTGAAGCGTGTCGCGCTCGTCGCGGAGCGGAACACCCCTGTGCGGCTGAGTTTCGAGCAGGGCGTCCTTATCCTCGAGGCCGGGTCGAGCGACGATGCACAGGCTGTGGAGAGGGTGGACGCCCAGCTCGAGGGCGACGACATCTCGATCGCCTTCAACCCGGGATTCCTGCTGGAGGGCCTGAGTGCGATCGACTCTCCGGTCGCCCAGCTTTCCTTCACGACCTCCACCAAGCCCGCGTTGCTGAGTGGCAAGCCGGCCCTGGATGCCGAGGCGGACGAGGCGTACAAGTACCTGATCATGCCCGTGCGGCTGAGCGGCTGAGCGGTCGGAGTCCGCAGATGGGCGTCCGGGGGCACACTTCCCTCTGCCTCCGGTAGGGCACCCCCGCGGGTGGAAGGCACCGGGGAGCACGGGCGTAGGCTCGACGACAGGCACCAACGCCGCTATTACGTCTCATACGTCACAAAGGATCACTGATGGAGCTCGGTCTCGTCGGCCTCGGCAAGATGGGCGGCAATATGCGCGACCGCATCCGCCACGCAGGTCACACCGTGATCGGTTACGACCGCAACCCGGATCTCGCCGATGTCCACAGCCTTGACGAGCTGGTGGGCAAGCTCAAAGGGCCGCGCGTCGTCTGGGTCATGGTCCCCGCCGGTATCGCCACTCAGACGACCATCGATGAACTGGCCGAGCTCCTGTCGCCGGGTGATGTCGTAGTGGACGGCGGCAACTCCCGCTGGACCGATGACGAGCGGCACGCCGAGCAGCTGAACGCCAAGGGCATCGGTTTCGTCGACTGCGGTGTCTCAGGTGGCGTCTGGGGTCTGGAGAACGGCTATGCGCTGATGTACGGCGGTGCCGCCGAGCACGTCGCGAAGGTCCAGCCGATCTTCGACGCGCTCAAGCCGGAGGGCGACTTCGGGTCCGTGCACGCCGGCAAGGTCGGGGCGGGCCACTTCGCGAAGATGGTCCACAACGGCATCGAGTACGCGATGATGCAGGCCTACGCCGAGGGCTGGGAGCTTCTCGAGGCCGTCGACTCCGTCACCGACGTACGCGAGGTCTTCCGCAGCTGGCAGGAGGGCACCGTCATCCGCTCCTGGCTGCTGGACCTGGCCGTCAAGGCGCTCGATGACGACGAGCACCTGGAGAAGCTGCGCGGCTACGCACAGGACTCGGGCGAGGGCCGCTGGACGGTGGAGGCGGCGATCGATCACGCCGTACCGCTGCCCGCGATCACCGCCTCGCTCTTCGCACGTTTCTCCTCTCGCCAGGAGGACTCCCCGCAGATGAAGATGGTCGCCGCGCTCCGCAACCAGTTCGGTGGCCACGCGGTCGAGCAGACATAACAGCGACGCAGAGCAGCAAGAGCACCGAGGGAGGGCCGGCGGCGCAGGCCGCAGCGCGCAATGCACGTATCGCATCTTTCGCTCGCCGACTTCCGCTCGTACGCCGGGGTCGAGGTCCCGCTCGGCCCGGGCGTCTCGGCTTTTGTGGGTCCCAACGGGCAGGGGAAGACGAATCTGGTCGAGGCCGTGGGCTATCTCGCCACCCTTGGCAGCCACCGGGTCTCCTCCGACGCGCCGTTGGTGCGCATCGGCGCCGATCGTGCGGTGATACGGGCGGTGGTCGTCCAGGGTGAGCGGCAGCAGCTCGTCGAGCTGGAGCTCAACCCGGGGCGGGCGAACCGCGCTCGTATCAATCGTTCCTCGCAGGCAAGGCCGCGCGACGTGCTGGGCATCGTGCGTACCGTGCTCTTCGCGCCGGAGGACCTCGCCCTGGTGAAGGGCGACCCCGGTGAGCGCCGCCGCTTTCTCGATGAGCTGATCACGGCCCGCTTCCCGCGTATGGCGGGCGTGCGGTCCGACTACGACCGCGTGCTCAAGCAGCGCAACACCCTCCTCAAGAGCGCGGCGATGGCCCGTCGGCACGGCGGTCGCTCGGGGGCGGATCTGTCCACCCTCGACGTCTGGGATCAGCACCTCGCGCGTGCGGGCGCCGAGCTGCTGGTCCAGCGCCTGGACTTGATCGCCGCGCTGCAGCCGCTCACGGACAAGGCGTACGAGCAGTTGGCGCCGGGCGGTGGTCCGGTGGCACTCGACTATCGCGGCTCGGTGGGCGAGGAACTCGCCGACGCGGGCGGCCGGGAGGAGCTGTACGCGCTGCTGCTGGGTGCGCTGGGCTCGGCGCGCAAGCAGGAGATCGAGCGCGGGGTGACGCTCGTGGGTCCGCACCGGGACGATCTGGTCCTGCAGCTCGGCCGGCTGCCGGCGAAGGGGTACGCCAGCCACGGCGAGTCCTGGTCGTATGCGCTGGCGCTGCGCCTGGCCTCGTACGACTTGCTCCGTGCCGAGGGTCCCATGGGGCGCGGGGAGCCTGCTTTTGAGGCGGGTGGCGGGCCCGGGACGGCGCGGGTGGAAGGCGGGGGGAGGCCGGGTGAGCCGGTGCTCGTGCTGGATGATGTCTTCGCCGAGCTGGACGAGCGGCGGCGGGAGCGGCTGGCCGAGCTGGTCGCGCCGGCCGAGCAGGTACTGGTGACGGCGGCGGTGGACGACGATGTGCCCGGGGTACTGGCCGGGACCCGGTTCACCGTGGCCGACGGTGCGGTGGAGCGGGTATGACCGAGCAGGCCCCTGGGTCCCGTGAGCAGCCCGAGCCCTCGGGCGTGGATCTGGCGCGGGTCGCGCTGCGCGCGGCGAAGGAGCAGGCGCGCGCCCGTGGCGCCGCCGCGCAGCAGAAGAAGCAGGCGCGGCGTGGCGGGTTGCGGTCCGGGGCGCGAGCGGACGGCCGGGATCCGCTGCCGCTGGGGGCGGCGATCAGCCGGTTGATCACCGAGCGGGGCTGGGAGACGCCGGCGGCGGTGGGTGGGGTGATGGGCCGCTGGCCGCAGATCGTGGGTCCGGAGGTGGCGCAGCACTGCGAGCCGCAGCGGTACGACGAGGATGCGCGGGTGCTGACCGTGCAGTGCGATTCGACAGCCTGGGCCACGCAGCTTCGACTCCTCGCGCCGCAGCTTGTCGCGCGGCTCAATGCCGATCTCGGCCAGGGGACCGTGAAGTTGATCAAAGTGCTGGGGCCGGGCGGGCCGCAGCAGCGCTTCGGGCCGCTGCGTGCCCCGGGCAGCCGGGGTCCTGGCGATACCTATGGGTGAGTGGACCCGGGTGCTACCGGGCCGTGGTGTGATATCGGCAACTTCCGGACACGGAGGGGTTGGATCAGGCCGCGCGGAGATGTGGAGGTACCGCGCGAAGGCCGCATTCTCCGGGGTGTCCCTCACTGTAGTGGAGGGTTGACACACGGAAGCGCTGGACGCCGCTGTGAGCCTCTTGGAGCCCGGGGCCGAATATGGGGAGTCGGCGCATGGCGGTTCAGGGCGGCACATGCGGACTCAGGCGCCCGCAAACCCCCATTCATGTCGGCGGTACCGGTAGACTAGGGGCAATCCCGCCCAGCTGGCGGGACACGTCGACCAGCACCGAACGACGCAGCCGCTCCCGCATGCCCGGAGACGGCTTGTGCTGTGCCAGAAAGGGCGCTTCGTGGCCGATTCCGGCAACCTCAACGAGAACAACACCGCTGCCACCCCCGAGAAGCCGTTGTACGACGCGAGCGCGATCACGGTCCTCGAGGGGCTGGACGCAGTCCGTAAGCGACCCGGCATGTACATCGGGTCGACCGGTGAGCGGGGCCTGCACCACCTTGTGTACGAGGTCGTCGACAACTCCGTCGACGAGGCCCTGGCCGGGCATGCCGACACCATCGACGTCACGATCCTGCCCGACGGTGGGGTCCGCGTTGTGGACAACGGCCGGGGGATCCCGGTGGACATCGTTCCTTCCGAGGGGAAGCCGGCCGTGGAGGTCGTGCTGACCGTCCTGCACGCGGGCGGCAAGTTCGGGGGCGGCGGTTACGCCGTCTCCGGCGGTCTGCACGGTGTCGGTGTCTCGGTGGTCAACGCGCTGTCGAGCAAGGTGTCGGTCGATGTCCGGCGGGATGGTCACCGGTGGACGCAGGACTACAAGCTCGGTGTGCCGACGGCGCCGCTGGCGAAGAACGAGGCGGTCGACAGCACGGGGACATCCGTCACGTTCTGGTCGGATTCCGACATCTTCGAGACGACTGAGTACTCCTTCGAGACGCTGTCGCGGCGCTTCCAGGAGATGGCGTTCCTCAACAAGGGCCTGACCATCTCGTTGACGGACGAGCGCCCGGACCACGTCGACGAGGACGGCAGGCCGCTCTCGGTCCGGTACTTCTACGAGGGCGGCATCGTCGACTTCGTGAAGTACCTGAACTCCCGCAAGGGCGATCTGGTCCATCCTTCGGTGATCTCCATCGATGCCGAGGACACTGAGCGGATGCTCTCGCTGGAGATCGCGATGCAGTGGAACTCGCAGTACAGCGAGGGTGTTTACAGCTTCGCGAACACCATCCACACCCATGAGGGCGGCACTCATGAGGAGGGCTTCCGCGCCGCGCTGACGGGTCTGATCAACCGCTACGCGCGGGACAAGAAGCTGCTGCGGGAGAAGGACGACAACCTCACGGGCGAGGATATCCGCGAGGGTCTGACCGCGATCATCTCGATCAAGCTGGGCGAGCCGCAGTTCGAGGGCCAGACGAAGACGAAGCTGGGCAACACGGAAGCGAAGACCTTCGTCCAGAAGATCGTCCACGAGCATCTGACCGACTGGCTGGACCGTAATCCCAACGAGGCCGCGGACATCATCCGTAAGGGGATCCAGGCGGCCACGGCCCGTGTGGCGGCCCGCAAGGCGCGCGATCTGACCCGCCGGAAGGGTCTGCTGGAGAGCGCCTCGCTGCCGGGCAAGCTGAGCGACTGCCAGTCGAACGACCCGACCAAGTGCGAGATCTTCATCGTCGAGGGTGACTCTGCGGGCGGCTCGGCGAAGTCCGGCCGCAACCCGGAGTACCAGGCGATCCTGCCGATCCGGGGCAAGATCTTGAACGTCGAGAAGGCGCGCGTCGACAAGATCCTCCAGAACAACGAGGTCCAGGCGTTGATCTCGGCCTTCGGAACCGGCGTCCACGAGGACTTCGAGATCTCCAGGCTCCGCTACCACAAGATCATTCTCATGGCGGACGCGGATGTCGACGGCCAGCACATCAACACCCTGCTGCTGACGTTCCTCTTCCGCTTCATGCGGCCGTTGGTCGAGGCAGGGCACGTCTACCTCTCCCGCCCGCCGCTCTACAAGATCAAGTGGGGCCGGGACGACTTCGAGTACGCGTACTCGGACCGGGAACGTGACGCCCTGATCGAGCTGGGGCGGCAGAACGGCAAGCGGATCAGGGACGACTCCGTCCAGCGCTTCAAGGGTCTGGGCGAGATGAACGCCGAGGAGCTGCGGGTCACCACCATGGACGTCGACCACCGCGTCCTCGGCCAGGTGTCCCTGGACGACGCGGCCCAGGCCGACGACCTGTTCTCGGTGCTGATGGGCGAGGACGTCGAGGCGCGCCGCTCGTTCATCCAGCGCAACGCCAAGGACGTCCGCTTCCTCGACATCTGAGTCGGCCTGCACCTCCCGGCCTGCGCCAGGCACGGGCCCGAACCTCGAAAGGACGTTGACCAGCAATGGCCGACGACATTCCTACTCCTGACATCCCCGAGACCACCGTCACGCCCGAGGGCACGCCTGCGACCGTCGAGGGCGTGGGCATGCGCGTCGAGCCCGTCGGTCTCGAGACCGAGATGCAGCGCAGCTACCTCGACTACGCGATGTCCGTCATCGTGTCGCGTGCGCTGCCCGACGTCCGTGACGGTCTCAAGCCGGTGCACCGCCGTGTGCTGTACGCGATGTACGACGGCGGCTACCGGCCTGATCGCGGCTTTTACAAGTGCGCCCGCGTCGTTGGCGACGTCATGGGTACGTACCACCCGCACGGCGACACCTCGATCTACGACGCCCTGGTGCGCCTGGCCCAGCCCTGGTCCATGCGCATGCCGCTGGTGGACTCCAACGGCAACTTTGGTTCGCCGGGCAACGACCCGGCGGCCGCCATGCGGTACACCGAGTGCAAGATGGCTCCGCTGTCCATGGAGATGCTCCGGGACATCGACGAGGAGACCGTCGACTTCCAGGACAACTACGACGGCCGGAACCAGGAGCCGACGGTTCTGCCGTCCCGCTTCCCGAACCTGCTGATCAACGGGTCGGCCGGGATCGCGGTCGGGATGGCCACCAACATCCCTCCGCACAACCTGCGGGAGGTGGCGGCGGGTGCGCAGTGGGCGCTGGAGCACCCGGACGCCTCGCACGAGGAGCTGCTGGACGCGCTCGTCGAGCGGATCAAGGGGCCGGACTTCCCGTCCGGAGCGCTGGTCGTGGGCCGCAAGGGCATCGAGGAGGCGTACCGCACCGGGCGCGGCTCGATCACCATGCGCGCGGTGGTGGAGGTCGAGGAGATCCAGGGCCGGCAGTGCCTGGTGGTCACCGAGCTGCCGTACCAGGTGAATCCGGACAACCTGGCGCAGAAGATCGCCGACCTGGTGAAGGACGGCAGGATCGGCGGGATCGCGGACGTCCGCGACGAGACCTCTTCGCGTACCGGTCAGCGCCTGGTCATCGTGCTGAAGCGGGACGCCGTCGCGAAGGTCGTCCTGAACAACCTCTACAAGCACACCGATCTGCAGACCAACTTCGGTGCCAACATGCTGGCGCTGGTCGACGGGGTGCCGCGCACGCTGTCGCTGGACGCCTTCATCCGGCACTGGGTCACGCACCAGATCGAGGTCATCGTCCGCCGGACCAAGTTCCGGCTGCGCAAGGCCGAGGAGCGGGCGCACATCCTGCGCGGTCTGCTCAAGGCGCTGGACGCCATCGACGAGGTCATCGCGCTGATCCGGCGCAGTGAGACGGTCGAGGTGGCGCGTGGGGGCCTGATGGGCCTGCTGGAGATCGACGAGCTCCAGGCGAACGCGATCCTGGAGATGCAGCTGAGGCGGCTGGCCGCTCTGGAGCGTCAGAAGATCGTCCAGGAGCACGACGATCTGCAGTCGAAGATCAACGAGTACAACGCGATCCTGGCCTCGCCGGAGCGGCAGCGGCAGATCGTCAGCGCGGAGCTGGCGGCGATCGTCGACAAGTACGGCGACGACCGGCGGAGCCAGCTGGTGCCCTTCGACGGCGACATGTCCATGGAGGACCTGATCGCCGAGGAAGACATCGTCGTCACGATCACCCGCGGCGGCTATGTGAAGCGGACGAAGACCGAGGACTACCGCTCGCAGAAGCGCGGCGGCAAGGGCGTGCGGGGCACGAAGCTGAAGCAGGACGACATCGTCGACCACTTCTTCGTCTCCACGACCCACCACTGGCTGCTGTTCTTCACCAACAAGGGACGGGTGTACCGCGCGAAGGCGTACGAGCTGCCGGACGCCGGCCGGGACGCGCGCGGGCAGCATGTGGCGAATCTCCTGGCGTTCCAGCCGGATGAGCAGATCGCCGAGATCCTGGCGGTCCGGGATTACGAGGTGGCCCCGTATCTGGTGCTCGCCACGAAGTCGGGTCTGGTGAAGAAGACCTCGCTGAAGGATTACGACTCGCCGCGCTCGGGCGGGGTGATCGCCATCAACCTGCGGGAGATGGCGGACGGCCGCGAGGACGAGCTGATCGGTGCGGAGCTGGTGTCGGCCGACGACGAGCTGCTGCTCATCAGCAAGAAGGCGCAGTCGATCCGGTTCACGGCCACGGACGAAGCCCTGCGGCCCATGGGGCGCGCTACCTCGGGTGTGAAGGGCATGAGTTTCCGGGAGGGTGACGAACTCCTCTCGATGAATGTCGTTCGGCCCGGTACGTTCGTGTTCACCGCCACCGACGGCGGGTACGCGAAGCGGACGAACGTCGACGAATACCGCATCCAGGGTCGTGGTGGCCTCGGAATCAAGGCCGCCAAGATCGTGGAGGACCGCGGGTCACTGGTCGGCGCTCTGGTGGTCGAGGAGACCGATGAGATCCTCGCCATCACGCTGAGTGGCGGTGTGATCCGGACACGGGTCAATGAGGTCAGGGAGACGGGCCGTGACACCATGGGCGTCCAACTGATCAACCTCAGCAAGCGCGATGCCGTGGTCGGCATCGCCCGGAACGCCGAGGCGGGTCGTGAGGCTGAAGAGGTCGAGGAACTGGCCGACGCAGCCGAAGTGGCCGCTTTGGAGGCGGCCGAGGGCGCACTGTCCGAGGCCGACGAGCACGAGGAGTAAGTCGTGAGTGGAGCCACGGGCGCCGAGTCGGGCGGTCCGGGAGTCGAGGGGCACGCGTCCTCGAGGTCCACGACCGTGACGGAGGGCGCCCGTGGCGCGGCTGCCGGGTCCGCACAGCCACAACCGAACGCGCAGCCCCAGCCTCAGCCTCAAGCGCAGCCTGAGCTGCCAGTGCAGCCCCAGCCGCAGCCTCAGCCACAAGGGCAGCAGCAGTCACAGCCGCAGGCTCAAGGCGGCTACCCGTACCACCCGCCGCAGGCGTACCCGTCCCCTGCGGTCGGTGGGCCGGGCGACGCAGGCCAGCAGGCCGTACGACGGCCGCGAACCGGAGCTCGTACGGTGCCGCGGACACGCAAGGCGCGGCTTCGTGTGGCGAAGGCGGACCCGTGGTCGGTGATGAAGGTCAGCTTTCTGCTCTCCATCGCGCTGGGAATATGCACGATCGTGGCCGTCGCCGTGCTGTGGGTGGTGATGGACGCGATGGGCGTCTTCAGCACCGTCGGCGCGACGATCAGCGAGGCGACGGGGTCGAATGACAGCAACGGTTTCGACCTGCAGTCGTTCCTGTCTCTGCCGCGCGTGCTCATGTTCACCTCGATCATCGCCGTCATCGACGTGGTGCTGGCCACGGCACTCGCCACGCTCGGGGCGTTTATCTACAACCTCTCCGCGGGATTCGTCGGTGGCGTCGAGCTCACCCTGGCAGAGGACGAGTAACGCTGATCAGCGGCCCAGAGGAACCGATTTTGGGACATGGCCGCAGGTGCGCTAACCTTTCGGTGCAGCGCGGGGCTATAGCTCAGACGGTTAGAGCGCTTCCCTGATAAGGAAGAGGCCACAGGTTCAAGTCCTGTTAGCCCCACCAGCTCCCAGACCCCCAACCGATCACGGCTGGGGGTCTTTGACGTCTGCGCGTTACGTCAACCCGATGGCTTTTCGCCCCCCAACAGGCCGCTGAGTGGGCTTCGGTGTTCACTGGTCAGCCGCAGGGCGTTCGTCGTAGCACTCGGCGCCCAGGTGCTGCACCGTGCGGAGCTCGGGGTCCCGGAGTACGTGGCTGTCAGAGGCGACCACTAGGTTAGATCTTGATAGCCGCGACACCCGGGGCACGGGGCTCCGCTGGGATGCGCGGCACACGGGGAGACAAAACACTCTATGACCATGTGTATCACCCGAAACACTGTCAGTGTCCTGCTGGTCGGCGGTATGACCGCCGCCGCCCTGCTCACTGGTCCTGCCGCCTACGCGGCGAAGAAGTTCTACAGCGTTTCGAACAAGGCGCACACCAAGGCAACGCTGGTCGTGGCGGACAAGAAGACCAACCGCCTCTACGACCTCTCCGGCGACTACACCGCCCCCAAGAAGGGCGGCACCTACTACATGCGGAAGATCGTCAAGAAGCCTCACCACAAGGCCAAGCCGTGGGGCGGCTGGAAGAAGGCGAAGTACGTCGGCGAGATCAGCCACGTCTACCGGACCGAGTGGGACTTCGACAAGTCCGTCAAGTTCCCTGACGGCACCAAGATCTACGTCCAGATCAAGGCCCACGGACACACCCCGGCCTTCGCTATCTGACGCGTAACGCAGGGCCCCGCACCAGCCGTTCGGCGGTGCGGGGCTCTGTTTGTCATGCCCCGCAGTATGCGAACTGCCCATCTCCTGACTGCTGTCGGCCTTCTGGCCACCTCCCTTTAAGACAACCTCCCCGTGATTCTTGGGCAGGTAGGTCGACCTTCCTTTACTGCCCGCAGGTGCACCTGAGCCAGGCCCGCAGCGTGCTGGATCGGTGCCGGGGCCGACGGACGGTGATCGGGCGGACGGCCGCCCGCAGTGGTCTGCGAGGTGGGCCGGGCAAAGGTCACCGAACGGTATCGGTCGGTGTGTATAGTCGGGCGCCAGAGGTCCCCTACGTCATAGAAAGACGAGGTCGCGCGGTGAAGAAGCTTCTCCTGGTCGCACTGGCCGCCATCGGCGGGCTCCTCGTGTACCGCCAGATCCAGGCGGATCGCGCCGAGCAGGATCTGTGGACGGAGGCGACCGACTCCGTGCCGTCAGGTTCCGGCGTGTGAGACGAAGAGCTGACAGGCCCCGGCTGCTATGCGGCCGGGGCTTCGTGCTGTCCGGACCGGCTGTTTCGAGGCTGTGACGCGCCCCGCCTTGTCTTTGCGTAAGCGAATCTGTAGCTTGCTTGAGCAAAGTCGAGCTACGGGTCTGCGGGGGCGTCGTCGTCCTCGGCCAGGAGAAGAGCGGGCCACAGCACAACGCGCCCTGGGAGACGGCCGATTTACGGACCTCGGGAGACAACGGGGAGGGCGGGAGTGGAGGATTGCGATTGGCCCGCAGATCGCTGCCGTCGCGGGCGGAAGGGGCGGCACGGGCACTGCGCTCCTGCCCGGCCTCGCGTCGGCGTACGTGGGTGGCGTGGAGGAAGAGCAGGAGCACGACTGCGATGAGGAGTGGCTCGTGGTGACGCGGCGCGGGTGGGGAGGCAGCGGCCTGGCGGCGATGGCGGCGCTGTGCACGATGGCGGCGCTGCCGGGGCAGGCCATGGCCGACGGGCCGGAACGGCTGCCGACGTACCGGACGGCCGAGGGCGCCGAGCGGGTGGAGGGTGCGGCGAGCAGTACCGACGGGCCCCCGCTCAACCCCGGCACGTACACCGACACCATCAAGCAGGGCGAGGAGAAGTACTACAGCGTCAACCTGGATGCCAAGTCCAGTGCTTTCATCTCGGCCGTGGCCGCGCCCAGGCCCGGGACCAACGTCGCGGACTACGGCGACGGACTCAAGGTGACGCTGGAGGACATCCACGGCACCGAGTGCGACACCGGCGGCGACGCGACCTTCGGCGGTGACGGCATGGCGTATCCGATCGCCGACTACGCCTCCCGGATGATCGGCGGGACCGATACGGACTGTCAGACCGAGGGCCCGTATGTCTTCAAGGTGGAACGGAAGGGAGACGTCGCCTCCGCCCCCGGTGCGTGGCCGATCGAGATCCACTACATGTCCGAGCCCGGTCTGAAGGGCGCCGCACCAGCCGAGCCGGGCGAGGGCAGTTGGAGTTCGGCGACGCCCGCGCCGCTCACCAGCCCCACGAAGATGCAGGCCAAGGGCGGCACCGGCTTCAACGACGCGGGGTCGGTCGGCAAGGGTGTCTGGCGAGACACGATCAGGCCGGGTGAGACGCGGTTCTACCGGGTGCCCGTGGACTGGGGTCAGCAGCTCAATGTGAGTGCGCAGCTGCCGAATTCCCCCAACGCGGAGGATCCGTCCACCGGTTTCGTACCCGATGCGCTCGGCCTGACCGCGTACAACCCGGCACGCGGTCTGGTGAAGGGCGACAACTTCACCTCGTACGACGGAGAGCAGGAGTCGGCAGGGCTTTTCACCGCGCCTGCGGACTACGGCAACCGCTTCAGCAGCACGAGCGGGACCAACGCGATGCGCTTCGCCGGCTGGTACTACCTCGCCGTCTCCCTGCACCCCGACATGGCGCAGTTCTTCAAGGATGGGGCCGATCTCACCCTGCGCGTCGACGTCAAGGGCGACCCGCAGCGCGGTCCCGACTACCGCGGAGATGAGGTCCGGGCGGGATTCGGAGTCACCACGAAGGACCAGGACATGGCCGACCATGGCCTGACCGCCGAGGACGCCGCGAGGAGCGACAGGTTGCAGCTCGTCGCGGTCGTGAGTCTCGGGGCCGGGACGGTCCTGCTGCTCGGGCTGGGCGCATGGACGCTCCTGGCCCGGCGGCGCGCACCGGCGGCCGGCGCGCCCGTACACACGGGACAGCCCCGTCAGCCGCAGCCGCAGCCGTACCAACCTCACCAGCCGCCGCACCAGATGCACCAGTCGCCGCAACAGGGCCGGCCGGAGCCGCAGGATCAACGATACGGGCCGCCGGGCGGTTGGTGAGTCAGCTCGCGGCCAGCGCCCAGAAGCCGACCGCGAAGCACAGCAGTGCCATGACCAGCACCGGGATCGCCACCTTCGGGGGCGGTCCCGGTCGGCGTTGCGGGGCGGGCTGCGTCGGGGACGCCGAGGAAGGGGCCTGGACGGGAACCTGTTGGCCCTGGGCGGTGTATGGACGAGTAGGAGCGTAATCGTGGTGCACCGCGGTGGTCGGCGTCCGGGACTCGTCCGGCGTCGCGGGCGTCGCCATCGGAAAGGGGGCGGGGGGATGCGAAGCAGCGGGCTCGTACGCGTGAGGAGATGCCGGCGTGGGGGTGGGCGTCGGTGGGGTGCCGGGCTGCTCGGGAGGGTTGGGTTGTGGCGCGGGAGGCGCCAGTTGAAAGCTGCCGGTCTGCGACATCGAAGGGGGTGCGGCGGCTGGTGGTGGGCCGGCATCGGCTGCCGCGTACGGCCCGCCCGGCACCCCCTCGTCCTGCACCGGCCCACCCTGCGTGGGCTCTTCCTGGACCGGGCCATCCGGGCCGAAGCCGGCAGGCAGCGGTCCCAAGTGGTCGAAGACCTCGACCACTTCGTCCTCGATGGTGGCGTCGGGCAGCATGTCGACGGCGGCGGTGAGCGCCTTACGCGCCCCCGTGGCCGTACGGAACCGGGCCTGCGGGTTCGGCTGCAGCATGCTCGCGATCACCTGCCACAGCGGATCCGGCACGCCCTCGGGCGCGCTCGGCACCCCATGCGCCGCGAAGTGCTCCACGATCGCCTGGGAATCGGGCTTCCTGCCGATCAGCAAATACAGCGCGACCAGGCCAACCGCGAACAGATCGGCGGGGAAGTCCGGCTCGGCGCCCATCATCTGCTCGGGCGCGAAGTAACCGGGCGTGCCCACCACATAGTTGGTCTCCGTCAGCCGGGGCTCACCCTTGCGCATCGAAATGCCGAAATCGGACAGCCGCAGATGCGGCCGCCCGGTTCCGGTGCACTCGAGGAGGATGTTGGCCGGCTTGATATCGCGGTGCACCACGCCCTCGGCGTGCACGGCGGTGAGACCCGCCAGCAACTGGTCGAGCAGCGTGCAGACGAAGCGGGGCGGCAAGGGGCCGTAGTCCCCGATGAGGTGAGCGAGGGAGCCGCCGCTCACGAGATCCATGGTGAACAGGACCTTGTCGTCGTCCGCCGCCCAGCTCGCCGGAGCCAGCACATGCGGGTGGTCGATCCGCAGCGCCTGCTCGCGCACGAACCGCAGCAGCGAGTGCGCGTCGCTCTGCTGCAGTACCTTCGCCGCGACGTAGCGCCGCCTCCGGTGGTCCCAGGCGCGCCAGACGGCGCCCACGCCTCCTCGCCCGATCGGATCGATCAGTTCGTACCGGCTGGCGAAGACCTCACCCATTGCGCCGTGTCCGCCCCTCGTCGCCCCTCGATACTCAGCTCTGGTGTGCCTCGTAGTGGGCGACAGCCTCGGCGGTTCGCCCGGCGCCGTACACCCGGAGAAACTCTGCCAGCTCCGGCTGGGTGGAGGCGAGCACGTCCGCCGCTTCGATGATGTCCCCCGCTGCCGCGACGGACCGCAGCAGCGACTGGATCTCGCGCACCACGCGCCGTACGGTCGGCGCACCGGAGCTGGACGTGGACTGGGTGGTGGTGCTCAGCACGGAACCCCCGGAGGTCTTCTTGATCTCCTCCATGCGGTGTGCGGCCTCGGCGGCGCTGATGCTGCCGTCAGCGACCTGACCCGCCAACTCCTGGAGGGCCTGCACCCGTTGGACGACAGCTGGGTTTCCGATTTTCGCTCGCTGACCGCTCATCAGCTGCGACAGCATCGGGGCGGACAGGCCCAGCACAGCGGCCAGTCGTGCTTGGTTGAGCCCGAGGTCGTCGATGAGTCGGCGAAAGAGAGTGCCCAGCGGTTCGCCATACCAGCTGCGCTGCAGCTCACGGGCTCTGGCGGTGGCTTCCTGCTGTGCTGCGTCCATGACGACTCCCCTTCGCTGCTGCGAACCTCGCGCGCGACATCCTACGGAGAGTGATGGGCGATCGGGAGTCCCTGATCCGTTTGTGAGATCTTCCGGAACACCCGGTACTCTGGTCTGCGGCGGTCGGCCCGGCGCGATGGCGCAGTGGCTCGGCCATCCACCCTTGGGGCCTTAGCTCAGTTGGTAGAGCGCTGTCTTTGCATGGCAGATGTCAGGGGTTCGACTCCCCTAGGCTCCACCCGCTAAATGTCTGCTGAACTGTGGAAACGCAGCTTCAGGGGGCTTTGTGGTATGGCACGTGTGCGCAAATCGGGCGGCGGGAGACCATCGGGTCTCCCGCCGCCCGGCTGTTGGTGCCAGTGTGCTGAGTGGGTCAGCCCTCGTCGCCGCGCCGCTCCGCCTGCTTCGCCTGGACCTCCGGGTCGAGAGGGGCTTCGTTGCCGTCCACCGACGTTAGCGGCGGCCGGTCGCCGAGCTCCGTCGCTTCCGGGGGCTCGACCAGCCAGTCCGGGTGGGCCTGCTTGTCCCACCACCTCCAGGCGGCGACGACACCTCCCGCCAGCAGACCGAACACCATCAGCCGCTTCGCCGCGCGGCCGCCCGCGGCCCGGCGGCGACGCTTCCTCACCAGCCTGTCGATCTCCGCGGGCCTTACCCGCCCGCGGAGCGCGGCGAGCGCCGCCGTGGTGCGCTGCACTGCCTCCTCGCGGACCGGCTCGGCGGCGGCCGCCATGTGCCCGACTCGGGGAACGGTGTAGTCGGCGGCCTGTCGTGCCGCCCTGCGGGCGCCCTTGGCGGCGCGTTGAGCGGCGTGGTCGACCTTCGGTGGCAGGGAACCGCGGGCCTGCCGGAGACCCTGCCGAAGGCGCGGCTGGACGTGCGCACAGTATTGGACGTGTGCGGTGTCACGGGCCTGTTGTGCGGCGTGGGACACCTTGGGGGCCAGCCGTAGGCGGGCCTCGTGCGCGTAGTGCACAGCCTGGTTCTTGGCCGTGCCGGCGTAGGGTGCCACCACCTCCGCGGCGTGCAGCACGCTGTCCCTCGCGGTGCCGGTGGCCGCGCGCACGCTGTCGATGCGGGTCACGGGATCCTCCTCCTCGGTGGCGTACGATTTTCGCCTTTCCACCCGATAAGAGATCATGCCCGCTTGTTGGCCGTACGGCATGTGCGGACGAGCATCCGGGTCACGCTCGACCACGACGACCCAAGATTCTCCGCCAGAAGGTTCTTCCGAAGAGGGCATGCCGTCGACGAAGTACGTACCAATTCGGTGGCTACCCTGGTGGGTTCGCCGCACCCTCCGGAAAGGTTGGGCGAGCACGATCAGCCGCAGCGGTCGGGCGGCGGACGGGCGGTCCGTGCGAGGATCGGTGAACGTCAGAGAAAACTACGGAAGGCAGATCGTGGCTGAGCAGCTCTACGCCACCCTGAAGACCAACCACGGCGACATCGAGATCCGGCTCCTGCCGAACCACGCGCCGAAGACGGTCAAGAACTTCGTCGAGCTCGCCGAGGGCACTCGCGAGTGGACGCACCCCGCGACCGGCAAGAAGTCCACCGACAGGCTGTACGACGGCACGGTCTTCCACCGCGTGATCAGCGGCTTCATGATCCAGGGCGGCGACCCGCTGGGCAACGGCACCGGCGGCCCGGGGTACGAGTTCGGCGACGAGTTCCACCCCGACCTCTCCTTCAGCAAGCCGTATCTGCTCGCCATGGCCAACGCCGGTCCGGGCACCAACGGCTCGCAGTTCTTCATCACCGTCGCCCCCACCGCGTGGCTCACCAACAAGCACACGATCTTCGGCGAGGTCGTCGACCAGAAGAGCCAGAAGGTCGTCGACGCCATCGCCGCCGTCAAGACAAACCCGCGCACTGACCGACCGGTGCAGGACGTCGAGATCGAGACGGTGACCGTGGTGACCCGCGAGGGCTGACCGAACGGGAACCAACCCGGCCCCGCCCGTCGTATGACGGGCGGGGCGGTGTATTGCCCGAATACGATCCCCGGGCCGGGTGTCCGGATGCGGAGGGAGACGAGGGACCGATGGATCAGGCGCCAGGAAGCCCGGGGACTCCCGCCGACGCCGGCGGCACCCCCGGCTGCTACCGCCACCCCGACCGTGCCACCGGCATCAGCTGCACCCGCTGCGAGCGCCCTATCTGCCCGGAGTGCATGGTCAGCGCCTCCGTCGGCTTCCAGTGCCCGGAGTGCGTACAGACCGGATCCGGCACCGGCCACGCGGCGTACGCGACCCGGCCGCGCACCATCGCCGGCGGCACGATCGCCCAGGATCCCAGCCTGGTGACCAAGGTCCTGATCGTCATCAATGTGGCGGTCTGGATCGCGGTGCTCGCGCTCGGCGACGCGTTCGTCCGCGACTTCGTCCTGCTCGGTCAGTGGGTGCCCGGCCCCTTCGCCACGGAGGGCGTCGCCGAGGGGCAGTGGTACCGGCTGGTCACCGCGATGTTCCTGCACCAGCAGATCATGCACATCGCCTTCAACATGCTGTCGCTGTGGTGGCTGGGCCCCCCGCTGGAGGCAGCGCTCGGCCGGGTGCGCTTCATAGCGCTGTATCTGCTGTCCGGCCTCGGCGGAAGCGCCCTGACCTACTACCTCGAGGTGCCTGCCCAGCCCTCGCTCGGCGCCTCTGGCGCGATCTTCGGCCTGCTCGGTGCCACTGCCGTGCTGATGCGGCGGATGAAGTACGACATGCGCCCGGTCCTGGTCCTGCTCGCGCTCAACCTGGTCTTCACCTTCACCTGGGCGAACATCGCCTGGCAGGCGCACATCGGCGGCCTGGTGGTCGGTGCCGCGGTGGCGTACGGCATGGTGCACGCTCCGCGTGAGCACCGGGCCCTCGTGCAGCGCGGGACGTGTCTGGTGGCCTTGCTGGCGGTCGTCGCTCTGGTGTGGGTACGGACCCTGCAACTCGCCGGCTGAGCAGCCCGGCGGCCACTGCGACCGCCAGTTGTCCACAGCGGGTGTCGGATCTTGTGCATGGCGTGGGGAACGTATGTCCGCGATCGCACTGACCTGCGTTTTCCCTGCACAATCAGGACCTTGGGCGGGGTCGTAGGACGTACCACCTGTCATACCGGCGTCAACCGCCGAGGGGTTATCCACAGATCATGCGACCTTTTCCCCATGTGGACAGGACCTGTGGATAACTCTGTGGGCAATCCTGGGGCAAGGCTTGCGCCGCGCGCCTTCAGGCACCCGCGACCGTCGCTACTTCCACTGGGTCGAGACGACGAACCCCGCTGCGATGAAGCCGAAGCCGACCACGATGTTCCAGTTGCCCAAGGCTCCGATCGGCATATCGCCTGTGGTCACGTAGAAGACGACGATCCAGGCGAGACCGATCAGGAACAGGGCCAGCATGAGCGGGGCCACCCAACGACGACCGCTGGACAGATTGATGCTGGTGGTCTGCTGCTTGGCCGCGGGCGGCGGCGTGAACTCGTCCTTCTTGCGGATACGTGACTTCGGCACGAGGGGTTCTCCTGTCGATGCGCTGCGTGACCGCGCAGGGATTCTGGTCTCTGTCTCCGGGGCCGGGAGCAATGAAGGCCCACATCATTACCCCGGGCGTCCGTTAGCGTAGTGCTTCCGCGGCGTCGAAGGAGATAAGGGTACGGTGAGCAATTCTGCGGACTCCCCCGCCGACCGGCCCGTGCCGTCCGGGACCTCCCCGGAGCGCCGCCGGTTGCGACCGGCGCGCCTGCTCACGGCCGGGATCTTCGCACTGGCCGGCCTCATCTTCTGGATCAGTTTCGACACGGCCCAGGGCACGAACCTGCGCACCGACGACTCGATGCTCAGGCTGTCCGACCTCATTCAGGAGCGGAGCCGCAAGAACACTGAGCTCGACGACCAGGCGGCGGCCGTGCGCTCCGAGGTCGACCGGCTGGCCCGGCGGGACAGCGGCAGCAGCGCGGCCGAGGACCGCAGGCTGGAGGACCTGGAGAAGTCCGCGGGCACGAGCAGGATCACCGGCCGGGGCGTGACCGTCACCCTGACCGACGCGCCGCCGGACGCCACCGCTCGCCTCCCCGGATACCCCGAGCCCGAGCCGGACGACCTCGTCATCCACCAGCAGGACATCCAGGCCGTGGTGAACGCGCTGTGGGACGGCGGCGCGAAGGGCGTCAAGGTCATGGACCAGCGGCTGATCTCCACCAGCGCGGTGCGCTGTGTCGGCAACACCCTGATCCTGCAGGGCCGGGTCTACTCGCCTCCGTACAAGGTGACCGCGGTCGGCGACACCGCGCGGCTGCAGAAGGCGCTGGCCGGCTCCCCGGCGATCCAGAACTACCAGCTGTACGTCAACGCATACGGACTCGGCTGGAAAGTCGACCAGCACAAGGCGATGACGCTGCCCGGTTACTCCGGCACAGTGGATCTCCGGTACTCCAAGCCACTGGAGCGGTGACGGCGACGGGAGGGAGGGCCCGCGGGTGTCGGTGCGGACGGTCCGGACGGTGCGGCTGATCGTCAGGACATCCAGCGAGCTCTGCGTCACCGTCGGGACCGTGATCGTGCTGTTCGTCGGCTACGTGCTGTTCTGGACCGGGGTACGGGCGGACAGCGCGATGGAGCACGAGATCGACCGGCTCCAGGAGCAGTGGTCCAGCGGTCCGGTCGGGCACCCGCAGCCCACGCCAGGCCCGACGGAGCCGCAGTCCGGATCCGGCTCTGCTTCGCCGCCCGCGGCCCGGCAGGACCCCTACGAGGACGGCAAGCCCTTCGCCGTCATGTACATCCCCCGTTTCGGCAGCAGTTGGGCCAAGCCGGTGCTGGAGGGCACGCGCACCGACACGCTCAAGAAGGGCCTCGGCCACTACGTCCGTACCGCGCGCCTCGGCGACACCGGCAACTTCTCCGTCGCCGGCCACCGCCGCACGTACGGCGACCCGTTCAAGGACTTCCCCAAGCTGCGCCCGGGGGACCCGGTGCTGCTGACCGACGGCGCCAGCTGGTTCACGTACCGCATCGTCGGCAGGCCGTACCGCACGCTGCCGTCCGACACCGCGGTCATCGACCCCATTCCGGCCAAGGCCGGATTCGACCGGCCCGGCAGGTATCTGACCCTGACCACATGCGAGCCGGAGTGGGGGCACAGCCACCGCCTGATCGCCTGGGCGCATCTGGACGCGACCCAGCCCGTGGAAGAGGGTAAGCCGGATGCTTTGCCCAGCTGACCCACCTCTGCCGCCCCCGCCCCTTAGTCTGGTGCTGCAATCGACTCCTTCATCGGCGAGTAGGGACAGGATGTACGGCTGGATCTGGCGGCATCTGCCGGGGAACACTTGGGTGCGGGCGCTGATCTCGCTCGTGCTCGTACTGGCGATCGTCTTCGTGCTCTTCCAGTACGTCTTCCCGTGGGCGGAGCCACTGCTTCCGTTCAACGATGTGACGGTCGACAACGGAGGCCGGTCAGCCTCATGAGCGCACGGATTCTGGTCGTCGACAACTACGACAGCTTCGTCTTCAACCTCGTCCAGTACCTCTACCAGCTCGGCGCGACATGCGAGGTGGTGCGCAACGACGAGGTCGAGCTCGCGCACGCCCAGGACGGCTTCGACGGCGTGCTGTTGTCCCCCGGCCCCGGCGCGCCGGAGCAGGCCGGTGTCTGCATCGACATGGTGCGGCACTGCGCGGACACCGGGGTGCCGGTCTTCGGCGTCTGCCTCGGGATGCAGTCGATGGCGGTCGCCTACGGCGGTGTCGTCGACCGGGCTGCTGAGCTGCTGCACGGCAAGACCTCCCTGGTGACCCATAAGGGCACGGGGGTCTTCGAGGGACTGCCGTCGCCCTTCACCGCCACCCGGTACCACTCGCTGGCCGTTGAACCCGGCACGGTCCCGGACGAGTTGGAGATCACCGCCTGGACCGGCGACTTCGGTGCGCCCGGTGGGATCGCGATGGGGCTGCGCCATCGCGATCTGCCGGTCGAGGGCGTGCAGTTCCACCCCGAGTCGGTGCTCACGGAGTGGGGGCACCGGATGCTGGCCAACTGGCTGGTGGCATGCGGGGACGAAGGCGCAGTGGAGCGATCGGCGGGGCTCGCGCCAGTGGTCGGCAGGGTCGGCGCGTGACCGCGCTCCGCCCCGAACGCGACGCCGCCTCGTCGTACGGAGAGTCGTACGACGAGGCAGACGCGTTCGAGGCGGCTGTCGGGCGGCTGGAGGATCCGCTGACCGATCCGTTGCCCGGACAGGTCCGCGACCAGCGGGGCGGGGCGCTCGGCAGCGCCTTCGGGCGGCAGTCCGGCCAGGACTTCGGTCAGGGGCCCGTGGAGGGGGCCGGCCGCGCACCCGGACATGAGCCGGAGCAGGACGCCGCTGGCTCACCCTGGTCCCGCACCTCATCGGTGAACCCCCAGTCCCCGTCGTCGGCGTCGTACGGCGAGAACTACGGGGCCGACTACGGATACGGGTACGGGGGCTCGGCCTATGCGCCGGGCCAGGAGGACCCACAGCCGTACGCGTCCGGGCCTTCGGAGGGCCGACGCGCCCCCAGTTGGGCCGTGGACGCCCCGATGTACGAGACGCGCTCCGCCTCGGGAGTCGCCGGGGTGCACGAGCCCCAGGCGGAGTACGGCGGCCACGCCTGGCAGGCGCCACCGGGCGGCGTCGGCGGAGCGCCTGCGGGGCCGACGGACGAGCAGGTCGCTGCCGCCCGGGCTGCGGCGCGTCGAGCCGTTCAGGAGGCCACCGCTCAACAAGCCGTCCAGCAGGCTGCCCAACGCGCCGTCCATCAGGTCGCGGAGCACGTTGACGGGGGTGCAACCGTCGTCGTGCCTCCGGTCGTGGAACCAGCCTTCGATGAAGAGACCGTCGGTCTGCGGGTGCCGTCGTCCGCCTCGGTCGCTACCCAGGTCGGCGAATCGACGGGCACGCCGATTGTCGGCGGCCGGGCGGCGCGGCGGCGTGCGGCCAAGCGCGGGGGCCGAGGAGGACGGCGCGCGGCCACGTCCGGCGCGCCCCTCACGGACCAGCCCCCCCGCTCCCGCGTCGAGGCCCGGCGCCAGGCCCGGGCACGCAAGGAGCCGCCCGGTGTCATCGCCAGTCGGCTGGTGGGTGAGGCGTTCATCACGGTCGGCGTCTTGATGCTGCTGTTCGTGACCTACCAGCTCTGGTACACGAACGTTCTCGCCCAGCAGCAGGCGGGCGGTGCCGCGAGCAATCTGGAGTGGCAGTGGGGCGAGGGCGCCGACCGCAAGGCGGGCGCCTTCTCACCCGGCCAGGGCTTCGCGATCATGTACATCCCCAAGCTGGATGTGAAGGTCCCGATCGCCGAGGGCATCGACAAGCACAAGGTCCTCGACCGCGGCATGGTCGGCCACTATGCCGACGGCAAGCTGAAGACCGCGATGCCTTGGGACAAGAAGGGCAACTTCGCCGTGGCGGGGCATCGCAACACGCACGGCGAGCCGTTCCGCTACATCAACCGGCTCAAGCCGGGCGACGAGATCATCGTCGAGACGCAGAGCACCTTTTACACGTATGAGATGGCGAGCATCCTGCCGCAGACGTCGCCGTCGAACGTCGGTGTGATCGGGCCGGTGCCACCGGGTTCCGGCTTCACCGAACCGGGGCGCTACGTCACGCTCACGACCTGCACCCCCGAGTTCACCAGCACGTATCGAATGATCGTCTGGGGCAAGATGGTCGAGGAGCGGCCGCGCAGCAAGGGGAAGCCGGACGCCCTGGTCGGCTAGGCCCCTCGGAACATCGATCTGCAGAAACATCGGAAACGGAGTACGACGCGGTGGCAGCGACTCAGCACGCACGAACCGGCACCGAGGCGCATCCACCGCAAGGCCCGGGCCGCCCGGGCGCCCCCAGGCGCCGCACGCTGGGCCGGGTGGCCGCGGCCGTCAGCGTCTTCGGTGAGCTGTTGATCACCGCGGGTCTGGTCCTCGCGCTGTTCGTCGTCTACTCGCTGTGGTGGACCAACATCCTGGCCGATCGGGATGCGGCACGGAAGGGCGACCAGGTGCGCAACCGCTGGGCGGACGGACCCGGCCCCCTGGACACCAAGGACGGCATCGGCTTCCTGCACGTCCCAGCGATGAGCGGCGACGAGATCCTGATCACCAAGGGCACCGGCACGAAGGAGCTCAATCACGGAGTGGCCGGCTACTACACCAAGCCGGTGAAGTCCGCGATGCCGTGGGACACGAAGGGCAACGTCAGCCTGGCGGCCCACCGCGACGGGCACGGCGCGCAGTTCCACAACATCCACAAGATCGACGAGGGCGACGCGGTCGTCTTCGAGACTCGGGACACCTGGTACGTCTACAAGGTCTACGCAAAGCTGCCGGAGACCTCGAAGTTCAACGTGGATGTGCTCGACGCCGTCCCGAGGGAGTCGGGGAAGAAGAAGGCGGGCCGCTACCTCACGCTGACGACGTGCACGCCTGTCTACACCTCCAACTACCGCTACATCGTGTGGGCGGAGCTGGAGCGCACGGAGAAGGTGGACGTGCGCCGTACGCCCCCGAAGGAACTGCGTTAGCCCGCTCACCGCATCCCTGCCGGGTCGGCAGCGGAGCAGGGCGGGCACACGAAGGCCCCGGCGTCCCACGCGGAGTGGGTGCCGGGGCCTCGCTTTGTGCGCGGTACGGGCGTCAGTCCCCGTTCCGGCCTCTGCCGGTCGGGCCGCCGAAGATGCCGCCGTCGCCTTCACCGTCGCCGTCCTGAGGCGGAGAGGTAACCAGGTTGATGGTGTCACCCTCCTCTACCTCGGAGCCCGCGCCGGGGTCCGACGCGACCACGATGGCGTCGTCCTCTGTGTTCGGGCCGACATTGCCGACGACCAGGCCCGCGTCCTCGAGTGCCTTCCTGACGTCCTTCAGCTTCTGACCTTGGAAGTTCTGCAGTTGGAACGACTCGGACTCCGCGGCGACCGTCAGCGTGACCGTCGACCCTTCCTTGGCCTCCGTGTTGCCCTCGGGGTTCTGCGCGACGACCGTGCCCGGGACCGCGTCATCGCGCTCCTCCTCTTGGACGTCGACTTCGAAGCCCAGGCCCTCCAGCTGACCCTGCGCCTCCTCCACTGACTTGCCCGTGACGGGCGGGACGACGATCATCTCCTTCTCCTTGGCGACGGTGAGGGTGATCGTTGCCGTCTTCGGCCGCTTGGTCTGCGGCTCCGGGGTCTGCTTGAGCACCAGGCCGGGCTCACGGTCCGACTCGAGCGACTTCGTCCGGATCTTCTCGGAGTCGAAGCCCTTCTCCTCCAGGATTTTCCTGGCCTCTCCGATAGGGATGTTCTCGACGTTGGGAACCGGGATCAGCTCGGGCCCCGAGCACAGGGTGACCTTGACCTCGCCGTTCTTCTCCACCGTGGCGCCCTGCCTGGGGTTCTGTGCCGTGATCTGGTTCTTCTTGACGTTGTCGCACGGCTTCTCGCCGGCCTTCACGACCTCGAAGCCCCCGTTGACGCCATTCTCCTGGGCGTCCTTCAGGGTTTTGCCGATCAGGTTCGGCACAGGGGTGTCGCCGGAGAGCTTGCCGCTCCCGAAGATCTCCCGCCCGATGAAGATCGCGCCGACGAGCACCAGGATGCCTGCGATCACCAGCAGGATCGTCGAGGTGTTGTTCTTCCTGCCGCCTCCGCCGCGGCGCCGGTCCGGACGGTCGTCGTAGCCGAATCCGCCGTCGTCCTCGCGCATGGGCGGGAGCATGGAGGTCTGGGGGGACGCGTCCTGGGTGCGCAGGGCGGTCGTCGGTTGGTCCTGGCCGTACGCCCCGTAGGCCGCCGCTCCCATCGCCGCCGTGGCTGCCACGGGCCGGCCGTCCAGGGCCGCCTCGATGTCGGCGCGCATTTCGTCGGCCGACTGGTAGCGGTAGTCCGGGTCCTTCACGAGCGCCTTGAGGACGATCGCGTCCATCTCCGGAGAGATCTCCGGGTCGTACGTGCTGGGCGGCTGCGGCTCCTCGCGCACGTGCTGGTACGCCACTGCGACCGGGGAGTCGCCCACGAAGGGCGGCCGGACGGTCAGCAGCTCGTACAGCAGGCAGCCGGTCGAGTACAGGTCGGAGCGGGCGTCCACCTGCTCGCCCTTGGCCTGCTCGGGGGAGAGGTACTGGGCCGTGCCGATGACCGCGGCCGTCTGCGTCATGGTCATGCCAGAGTCGCCCATGGCGCGGGCGATGCCGAAGTCCATGACCTTGACCTGGCCGGTGCGGGTCAGCATGACGTTCGCGGGCTTGATGTCGCGGTGCACGATGCCGGCCCGGTGCGAGTACTCCAGCGCCTGGAGGATGCCGACGGTCATTTCCAGAGATCTCTCCGGCAGCAGCTTTCTGCCGGAGTGCAGCAGCTCGCGGAGGGTCGACCCGTCCACGTACTCCATCACGATGTACGGGATCGAGACCCCGTCGACGTAGTCCTCGCCGGTGTCGTATACCGCGACGATCGACGGGTGGTTGAGCGAGGCGGCCGACTGGGCCTCTCGGCGGAACCGGGCCTGGAACGACGGATCGCGGGCGAGGTCCACCCGCAGTGTCTTCACAGCCACGGTGCGGCCCAGGCGGGTGTCATGGGCGAGGTAGACCTCGGCCATGCCTCCGCGGCCGAGCACCGAGCCCAGCTCATACCGGCCGCCGAGGCGACGCGGCTCTTCCATAGCTTCTCCAGCCCTCTCCGTCATTCCCGACGCACCGGTGTGGGATCCGGCGATGTGCTGCTCGGGCTTACCGTACCCGCCACGCCGTGGGGGACCTGGCTAGCGGCCGCTACCTGATACCGGACCGGTACGTCCACGTGCGCGGATCGGTTCAGGAGGTGACCGGCGTCACTAATTGCCGCTGATGACCGCCTCCATCACCTGCTTGGCGATCGGGGCTGCCAGGCCACCGCCGGAGATGTCGTCGCGGTTTGCTTCGTCGTCCTCGACGACGACCGCGACCGCGACCGGGGAGCCGTTGTCGTCCTTGGCGTACGAGATGAACCAGGCGTACGGCTTCTCGCTGTTCTCGACGCCATGCTGGGCGGTACCGGTCTTGCCACCGACCGTGACGTCCGGGATCCGCGCGTCGGTGCCGGTGCCTTTAGAGACGACAGTCTCCATCATCTCCTGCAGCTTCTGGGCGTTCTCCGGCGAGAGCGGCTGGCTCATCTCCTTGGGCGTGTGCTGCTCGATCACGTTGAGATTCCGAGCCCGCAACTGCTCCACCATGTACGGCTCCATGAGCTTGCCGTCGTTGGCGATGGCAGAGACGACCATCGCCATCTGGAGCGGGGTGGTGGCGGTGTTGAACTGACCGATCGAGGACAGGGCGTTGCCCGGCCGGTCCATCTTCGTGTCGTAAACGGACTTATTGGCGCGAATCGGGGTGAAAACCTCTTCGTTGAAGCCGAACTTCTCTGCCTGCTCGACCATCTTGTCCCGCTTGAGGTCATCGCCGATCTTGCCGAAGACCGTGTTGCAGGACCACTGCAGTGCTACCAGGAGGGTGGCGTTCTTGCAGGGGATGTTGCCGTGGTTCTCGAGGTTCTTGGTGCTCAGCGGCAGCTTCCAGGGCAGCGGCGATTTGGTCGGCTCGTTGATGTCCGTGTAGAGGCCGTTCTCCAGGGCCGCGGCCGCCGTGACCACCTTGAAGGTCGAACCGGGAGGGTACGTCTCGCGCAGCGCCCGGTTGATCATGGGCTTGTCTTTGTCCTTGTTGAGCGCGACCCAGGCCTGCGAGTCGGACTTGGAGTTGCCGGCGAAGATGGACGGGTCGTAGCTCGGGGCGCTCGCAAGGGCGAGGATCGCTCCGGTCTGCGGGTCGAGAGCGACCACAGCGCCCTTCTTGGTGCCGAGGCCATGGAAAGCGGCCTTCTGCGCCTTGGCGTTGAGCGTGGTGACGACATCGCCGCCCGCCTTCTCCTTGCCGGTGATCATGTCGATCGTGCGGTTGAAGAAGAGCCGGTCGTCGTCGCCGGTGAGTATGCCGTCGTTGATCTGCTCGAGCTGGTTGGCGCCGAAGGCCTGCGAGGCGTAGCCGGTCACCGGAGCCCACATCGCGCCGTTCTTGTAAGTGCGCTTGTACTTGAAGTCGTTGCCGTTCGTCTCGGTGTGACCGGTGATCGCCTTCCCGCCGACGATGATGTCGCCGCGCTCCTGGCTGTAACGGGCGATGGCGACGCGGCGGTTGTGCTGGTCGGTCCTGAGTTCGTCGGCCTGGACGAACTGGATCCAGTTGACGCGGACCAGCAGGGCGAGGACGAGGAGGCCGCAGAAGATGGCGACCCGGCGGAGGGGCTTGTTCACGGTCGGACCACCTGGGTCATCTCGGCATCGGTGGACGGGGCCGGGGCGGGAGCAGGGCGGCGGGCCGTGTCGCTGATCCGCAGCAGGACCGCGATGAGCGCCCAGTTGGCGATCACCGAGGATCCGCCCTGGGCCAGGAAGGGCATGGTCATTCCGGTCAGCGGGATGAGCGAGGTGACGCCGCCCGCGACGACGAAGACCTGGAGCGCGAAGGCGCCCGACAGACCGACAGCGAGCAGCTTGCCGAAGGGGTCGCGCGCCGCGAGGGCGGTCCGTACGCCCCGCTCGATGATCAGCGCGTAGAGGATGACGACGGCCATCATGCCGGTGAGGCCCATCTCCTCGCCGACGGTGGCGAGGATGTAGTCGCTCTTGGCGCCGAGCCCGCCGATCAGTCGTGAGAAGCCCTGGCCGAGGCCGGAGCCGAACATGCCGCCGGACCCGAAGGCGTACATGACCTGAGCGGGCTCCTGGACGAGGCCGTCCTCCGTGAGCGCCAGCGGGTTGAGCCACTGGTCCACCCGGCTTTGGACGTGGCCGGCGAAGGAGGCGACGGCCACGGCGCCGACGGCGCTCAGGGTCAGGCCGAAGACGACCCAGCTGGTGCGCTCGGTGGCGACGTACAGCATGATCACGAAGAGGCCGAAGAAGAGCAGTGAGGTGCCCAGATCGGTCTCGAAGATCAGGATCAGCAGGCTCAGCGCCCAGATCACCAGGATCGGCCCGAGGTCCCGGCCGCGGGGCAGGTACAGGCCCATGAACCGGCGGCTGGCGAGTGCGAGAGCATCGCGCTTGACCATGAGATAGCCGGCGAAGAAGACGGTGATGATGATCTTCGCGAACTCGCCGGGCTGGAGGCCGCCCACACCGGGGATCGTGATCCAGATCTTGGCGCCGTTGACGGCGGGGAAGAACATCGGGGCGATCAGCAGCGCCAGCGCGATCACCATGGAGATGTAGGTGTAACGCTGCAGCACCCGGTGGTCCTTGAGGAAGACCAGGACGGCGATGAAGAGCGCGATGCCCAGCGTGGACCACATCAGCTGGCCCGGGGCCTTGGCCCCGCCCAGCGCGACGGTGCTGATGGACGGCTCCTGGTCGAGCCGCCAGATCAGCACCAGACCCAGGCCGTTGAGCAGGGTGGCGAGCGGCAGCAGCAACGGGTCGGCGTACGGCGCGAACTTTCGCACCGCGAGATGGGCGACGCCGGCGAGCAGACCGAGGCCGAACCCGTAGCCGAGGAGACCGGCCGGGATGGATCCGCTCTTGGCGAGGCCCACGTTGGCGTACGCGAAGACCGGGATCACGACGGCGAAGACGAGCAGCGCGAGCTCGGTGTTGCGTCGGCTCGGGGTGCCGATCGCGCCGATCGTGGAGGTGTGGGTCGGGTTGGTGCTACTGCTCATGGTGTGGATGGCCCCTTAGCTACTGCGGTGTGCTCTCGCACGCCTTGGCCAGCTGCTGCTCTTCCTCCGACAAAGTGGGGCCGGGCGTCGGAGTGCTGCCGCTGGTGACGTCGGTGCTGCTGCCGTCGGCGCGGGTCGCGGGCCGGCTGCCTGCCTCGCCGCCTGCCTCGCCCTGCTGCTTCCCGGCCTGCTGGTCCTGTGCCTTCTGGCGCTCCTCTTCCTTCTTCTGCTCCTCGGCCTTGACCTGTTCGGCGCGCTTGTGGCAGGCGGAGGCCTGCTTGCCGAGCTCCTGGACCTTGTCCTCGGCCTGGCCCAGGCTGCCGACCGCGATGGTCTCCTTGACCTGCTTCTGCTGATAGGCCGGGAGGTACTTGAGTTCGATCTCGGGGTGGTCCTCGTGGACCTCGTTGAGGCTGATCCAGGCCAAGTCCTGGCTGATGCCTTGGTAGAGGGCGACGTGCTCGCCTTTGGCGCCCACGTAGTACTGCGACTGGGTCCAGCGGTAGCCGCCGTACGAGGCCGCGCCGACGAGGCCGAGCGCGAGCGTGATGAGCAGCGAGCGCTTGAGCCATGTGCCGCGGCGGGCGGGCTTGATGAAGTCCTCTTCGGTGTACACGCCGTAGCCGCCGGAGAAGTCGGCCATGCCGGGGTGGCCGCTGCCGGGCGGGCCGAAGCCGTCCGCCGCGGAGCCGGGAGCCTGCGGCGGTACGCCGCGGCCGAGTTCGGCGGCCCGGCCGGCCGGGGTCTGCATGGCGCCGTGGTCGCCCAGGTGCGGCGGGTTCTCGGCCACCGCGCCGACGACGACGGGGGTGTCGTTGAGCTGCCCGGCCAGGGTGTCGCTGTCGTCCACGTCGAGGACGTCGGCGACGATGCAGGTGATGTTGTCGGGGCCGCCACCGCGCAGTGCGAGCTGGATGAGCTCCTGCACGGTCTCGTGCGGGCCGTGGTAGCCGGCGAGGGTGTCCTCGAGCGTCTGGTGGCTGACCACGCCGGAGAGGCCGTCCGAGCAGATCAGATAGCGGTCACCGGCCCGGACCTCGCGGATGGAGAGGTCGGGCTCGACGTGGTCGCCGCTGCCCAGTGCGCGCATCAGCAGGGAGCGCTGCGGGTGGGTGGTGGCTTCCTCCTCCGTGATCCGGCCTTCGTCGACCAGCCGCTGGACCCAGGTGTGGTCCTGGGTGATCTGGCTGAGGACGCCGTCGCGGAGGAGGTAGGCGCGGGAGTCGCCGACGTGGACGAGGCCGAGGCGCTGGCCGGTCCACAGCAGGGCAGTGAGCGTGGTGCCCATGCCCTCGAGCTGGGGGTCCTCTTCGACCATGACGCGGAGCTGCTCGTTGGCGCGCTGTACGGCGCTGCCGAGGGAGGTGAGGATGTCGGAGCCCGGCACGTCGTCATCGAGCTGGACGAGGGTGGAGATCACCTCGGAGCTGGCGACCTCGCCGGCGGCCTGGCCGCCCATGCCGTCGGCGATGGCAAGGAGGCGGGGGCCGGCATAGCCGGAGTCCTCGTTGCCCTCGCGGATCATGCCTTTGTGCGATCCGGCGGCGAAACGCAGTGACAGACTCATGCGCACCTCGCCGGTCGGCTCGGGGTACATCCGCACGGTGCCCACCCTCCGGTCGGGAGCGCGCTGGCGTGTGTCGGCCCGGTTGCCGACGCGGCCTCGGCCCGCTCGCTCCGCTCGCTCATTCTGGTACTACTTCCGCAGCTCGATGACGGTCTTGCCGATGCGGATCGGCGCGCCCAGCGGAATCGGTGTCGGGGTGGTGAGTCGGGTCCGGTCGAGATAGGTGCCGTTGGTGGACCCGAGGTCCTCGACGATCCACTGGCCGTCACGGTCCGGGTAGATCCTGGCATGCCTGCTGGACGCGTAGTCGTCGTCCAGCACGATCGTCGAGTCGTGGGCGCGACCGAGGGAGATCGTCTGACCCTGGAGCGCGACGGTGGTGCCGGTCAGGGTGCCCTCGGAGACCACCAGCTTGGTGGGGGCGCCGCGCCGCTGCCGGCCGCCGCCGCGGCCGGACGGCTGTGAGCGCTGCTGCGGGGGCTGCCGGCTGCCCGCGGCGGAGCGGCCCTGGGCCTCCCCCCGGCGGGCCGCGCGCTGGGTGACGCGCGTGCCGAACAGATCGCTGCGGATGACCTGTACGGCCACGATGACGAACAGCCACAGTACGGCGAGAAAGCCCAGCCGCATGACCGTCAGGGTCAGCTCTGACATTGCCCCCGCTTCACCCTTCGGCTTGCCGGTACACGATGGTGGTGCTGCCCACGACGATCCGCGAGCCGTCGCGGAGCGTAGCGCGGGTGGTGTGCTGTCCGTCCACCACGATGCCGTTGGTGGATCCCAGATCCTGGATCGTCGCGGGCGTTCCGGTCCGGATCTCGCAGTGCCGGCGGGAGACGCCGGGGTCGTCGATCCGCACATCGGCCTCGGTGCTGCGGCCCAGCACCATGGTCGCCCGGGAGATCTGGTGCCGGGTGCCGTTGATCTCGATCCAGCGGCGGGTGACCGTGCTCGGCATCGGGCCTGCGGCCGCGCCGGGCAGCTGGGTCACCGGGGAGGGGCCGGCCGCTCGCGCGCCGGGCGGCGGCGAGGCGGGCATCGGTGGAGCGCCCGCGGGCTGCGCCGGGTGGCCGCCGGGGCGCCGTGCCGCGGCGGCGGGGCGGCGGCCCTGCGGGTGCTGGGACTCGCTGGTGGCCAGCGTGCGGCTGCGCACGCGGTACAGGCCGGTGTCGAGGTCGTCGGCCTTCTCCAGGTGCACCTTGATCGTGCCCATGAAGGTGTAGCGCTGCTGCTTGGCGTAGTCGCGCACCATGCCGGCGAGCTCGTCGGAGAGCTGGCCGGAGTACGGGCTCAGCCGCTCGAAGTCCGGTGCGCTCAGCTCGACGATGAAGTCGTTGGGGACCACGGTCCGGTCGCGGTTCCAGATGGTGGCGTTGTTGTCGCACTCCCGCTGCAGTGCTCCGGCGATCTCGACGGGCTGCACCTCGGACTTGAACACCTTGGCGAAGGTGCCGTTCACGAGACCCTCGAGACGCTGCTCGAAGCGCTTCAGTACTCCCACGGGGCACCTCCTTCCCTGATGCGGTCCTCGAAGTCGTCCTGGTACTGCTTACTGATCGTATCCACGAGCGGCAAACACACGTGGTTCCACTTCCTGCCCCGGCTGTCGAGTGTCGCCTCTCACAGGCCTGTAACGGGCCTGCGGGGAGCGGGCCCGGGAGACGGCACAGAGCGCCGCTCACATCGGATCGTAGAGGGCTCCCCCAGCACAGTGTCCCGCAATCGGCCGCGTCCCTGGTCCGAGGCGGGTGGAAAGGTGCGGGTACAGGCTGTGCGGGGCCGGGAAAGCCGTGTGAACCCACCCTTGCCAGCGTGCTAATCTTCTGGATGTCGGCAGGCGCTCCACACGACCCGGACAGAACGGTCCGGAGGCTGTGCGAGAACCGGGCGGCAACACCCATGCGCGGGTGGCGGAATAGGCAGACGCGCTGGATTCAGGTTCCAGTGCCCGTAAGGGCGTGGGGGTTCAACTCCCCCCTCGCGCACCATCGGCTCCGCAGGTCTCAGGCCTGCGGAGCTTTTTGTGTGTTCGTTTGGTCACTCGGTCGCTGTCCTGCCGGACCGGCTGCTCCCGAGGGGGGCGCGACTTTCGTCGCCGAGGGGCGCGACGAAGGGGGAGTGCGCCGTCCCGCGGGCCGGTCTTAGCGTGTGCCGCGTGAAGGCGGTGACTGGGAGGGAGCGGGCCCGGGCGGTGTGGCGGCGCCTGGTCGTACCGGGGTCGTGGCCCCCGCGACGGATCGCGGGCGAAGTGGTGCTGTCCCTGGTCCTGTCGCTGTCAGCGGCGGGACTGGAGGACCTGGAGGGCAGCGGCCCCGCGCGGGTGGTGGCGACCGCGCTGGTGGTCGCGGTGCTCTCCCCGCTGCGGCGGGTGCTGCCGGCGACTGTGTTGGTCGTCACAGGCGCGGCGGCCGGGGTCATGAGCGGCTTTGTGATGCTGCTCATGGTGGCGGGCTGGTCCGCGGGCCGGGCCGTGACGCGGGTGGGCCGGGCGCTCGGGGCGTTCACCGCAGCGTTCGCGCTCCACACGGCGCTGACCGCGTACGTCGCCTACACCGAGTACCCCGAGTTCTCGTCCCTGGCGACGATCGTCTTCTCCGTCGTCTTCTTCCTGGCGACGACGGTCGTCCCCGGCCTGGCGAGCCGGTACTGGACGCAGCGCCGCACCCTGCTGCACACCCTCCAGCAGCACAATGCGCAGCTGCTGCGCGAGCGGGCGATGGTCGCGGGACAGGCGCGGATGCGGGAGCGGCAGCGGATCGCCCAGGACATGCACGACAGCCTCGGCCACCAGCTCGCCCTGATCGCCGTGCACACCGGAGCTCTTGAGGTCGATTCCGAGCTGACCGAGCGACAGCGCGAGGGGGTCGGGGTGCTGCGGGAGGCCTCGGTGGCGGCGATGCACGAACTGCGGGAGGTCGTGGGCATCCTGCGGGACGGTGCCGAGGGAACCCGGCCCCTGGAGGACGCGCGGCCCGTGTCCCGGGGCGTGGCCGGCATCGAGGAGCTGGCCGAGGCGTCGCGGGCGGCGGGTGCGGCGGTGGAGCTGCGGCGCTCGGGGATGCCGCGTGCGCTGGCGCCGGCTGCGGACCACGCCGCGTACCGCATCGCCCAGGAAGGCCTGACGAATGCTCACAAGTACGCGGCGGGCGCGCCGATCACGGTCGGCCTGCGGTACGAGCCGGACTCGTTGGTGGTGGAGGTCGCCAACGGGCCCGTGAGGGCGGGCACGGGCAGCGGGAGCGGCACAGCCGCGGTGAGCGGCGGGCAGGGCCTCACGGGCCTGAAGGAGCGAGCCCGTCTGATCGGTGGCATGGTGCACGCCGGGCCTGCACCGAACGGCGGTTTCCGGCTCGCGGGCGTTCTGCCGTACGGCCCGGACGACGGCTCGTCGGCTGGTGCCGGTGCCGGTGCCGGTGCCGGTGCCGAGGCCGGGGCCGGGCCTGAGGCGGGGCAGGCGGGGGGTGTTCGGCCGCCGGAGACCTTCGTCGATGCGGCGGGCGACTTCCGGGAGCAGAACCTGACCGGCGCTCCGGGGGACGGTGGACCGGTCATCGACTGGACCGGTGCGCAGAGGGAGGTCGCGGCGGCGATGAGCAGCAGCGGCAGGCGGGTCAGCGGGTTGGCCCTCGGCTGCGGCGTCGTGGTGGCGATCGTGCTGGGGCTGGGGGTCGTTGCGGTCTGGGGGTTGGCGGAGCTGATGCAGGAAGTGGACCGAGCCATGATCGACCGCGAGGACTACGAGGCGGTGAAGGCGGGTCAGCCGGAGGCCGAGGTCCGCGCGAAGTTGCCTGCCGGCGACTCGTTCATGACCTCGGAGTTCGAAGGCAAGGGGCCGCCCGAGCCGGAGGGCGCGGAGTGCCTCACGTTGCTGTCGTCGGAGACGGGAGACAGCTGGAACGCGGATCCGGTGTTCCGCTTCTGCTTCAAGGGCGGCAAGCTCATCGAGAAGCGGTCCTTCGAGGTCGGCCAGTAGGCGCCGTGGGAGCCGCAGGAGTCCTGGGTGCCGTGGGAGTCGCTTCCGCGCGGGTCGGGGATGATGGCGCCGGGGTGCGGTAGCGGCGGCGCAGCCGTGACGTGGCCGATGCCCCGCCGTGCCCGTGTCCCTTCGACCATGCGCAGGAGAGCTGTGATCAGGGTCCTCGTCGCCGATGACGAGCCGCTCATACGGGCCGGCATCAGGATGATCCTCACCTCGGCCGATGACATCGAGGTGGTCGCGGAGGCCGCGAACGGCCGGGAGGCGGTGGACCTGGCCCGGGCGCGTACGGTCGACGTCGCGCTGCTCGACATCCAGATGCCGCTGATGGACGGGCTGTCCGCGCTCGCGGAGCTGCGCCGAGCCGCCCCGGCCGTCAGGGTGCTGATCCTCACCACCTTCGGCGAACGGGAGAACGTGTTGCGCGCCCTGAGCGCCGGCGGTGCCGGATTCCTGCTGAAGGACACCGCGCCGGGCGAGCTGATCGGGGCGGTACGGGCCGCAGCGGGCGGAGACGCGTATCTGTCGCCGGGGGCCACGCGGCACGTCGTCGACTCGCTCGCTTCGGGCCGGGCGGCGGAGCGCGGCGAGGAGGCCCGACGTCGCCTGGAGGCGCTGACAGAGCGGGAGCTCGAGGTGCTGGCGCTGCTCGGCGAGGGTCTGTCGAACGCGGACGCCGGTGAGCGGATCCATATGAGCGAGGCGACGGTGAAGACGTATGTGAGCCGGATCCTGGCGAAGCTCGGGTGCGAGAACCGCGTCCAGGCGGCGCTGTTGGCGCGGGACGCCGGGCTCGGGGAGTAGCCCGCGGGGAGGGCCCCATGGGTTCGGCACCCGTGGCGGGCCCCGGAGAGTTTTACGGGGGGCTTGGTCGCGAAGGGGGCTTCCGAGGTGGGCCGTTGGGAGTTATCCACAGGGGTGTGCGGCTGTTCGGCCATGGGCGGTACGGTCATGGCCAGTTGGTGTCGGGACGGTGACGGGGGAGAGCGCATGGTGGCCGACGAGCGGATGCGGGGGCGGTTTCCGGCACAGGACCGAGCAGTGGTGCGGCCCCGGAGCGAGGATTCGGACCAGGACTCGGCCCCGCGTGCGGGCGAGCGGATTCCGGGTGTGCCGGGGTTCGCACGGTGGCCCCAGGACCGGGCCGCGCCGAGGCGGCAGGGGAAGGCGCTGAGGGACCGGGTGCCGCGGTCCGCGCACGCGGCGTTGAGGGTGGGCCCCGGCAGGCCGGACGCGGTCGCCGCGGTGGCGGAGTCCAGCGCCGGGCGCCTGCCGGAGCTGGCCCCGATACGGGTCGGCCGGATGGCCGCGACTCCTTTCGCCTTCCTGCGCGGAACCGCCGGTCTGATGGCATTCGACCTGGCGGAGACGCCTGTGACCGGCGTCGGCGCGCAGATCTGCGGGGATGCGCACGCCGCGAACTTCGGGCTCTACGGGGACGCCATCGGCAGCCTCGTGATGGACATCAACGACTTCGACGAGACCCTGGTCGGTCCCTGGGAGTGGGACGTGAAGCGGCTGGCGGCCTCGCTGGTGCTGGCCGGCCGGGAGGCAGGGGCTGACGAGGACACCTGCCGTGCGGCGGCGTACGACGCCACGGGCGCGTATCGGCGCACGATGCGCTTGTTGGCGAAGCTGCCGGTGCTGGACGCGTGGAACGCGATCGCCGACGAGGAGCTCGTCTCGCACACCGACGCGCGCGATCTGGTCGGCACGCTGGAGCGGGTCGCGGAGAAGGCGCGGCGCAACACGAGCGCCCGGTTCGCGGCGCGGGCCACGGAGACGGTGCTGGACGGCGAGGAGACGGCGGGTGTTCCCCGCCGCCGCTTCACGGACGCGCCGCCGGTGCTGCGCCGGGTGCCGGACGCCGAGGCGGCAGCCGTGGCGACGGCCCTGGGCGGGTATCTCGAGACGCTGCCGGAGGACCGGCTGCCGCTGCTCGCGCGCTACGCGGTGCACGACGTCGCGTTCCGGGTGGTCGGCACGGGCAGTGTGGGCATGCGCTCGTACGTGGTGCTGCTGCTGGACCACCGGGGCGAGCCGCTGGTGCTGCAGGTGAAGGAGGCCCGCGCATCGGCCCTGCTGCCGCATGTGACGAAGGCGGGATTCGCGGTGCCGGAGCCCGGGCACGAGGGGCGCCGGGTGGTGCTCGGGCAGAAGCGGATGCAGGTCGTGAGCGACATTCTGCTGGGCTGGACGAGCGTCGACGGGCGCCCCTACCAGGTGCGGCAGTTCCGGAACCGGAAAGGCAGCGTGGATCCGGCGGTGCTGGCCGCCGACCAGATCGACGACTACGGGCGGATGACCGGAGCCCTGCTGGCGCGGGCGCATGCGCACAGCGCCGACCCGCGGCTGATCGCCGGCTACTGCGGGAAGGGGGAGGAAATGGATGAGGCGGTGGCGGCCTTCGCGGTGGCGTACGCGGATCGCACGGAGGCGGATCACGCGGCGCTGGTGGCGGCTGTCCGGAGCGGGCGCATAGCCGCTGAGCTGGGCGTCTGACGGCGCAGGGGCAGGGCCATTAGCCTGGGCGAGTGATGAATCCGGAAGCTGAGCGGACCGATCTTCAGGGCAAGGCCGATGCCGGGCAGCGCGAGGAAGGGCGGGCCGGGCCGCAGGAGGACGCGCGGCCGGAGGCCCGGCTGGAGCAGGCGGTGCGCGCCGCCGAGCAGGCGTTGATCGAGTTCGAGATCGCGGTGGAGACCTTCCGGGTGGAGGTGGAGAACTTCTCCCGGCTGCACCACCAGAGGCTCGGTCCGATGTACGGCCGGCTCGATGAGCTGGACGCCCTGATCGCCGAGGCGGTCGCGGAGCGTACCAAGGATCCCGACGACATTCGCAAGGCGGAGCAGGCCCGGGGCATGGTCCTGCCGATGCCGGGCGTGGATGAGCTGTTCCACGGCTGGATCGACTCGGAAGGTCTGTCTCCGGAGGCGATGGCGATGCTCACCGAGCGGCCGGTGCAGCCGCCGGGGCGGGTCCGGCCGAGCGAGGAGGCCCGCCGGGTCTTCCGCGAGCTGGTCCGCAAGGCTCATCCGGACCTGGCGCGCGACGATGCGGAGCGTGACCGGCGCAGCGCGTTCATCGTGCGGGTGAACGGGGCCTACGCGGCCGGGAACGAGGACGAGCTGCGCACGCTCGCCGAGGAGTGGGCGGCGCGATCGCAGGGCGAGAAGCCGGGGCCCAGCCCCAGCGAGGAGCTCTACGCCCGCCTGGAGTGGCTGGCCCAGCGCAAGGAACTGCTGGCCGCGGTCGCCGAGGAGCTGGAGAACAGTGCCATAGGGGCCATGCTGCGGATGGCTCCGGACGACCCGGACGCCCTGCTCGAGGAGATCGCGGAACAGCTCCTTGCCCAGGTCGCCGAGCGGGAGGCCCGGCTGGCCGAGCTGGCCGGGTAACGTGCGACGCACGGCACCGGCCGTGCCCGCCCGGGGCGTATCCCCGGCCGTACGCGATGGAGAGAGGCTGACCTCATGCACTTCGCCCAGCTGCCCACGGTGGATGCCGCGGCGGTACCTTCCGACGGCTTCCTGCTGGACGTGCGGGAGGACGACGAGTGGGCGGCCGGTCATGCCGAGGGCGCGCTGCATCTGCCGATGGGGCAGGTCGTGCTGCGGTTGGATGAGTTGACCGAGGCCGTGGCCGACGGCCGCCAGGTGCATGTCGTGTGCCGGGTCGGCGGCCGGTCGGCGCAGGTTGCCCAGTACCTCATCGCGCAGGGGCTGGACGCGGTGAACGTGGAGGGCGGAATGCTCGGCTGGGAGGCCGCGGGCCGCCCCCTGGTCTCCGAGAGCGGGGACCAGCCCTTCGTCCTGTAACCACGGGGTCCGGTAACCACGAGCCAAGGGCTGCTGCGGTCCGCCGGCGCGCGGTCCGCGGCCTGTACGGGTCTGCGGGTGTCACGCGAGGGGTGTCACGCGAGGGGTGTCACGCGAGGGGGTGCGCGGCGAGCAGATCGCCGAGAGCCTCCTCGTGTGCGGCTGCCGGGCCCAGTGACAGCTCCAGCTGTTTGGCCCACGCGTGGTAGCGGTGCAGCGGATAGTCGACGTCGGCGCCGAAGCCGCCGTGCAGATGCTGGGCGGTCTGGACGACCCGCCGTACGCCCTCCGACGCCCAGATCTTCGCGACGGCGACGTCGCCGGCGGGTGGGAGGGGGCCTCCGGCACCCCCGGTCGCGCCTGGGTGAGATGCGGCGAGCCGCCACGCGGCCTGCCACAGGGTGGCTTCCATGGCCCGAAGGTCGATGTAGCGGTCGGCGGTCTGGACGGCGACCGCCTGGAATGTGGCCACGGGGAAGCCGAACTGCTCTCGTTTGGCGGTGTAGTCGCTCGTCATGCCCAGCACGCCCTCGCCGAGGCCTAGGGCGAGCGCGCAGACGCCGGTGGTGAGGAGGTCGCGTAGCCACTCCCAGGCGCCGTCGGCGGTCAGCATGTCGCGGTCGCCGAGCCGTACGGCCTCCAGGCTCACCTCGGCGTACCGCTCGCCGTTGGTGGACACCTGCTCGGCGAGAGTGACGCCGTCGTGCAGCCGGGGAGTGAGTGCGAGCACCGTGCGGCCGTCGCCGGTGCGGGCCGGGATCAGCACCAGGTCCGCGGTGTGTGCCCACGGCACGGCTGTCTGCACGCCGTCCAAGATCCAGTCCTCGCCGTCCTCGCGGGCTTCGACGGCGAGCTCGGCCGGATCGTGACCGGTGCGGCCGCTGGAGGCGACTGTCAGCACGAGTTCGCCGCATCCGACCCGGGGGAGCAGCTCGTCACACAGCTCCGAAGTGGCGTACCTGCGCAGGGTGAGCGCGGCGGCGCCGGTCTCCAGGAGCGGCACCCGGGCCAGCACCTTGGCGGACTCGCGCAGGACGAGGCAGAGCGCGACAGGGTCGAGCCCCGCGCCGCCGTGCCGGGGATCGAGGACGAGGCTCAGGAGGTCCGCCTTGGCGAGCTTGTGCCACAGCGGGCGGTCGAAATCCTCGGCGACGGCCCCGGGGGTGAGCGCCGGGCTGGGGACGCCGTCGGGTGCGACCTTGGAGAAGACCGCTGTGGCCGCCTCGACGGCCGCCTGCTGTTCCTCGGTGAAGGTGAAGTCCACTCTGCCCGTCCTCCCGTGCGCCGCGCCTGGGGGCACTCCCCCTGCCTTCGGCGGGGGTACCCCCACCCGGCCGAAGCTGGGGAGGAACCGCCGATGGCTTTTCCTGACGAGGCGTCAAGGTAGAACAGGTTGCAGGAATGGGGAATAGTGCTGCGGCTCCGAGCCCGGTCCCATCTCAGTTCGGTGACGCGCAGGGGTCGGTCCTCAGCGGTCGAAGTCCAACTCCACCTGCTCGGTGACGGGGTGGGACTGGCAGGCCAGTACGAAGCCGGCCTCGACCTCCTCCGGCTCCAACGCGAAGTTCCGGTCCATCCGCACCTCACCCGAGACCAGGAAGGCCCGGCAGGTCCCGCACACCCCGCCCTTGCAGGCGTACGGCGCGTCGCCGCGGTTGCGCAGCACGGCCTCCAGCAGGGTTTCACCGTCCTCCACCGGCCAGGTGCCGGAGCGGCCGTCCAGTGTCGCGGTCACCGAACTGTGCGCGGGAGCCGCGACAGTGACAGGAGCAGGGGAGACCGCATCGTCCACATGGAAGATCTCCTGGTGGACGCGGCTGCGCGGCACGGCGAGCGCGCGCAGCGCCCGCTCTGCGCTCTGAACCAGCCCAAAGGGCCCGCAGAGGAACCAGCCGTCGACCGACTCCACGGGCAGCAGCGCGGGCAGCAGCTCGGTGAGCCGCGCCTCGTCGAGGCGCCCCGACGGCAGACCGGCCTGCTGCTCCTCCCGTGAGAGGACGTTCACCAGTTGGAGCCGGTCGGGGTAGCGGTCCTTGAGATCGGCCACCTCTTCGAGAAACATCGTCGATGCGGCGGTCCGGTCGCTGCGTATCAGGCAGAAACGGGCCAAGGGCTCGTGCGCCAGAAGTGTTGACGCGATCGACAGAACGGGCGTGATGCCGCTGCCGCCCACTACGGCGACGAAGTGCCCCGGCTTCGGTTCGAGGACGAAGCGTCCGGCCGGTGCCATTACCTCCACGGTGTCGCCGACCGCGAGCTCCTTGAGTGCGAAGGTCGAGAACTCACCCCCCTCGACCAGACGTACGCCCACCCGCAGCGTCTCCGGTCCGTCCGGGGCCAGAGTGGGTCCGCAGATGGAGTAGGTACGGCGGATCTCCGAGCCGTCCACGGCCCGTCGGCGCAGTGCGAGATGCTGACCCGGCAGGAAGCGGTAGGTGCTGCGCAGCTCGGGTGGCACCGCGAACGTGACGGCGACCGAGTCGTCGGTCAGCTGGTCGACCGCTGCCACCCGGAGCATGTGGAACGCACCATGGCGGACGGCCGGAGCAGGGCGGTCCGTTTGCGTCGCCATCTACAACTCCTTGAAGTGGTCGAACGGTTCACGGCACGACTCGCAGCGGCGCAGTGCCTTGCACGCGGTGGAGGAGAAACGGCTCAGCAGCGTGGTGTCGGTCGATCCGCAGTGGGGACAGCGCACGGACAGTTCGACCATGACCGGCCCCCCTGCGGAGGCAGGGCCACCGGGGCGTGGCGGCGCTATCCCGTACTCCTCGAGCTTGCGCCTCCCTTCGGCACTGATGGCGTCCGTGGTCCAGGGCGGCGAGAGCACGGTACGGACCGTGACGTCCGGCACCCCGTGCTCGTGCAGCACCCGCTCGATGTCTTCCGACATCGACTCGATCGCGGGGCAGCCGGTGTAGGTCGGGGTGAGCTCCACTTCGACCCGGCCGGGGCCGAGGACCTGCAGTCCACGCAGCACGCCCAGCTCTTCCAGCGTCAGCACCGGCAGCTCCGGGTCCGGGACCGAGCCCGCGAGCCGGCGCAGTTCGTCCTCGAGCGCGGTTGTCGTCACGCCGCCGCCCGCCGCGCTGCTGGTGACCACGTCGCCGTTCATCACGTCGCCCTTCACCACGTCGCTCCCGGGTGGCTCCGGTGCAGATGCTGCATTTCCGCGAGCATCCGCCCGAACGGTTCGGTGTGCAGGCCCTGACGCCCTGCGCCCGCTGTCCACGCCCCCAGCTGCGGCCCGGCGGGTACGGTCAGGGTCGCCTGCTCCAGCACGGACGTGAGGGACCCCAGCCATTCCTCGCGCAGCGCGTCCGCGTCCACGGTCAGCCCTGCGACCGGCTGGAACAGTTCGCCGGTAAACCGCCACAGCGCGTCCAGTCCTCGCTGCATGCGCTCATGGCTTTCGTCGGTGCCGTCGCCCAGCCGCAGCGTCCAGTGCTCGGCATGGTCCCGGTGGTAGACCACCTCCTTGACCGCCTTCGAGGCGAGCGGGGCGAAGACACCGTCCCCCAGAGCCAGTTGCCCGTACAGCAGCTCCTGGTAAGTGGAGAAGTAGAGCTGGCGGGCAATGGTGTGCGCGAAGTCGCCGTTCGGCTGCTCGACGAGCTGCACATGCGTGAACGCGCGCTCCTCGCGGAGATAGGCGAGCTCGTCCTCGTCACCCACCATCGACAGCAGTACCCGCGCCTGACCGAGCAGGTCGAGCGCGATATTGGCGAGAGCGACGTCCTCCTCGAGCACCGGGGCGCGCCCGGCCCACTCCCCCAGCCGGTGGGAGAGCACCAGCGCGTCGTCGCCCAGTGCCAGCGCTGCCGTCGCCTCGGTCGCCACGGTCACAGGTGCCGCACCCCTTCCGGGATCTCGTAGAAGGTGGGGTGGCGGTAGGGCTTGTCGGCGGCCGGCTCGAAGAACGGATCCTTCTCGTCCGGCGAGGAGGCGGTGACCGCGGTGGAGGGCACCACCCAGATCGAGACACCCTCGGCGCGCCGGGTGTAGAGGTCCCGGGCGTTCCGCAGCGCCATCTCGGCGTCCGGCGCGTGCAGGCTGCCTGCGTGGGTGTGGGACAGGCCCCGCCTGCTGCGCACGAACACCTCCCACAGCGGCCAGTCAGCGGTTCCGCTCATGCCCTGCCCTCCCCGTGCTTGGCGGCGTAGGCCGAGGCTGCCTCGCGCACCCAGGCACCTTCCTCGTGTGCCTGACGTCGCTGGCTGATCCGCTCGGCGTTGCACGGGCCGTTGCCCCGCAGCACCTCACGGAACTCGTCCCAGTCGATGGGCCCGAAGTCGTAGTGCCCGCGCTCCTCGTTCCACTTCAGGTCCGGGTCGGGGAGGGTCAGTCCAAGGGTCTCCGCCTGGGGGACGCAGATGTCCACGAAGCGCTGTCGCAGCTCGTCGTTGGAGTGGCGCTTGATCTTCCAGGCCATGGACTGGGCGGAGTGCGCAGACTGGTCGTCGGGCGGGCCGAACATCATCAGCGACGGCCACCACCAGCGGTCCACGGCGTCCTGCGCCATCGCGCGCTGCGCCGCGGTGCCACGGCTGAGGGTGAGCAGCAGCTCGAAGCCCTGCCGCTGATGGAAGGACTCCTCCTTGCAGATCCGGACCATGGCGCGGGCGTAGGGTCCGTACGAACAGCGGCACAGCGGCACCTGGTTGGTGATCGCCGCGCCGTCCACCAGCCATCCGATGGCCCCAACATCGGCCCAGGTCAGCGTCGGGTAGTTGAAGATCGAGGAGTACTTCTGCCGACCGGAGTGCAGCTTGTCGAGCAGCTCGTCGCGCCCCGTGCCCAGCGTTTCGGCGGCGCTGTAGAGGTAGAGCCCGTGCCCCGCCTCATCCTGCACCTTGGCCATGAGGATCGCCTTGCGCCGCAGTGACGGTGCGCGGGCGATCCAGTTGGCTTCGGGCTGCATACCGATGATCTCGGAATGGGCGTGCTGCGCCATCTGTCGCACCAGCGTCGCGCGGTACTCGTCCGGCATCCAGTCGCGGGGCTCGATCCGCTCGTCCGCTGCGACCGACGCGTCGAACGCCGCGGCGTATCCGCTCGCGTCGCTCTCGGTCGCCACCACCGTTGTCACCAGGCGCCCCTCTCTGCCGATCTCTGTCGATAGGCGGCCATCCGCCCGACCGACCGATCGTTCGGTTCAATGGTGCTGTCGGCGATCGTAGGGTGTCAAGGCTGTGGATAACCGCACATCGCTGTGCCCGACGGGGCGCGCTGAGTACCGTTCCTCGAAGTGCCGGGGAGTCGGGAGGCGGTATGGAGCAGGACGAGAACGGGGCGGCGGTGCCGAGCGGGCTCGCCGCGCTCTCGCTGCCCTCGCGAATAGCGGTGTCGGTGGCGGTGGCCGTCGTCGCGGTCACCGCTGCGGTGCATCTGTCGATGATCTTTCTGCACGTCGCCCCCTCCAACACCATCTCGAAGCAGCACGGCGCGGCGATCGACGAGTACGTCTATCCGGAGTTCGAGCAGAACTGGAAGCTCTTCGCTCCCAATCCACTCCAGCAGAACATCGCCGTTCAGGCCCGCGCCGAGATCCGAACGGCGGACGGCGCCCTCGCGACCACCGACTGGACCGACCTCTCCGCCCAGGACGGAGCGGCGATTCAGCACAGCCTCCTCCCCAGCCATACCCAGCAGAACGAGCTCCGCCGCGCCTGGGACTTCTTCGTCGGCTCGCACGACGACGAGAACCGGCCGAACGGCCTGCGCGGCCACCTCTCCGAGCAGTACATCCGGCGGATCGTCATGCTGCGCTTCGGTCCTGAGCGGGACGGCGGCACCGTGGAACGGGTGCAGGTGCGGTCGGCCACGGCACCTGTCGCCCCGCCCCGGTGGAGCGACGAGAAGGTCGACACCAAGACGGTCCACCGCGTCCTGCCCTGGTGGACGGTCACCGGCGCCGACCTCCCCGAGGGGGCTGGCAGCAAGTGACTCCGATCGTCGCTTCCCGCCGCTTCGAGCGCGGGATCGCTCAAGGCGTCGCCCGCGTCACCGGCGAAGCTCTGGGCCGTTATCAGACCGCCGTAGTCCGGATCGGCTTCTCCTTCACCTGGCTGTTCTTCCTGCTGCGCGAGTGGCCGCACCGCCATGAGCTGTACGGCCCCGACGGTCCCTGGAACTGGGACATGGCACGTCGGCTGATCGACGGGAACGGTGCCTTCACCGCCCTGATGTGGTCCGACGGGCGACTCTGGTTCGAGTTCGGCTATCTCTTCGCACTTGTGACGAGCGCCCTGCTGATGCTCGGCTGGCGCACCCGGACCATGTCCGTGCTCTTCATGGCCGGGGTGCTCTCGCTGCAGAACCGCAGCATCTTCATGGGCGACGGCGGCGACAACGTCATCCACCTCATGGCGATCTACCTGGTCCTCACCCGATGCGGCCAGGTGTGGTCGCTGGACGCCCGGCGCCGGAAGAGGCCCGGCCGCCCGGGGGGCGAAGCAGAGCCCGACCGGGACACCGCCGGCGTGGTGCTGTGGTCGGTCCTCGGTGCCGCCCTCGGGCTCGTCACCGTCCTGGACCGGCTGAGCTGGGGCTGGGCGCTCGTCTTCTGGGGTCTGTGGGTGGTCCACGGCGTGGCGCCGGCGGTGCGCCGCCGGGCCCGCGACGGCGGGCCCGCCGCGCGCGAGGCCACCACGGTCCTGGACGCCATCGCCAACGTCGTCCACAACGGCGCCCTTCTGGTGATCATGGCCGAGGTATGCCTGATCTACGCGACCGCCGGCTGGTACAAGATCCAGGGATCGCGCTGGCAGGATGGCACCGCGGTCCACTACCCGGTGAACCTGGACTACTTCTCGCCCTGGCCCGCGATCTCCGACCTGCTCGGCAGCAGCGGTGCGCTGGTCATGCTGATCACCTACGGCACGGTGATCGTGCAGGTCGCCTTCCCCTTCACGCTCCTCAACCGCCGGGTCAAGAACGTCCTGCTCGCGCTGATGATGACCGAGCACCTGGCGTTCGCGATCGCGCTCGGGCTGCCGTTCTTCTCGCTCGCGATGATCGCGGCGGACGCGGTGTTCCTGCCGACCGGATTCCTCCGGCGGATCGGCTCCTGGGTCTCGGGCCTGTGCAGGCTGCCGCTGCGGACGGCGGCCCGGGAGTCCGGGGGGAACGACGGCGCGGAGCCGGACCGTCTGCGGGGCAGCGGCGACAGCCATACCCTCGTCGGGTGAGCATCGAGAGCACCGGGCCCGTCGAGGCCCCCCAGCTACCTCCCCCAGCCTTCGGCCGGGTGGGGGTACCCCCACCGAAGGCAGGGGGAGTGCCTCCAGTGGTGCCTCCAGAGACCATCCAGTACGACGACGGGCACGGCCCTGCCGAGGTCGGCGTCGGCCCGCACCCCCTGCCGTGGCCGGAGGGCGACCACTACGACCCCGAGCTGCTCGCCCACGGCGATCGCCGCAATGTCGTGGACCGCTACCGCTACTGGACCCGCGAGGCGATCGTCGCCGACCTCGACACCCGCCGTCATGACTTCCATGTCGCCGTGGAGAACTGGGGTCACGACTTCAACATCGGCTCGGTCGTGCGCACCGCCAACGCCTTCCTGGCGAAGGAGATCCACATAGTCGGCCGTCGGCGCTGGAACCGGCGCGGCGCCATGGTGACCGACCGCTACCAGCACGTCCGTCACCACCCGGACACCGCCGAGCTCACCACATGGGCGGCCTCCGAGGGGCTGCCGATCATCGGGATCGACAACCTCCCCGGCGCCGTGCCGCTGGAGACGACCGAGTTGCCACGTCGCTGCGTGCTGCTGTTCGGGCAGGAGGGGCCAGGGCTGAGCGAGGAGGCCCGGAGGCACGCGGCGATGGTGTGCTCGATCGCGCAGTTCGGCTCTACTCGCTCGATCAACGCCGGCGCGGCGGCCGCCATCGCCATGCACGCCTGGATCAGCCGCTACGCCTGCATCGAGGCCCCGTAGCGCCGCCGCGAAGGGCTTGAGGAGCTACGCCGGCCTGCGCACCTCGACCGTACGGAAGCGGTTCGCGACGAATGCGCCGTCGCACAGTGCGGCGTTCGCGGCCGGGTTACCCCCCGATCCGTGGAAGTCCGAGAAGGCGGCCGTCTGGTTCACATACACCCCACCGGTCAGGTTCAGCGACAGCTGGGCGCACTCCTCCAGGCAGGCCGCCTCGACCAGCCGCTCGACCTCGGGCGAGGTCGTGTACGCGCCGACCGTCATCGCACCCTTGTCCCGGACCGTACGACGCAGCAGGTCCACCGCGTCAGCCGATGAGTCCATGGCGACCGCGAACGAGACCGGGCCGAAGCACTCCGAGAGGTACGGGGCATCGTCGTCGGCGCCGTTCTCCCACTGCTTCCGTGCCCCCTCCAACTTGACGATCACGGGCGTACGGACCGTGGCGCCGGGGAAGTCCGGGTGCGGCACGGCGCGGGACGCGAGCGCGACCTCGCCCACCCCCGCGGCCGCCTCGATCCGCTCCCCCACCTGTGGGTTGACGATGGCGCCCAGCAACGCGTTCGCCCGCGCGTCGTCGCCCAGCAGGCGCTCCACCGCACCCGCCAGATCGGTGACGACCTCGTCATAGGACTTGTGGCCCGCGTCGGTGTCGATCCCCTCGCGGGGGATCAGGAGGTTCTGCGGGGTCGTGCACATCTGGCCGCTGTAGAGGGACAGGGAGAAGGCGAGGTTGCCCAGCATGCCGTGGTAGTCGTCGGTCGAGTCGACGACCACGGTGTTGACCCCGGACTTTTCCGTGAAGACCTGGGCCTGGCGGGCATGGGCCTCCAGCCATTCGCCGAAGGCGGTCGAGCCGGTGTAGTCGATGATGCGGATCTCGGGACGCACGGCCAGCGTCTTCGCCAGCCCTTCGCCGGGACGCTCAGCTGCCAGGGCGACCAGATTCGGGTCGAAACCGGCCTCGGCCAGCACCTCGCGGGCGACCGCGACGGTCAGCGCCAGGGGGAGGACCGCCCTCGGGTGCGGCTTGACGAGCACCGCGTTGCCCGTGGCCAGGGAGGCGAACAGGCCGGGGTAGCCGTTCCAGGTCGGGAAGGTGTTGCACCCGATCAGCAGCGACACACCGCGCGGGACGGCGGTGAACTGCTTGCTGAGGTTCAGCGGGTCCCGCTTGCCCTGGGGCTTGGACCATTCCGCAGTGTCCGGGGTGCGGACCTGCTCCACGTACGCGTACGCCACCGCCTCCAGACCGCGGTCCTGCGCGTGCGGCCCGCCCGCCTGGAAGGCCATCATGAACGCCTGGCCGCTGGTGTGCATGACCGCGTGCGCGAACTCATGGGTGCGGGCGCTGATCCGGGACAGGATCTCCAGGCACACCATGGCCCGCGCCTCGGGTCCGGCCTTGCGCCACGCGGGCATCGCGGCGCGCATGGCCGGGAGCAGCACGTCGACATCGGGGTGCGGATATTTCACGCCCAGCTCCAGGCCGTACGGCGAGACCTCGTCACCCACCCAGTCGTCGGTGCCCGACTGGTCGAGGTCGAGCCGCTCGCCGCGCAGGGCGTCGAAGGCGGCCTGGCCGTCACCTGCCGCGCTTTCCCCGTACGCCTTCGGGTGCTCCGGGTGCGGTGACCAGTAAGCGCGCGTGCGGATCGCCTCGAGCGCCTGGTCGAGCGTCGGGCGGTGCTTCTCGATCAGCTGGACGGCGGTGAGACTGGCGGCCATGACTGACCAACTCCTCGTTGAGCTGGGCCGGGAAGGGGCAACAGGGTTAGAGTAACCGAACGATCGGTCGGGACAAGGGGGCCTTTCGTGCCTGTGGAAAACTCCCGGCAACGCCACCCGCTCCCGTCCGGCCAGACCTCTTCGGGGAGGATCTCCGCCATGACCGCAATCGACCGGACCGGCATCGTCGCCGTCGTCGGCACCGGAACCATGGGTCAGGGAATCGCCCAGGTCGCGCTGGTCGCCGGGCACCCGGTCCGGCTCTACGACGTGGCCCCCGGGCGCGCGGAGATGGCCGCCGACGCCATCACCGCCCGACTCGACCGGCTGGTGGACAAGGGCAAGCTGACGCCCGCCGACCGGGACACGGCCTGCGGCCGCCTCAGCGCCATCACCGAACTCGCGGGACTGGCGGATGCGCAGCTCGTCGTCGAGGCGATCCTCGAGGAGCTGGGCGCCAAGCAGCAGCTGTTCAGCGCGCTGGAAACGGTGGTCTCCGACGACTGTCTCCTGGCCACGAACACCTCCTCGCTGTCCGTCACCGGCATCGCAGGCGCCCTGCGCCACCCGGGCCGTGCCGTCGGACTCCACTTCTTCAACCCGGCGCCGCTGCTCCCGCTCGTCGAGGTGGTGAGCGGCTTCGCCACGGACGAGACCGCGGCCACGCGCGCGTACGACACGGCCGCCTCCTGGGGCAAGACCCCGGTCCGCTGCGCCGACACCCCCGGTTTCATCGTCAACCGGGTCGCCCGGCCCTTCTACGCCGAGGCCTTCCGGCTCCATGAGGAGCGGGTCGCCGACCCCGCCACCATCGACGCGGTACTGCGCGAGTGCGGCGGATTCACGATGGGTCCCTTCGAGTTGACGGACCTCATCGGCCAGGACGTCAACGAGGCCGTCACCCGGTCCGTGTGGGAGGCGTTCTTCCAGGATCCGAAGTTCACCCCCTCATTCGCCCAGCGCAGACTCGTCGAGTCGGGACTGCACGGGCGAAAGTCGGGCCGTGGCTGGTTCGACTACGCGGAGGGCGCGAGGCGGCCGGAACCGCACACGGCGGAGCCCTGCCCGGCCCCGCGGACGGTCGGGATCCACGCCGATCTGGGACCGGCCGAGGCGGTCCGAGAGATGATCGCCGAGGCGGGCATCGAGATCACACCGGACCGTACGCCCCCTGGGACGAGGGCCTGTATCGTCCTGCCCGACGGCACGCGACTGGCGCTGACCGACGGCTCACCCGCCACCGACGATCCGTCCGGCCGCGCCATCCACTTCGACCTCGCGCTGGACTACCGCACCGCCACGCGTATCGCGCTCGCCCCGGCGGTGAGTGTCGGCCCCGAGTCCCTCCGGTCGGCGATCGGCCTCTTCCAGGCGCTCGGTATGCAGGTCAGCGTGATCGACGACGTCCCGGGCCTGATCGTCGCCCGTACCGTCGCGATGCTGGTGGACTTCGCCGCCGACGCGGTCGGACGCGGGGTGGCGAGCCCGCAGGACGTCGACACCGCGATGCGGCTCGGAGTGAACTATCCGCGCGGTCCGCTGGAGTGGGGAAGCGAGCTCGGCGCCCGCTGGGTGCGGGATCTGCTGCGCGCCCTCGACGGCGCGTACCCCACCGGGCGCTACGCCCCCTCTCGGCTCCTGTGCCGCCGCGCGGCCGCCCAAGAGAAACTGCTCTAATCATGACCATGGCCAAGCGCGACACGTACACGCCCGAATCGCTGCTCGCGGTCGCCGTGGAGGTGTTCAACGAGCGCGGCTACGACGGCACGTCCATGGAACACCTCTCCCGGGCCGCGGGGATCTCCAAGTCGTCGATCTACCACCACGTCCGGGGCAAGGAGGAGCTGCTCCGGCTTGCGATAGCCCGCGCCCTGGACGGGCTGTTCGCGATCCTTCAGGAGCCGGGGGCGACTGAGGGCCGGGCCATCGACCGGCTCGAGTACGTGACGCGCCGTACGGCAGAGGTGCTGATGGCGGAGCTGCCGTACGTCACGCTGCTGCTGCGGGTGCGGGGCAACACCGCCACCGAGCGCTGGGCCATGGCTCGCCGCCGGGAGTTCGACCAGCAGGTCGCCGAGCTGCTGAAGCAGGCTGCGGCCGACGGGGACCTGCGTGACGACGTGGACGAACGGCTCGCCACCCGGCTGCTCTTCGGCATGATCAATTCGATTGCGGAGTGGTATCGGCCGCACGGCGGCCATGCGGCTCACCCCGACGACCAGGATGTGGCGGAGGCGGTCGTACGGATGGCCTTCGCGGGTCTGCGCACCGGCTGAGAGAGGCGGTTCCTCCCGCCTCCTCGGTCTCTGCCAGGCCCGGCCGGACGCCCACCGCTCAGGCAGCGGGCCGGACGTCCTGCCGGGAGTCGCAGGTCAGCACGTCAGCACTGCTCCGGCACCGCGGCCGGGTCCATCCACATGACCTCCCAGAGGTGACCGTCCGGGTCCTGGAAGCTCCGCCCGTACATGAAGCCCTCGTCCATCGGCTCGTTCGAGGGCTGACCGCCGGAGGCGAGCGCCTTGTCGACCAGCTCGTCGACCCGCTGCTTGCTCTCGACCCCCAGACACACGATGGCCTCCGTGCTCGTCCTCGCGTCCGCGATCTCCTTCTTGGTGAAGTTCTTGAAGAACGGCTCCGAGAGCAGCATCGCGTAGATGTCGTCGCTGATGACCAGGCATGCCGCCTTGTCGTCGGTGAACTGCGGATTGACCGAGAAGCCGAGCCGAGTGAAGAACTCGATCGACGTGCCGAGGTCCTTCACGGGGAGGTTGACGAAGATCTTCGTGGACATGTGACGTCTCTTCTCTCTTATGCCTGGTGTGTGGTGAGGCTTTCGAAGAGGTAGACCGTGCGTCCGCGGAGAACTCATCGGCGGCCGCCCAGATTCTTCGAGGGATGGACAGGCACGGCTGCGCCGCACGTACGGGCACGTGGTGGCGCGAGGGGCTACTCCTCAGGCCAGAGATCGGTCTCCTCGAAGACCAGCAGTGTCCGGGTGCTCAGCACTTCGGGGATCGACTGTATGCGGGTGAGAACCAGCTCGCGCAGTGCCCGGTTGTCCTCGGTGTGCACCAGCAGCAGCACATCGAAATCGCCGCTGACCAGGGCGATATGGGCGGCGCCCGGCAATTCCTTGAGCTGCTCGCGGACCGTGCGCCAGGAGTTCTGAACGATCTTGAGGGTGATGTACGCGGACGCGCCCTGTCCGGCCCGCTCCTGGTCGACGCGGGCGCTGAAGCCCCGGATGACACCGTCCTCGATAAGGCGGTTGATGCGGGCGTAGGCATTGGCGCGCGAGATGTGCACCCGCTCGGCCACGGAACGTATCGACGCCCGCCCGTCCGTGCGGAGCATCTGCAGGATGTCCCGGTCGACCGAGTCCAGGGGGCGCGTGGGCGGAATCCGGCCTTCTTCGGCCATCCGTTCAGATGTCATCCGCCCCGGCCCTTCTCTCATGGACGTCCTGTCCTCATCTCAGGCTGTGGAGAACCGTTTGTCCACAGGCTGAGGTCACCCGTAGCCAAAATGTGCCAACGACCGAACAATCGGTAGGTGTGACGTACCACACCGCGTCCGCCGGTAAGCCCTGCCCATCCCCGCCCACCGGCACGGGAGTCCCAGGAGGTGCTCGATATGACGGTCCTCGAACAGCCCGGTTCGTACCACCCGGCCCCGCCGCCCTCCTGGCGGCCCCGCGTCGACGCCGCTCCGCTGCTGCCCGACGCGGAGCCGTACCGGCTGCTCGGCACCTCTGCCGCCCGTGACGCCGACCCCGCCCTGCTCAAGCGGCTCTACGCAGAGCTGGTGCGCGGCCGGCGGTACAACACGCAGACGACAGCTCTCACCCGGCAGGGGCGGCTGGCCGTCTATCCCTCCAGCACCGGTCAGGAGGCCTGCCAGGTCGCCGCGGCCCTCGTGCTCCAGGAGCAGGACTGGCTCTTCCCCAGTTACCGCGACACTCTGGCGGCCGTCGCGCGCGGTCTCGACCCCGTCGAGGCACTCACCCTGCTGCGCGGTGACTGGCACACGGGCTACGACCCGCGCGAGCGCCGTGTCGCACCGCTCTGCACGCCTCTCGCCACCCAGCTCCCGCACGCCGTCGGTCTGGCGCACGCCGCCCGTCTCAAGGGGGACGACGTGGTCGTGCTCGCCCTGGTCGGTGACGGCGGCACCAGCGAGGGCGACTTCCACGAAGCGCTGAACTTCGCCGCGGTCTGGCAGGCCCCGGTCGTCTTCCTGGTCCAGAACAACGGCTTCGCGATCTCCGTGCCGCTCGCCAAGCAGACCGCCGCGCCGTCGCTCGCCCACAAGGCGGTGGGGTACGGCATGCCGGGACGCCTGGTCGACGGCAACGACGCGGTCGCGGTTCACGAGGTGCTCGCCGAGGCCGTGCGGCGTGCCCGTGGCGGTGGCGGGCCGACCCTGGTCGAGGCGGTCACCTACCGCGTGGAGGCCCACACGAACGCGGACGACGACACCCGCTACCGCGCGGACTCCGAGGTCGAGGAGTGGCGTGAGCACGACCCGATAGCCCTGCTGGAGCGCGAGATGCGGGATCAGGGGCTGCTGGACGACACGACGGTGGAGGCCGCGCGTGAGGCCGCCGAGCGGACCGCGGCCGATCTGAGGGCGCGGATGAACGAGGACCCGGTGCTGGACCCCATGGACCTGTTCACCCATGTCTACGCGGAGCAGACCGCCCAGCTGCGCGAGCAGGCGGAGCAGCTGCGTGCCGAGCTCGACGCCGCCGAGCACGACCCGCACGAGCACGACCAGCACGAGCACGACCAGCACGGGGGCGACCAGCACGAGGACGATCAGCACAGGGGGGCCGAGCAGTGACCACCGCACCAGCCGCCGCCGGGACACGCGCGCGCGTCCGCAAGCCCGCCACGATGGCACAGGCTCTCGGGCGCGCCCTGCGCGACGCGATGGCCGAGGATTCGTCCGTGCACGTACTCGGCGAGGACGTCGGCACGCTGGGCGGGGTTTTCCGGATCACCGACGGCCTGGCGAAGGAGTTCGGCGACGACCGCTGCACGGACACGCCGCTCGCGGAGGCCGGAATCCTGGGCAGTGCCGTCGGGATGGCGATGTACGGGCTGCGGCCGGTCGTCGAGATGCAGTTCGACGCGTTCGCGTATCCGGCCTTCGAGCAGCTCATCAGCCACGTCTCCCGGATGCGCAACCGCACCCGGGGGGCGCTCCCGCTGCCCATCACCGTACGGGTGCCGTACGGCGGCGGGATCGGAGGCGTCGAGCACCACAGCGATTCCTCCGAGGCGTACTACATGGCGACCCCGGGGCTGCACGTCGTCGCCCCGGCGACGGTGGCGGACGCCTACGGGCTGCTGCGTGCCGCGATCGCCTCCGACGACCCCGTCGTCTTCCTCGAGCCCAAGCGGTTGTACTGGTCGAAGGCCGACTGGTCGCCGGACGAGCCGGAGCCGGTGCCGCCCATCGGACGGGCCGTGGTCCGGCGTACCGGCCGCAGCGCCACCCTCGTCACCTACGGGCCCTCAGTGCCGGTCTGCCTGGAGGCGGCGGAGGCGGCGCTCGCGGACGGCTGGGACCTCGAGGTCATCGATCTGCGCAGCCTGGTGCCCTTCGACGACGAGGCGGTGTGCGCTTCGGTCCGCCGGACGGGTCGGGCGGTCGTCGTCCACGAGTCCACCGGTTTCGGCGGTCCTGGAGGGGAGATCGTCGCACGGGTGACGGAGCGGTGTTTCCACCATCTCGAGGCGCCGGTCCTGCGGGTCGCCGGATTCGACATCCCGTATCCGCCGCCGATGCTGGAACGGCACCATCTCCCGGGCGTGGACCGCATCCTCGACGCGGTGGCCCGGCTCCAGTGGGAGTCCGACTGGACCGAGTCGAAGGGGGCGAGCTGATGGCCGTGGTGCGGGAGTTCACGCTGCCGGACCTGGGCGAGGGCCTGACGGAGGCGGAGATCGTCCGCTGGCTGGTGCACGTGGGCGACGTCGTGGCCGTCGACCAGCCGGTCGTCGAGGTGGAAACGGCGAAGGCCGTGGTGGAGGTCCCCTGCCCGTACGGCGGTGTGGTGACTGCGCGCTTCGGTGAGGAAGGCACGGAACTGCCGGTCGGCGCACCGCTGTTGACCGTCGCCGTGGGTGCGGAGCCCCCTGCCCCGGGACCCCCGCCCCCGGGACCCGCGGGCCCGGGCGCGGCCACGAACGGCACCGAGGGCGGCGCGGCGGCCGCGGACGAGGGCTCGGGGAACGTCCTCGTCGGCTACGGCACGACCGCGCCGGCCGCACGCCGCCGCAGGGCTATCCCTGCGAGCGCCATGTCCCGCCGACCCGCCTCGGGAACGGCACCCGGCCGCGCCGTCAGACCGGGGCCCGTCCCGGTGATCTCGCCGCTCGTCCGGCGGATCGCGCGGGAGCACGGCATCGACCTCCGGGAGTTGCGGGGCTCCGGGCCCGAGGGGCTGATCCTGCGGGCGGACGTGGAGGAGGCCGTGCGGGCCGCGGCGCCGAGAGGCTGGGCCGCGCGTGGCGAGGAGGCCCCGTACGCGGCCGCCGGGACGACCGGTTCCGGGCCCGCCCCCTTGGCGGTCGGCGGTCCGCGGACCGGTGGGGAGACCGGCGCGTCGTCGGCTGCCGAGCGCGTACCGCTGCGCGGGGTACGCGGGACGGTTGCCGACAAGCTGTCCCGGAGCAGGCGGGAGATCCCCGATGCGACCTGCTGGGTCGACGCCGACGCCACCGAACTCATGGCCGCTCGCCGGGCCATGAACGCAGCCGGGGGACCCAAGGTCTCGCTGCTTGCACTGCTTGCCCGGATCTGCACGGCGGCGCTGGCCCGCTGGCCCGAGCTGAACTCCACAGTGGACACCGAGGCCCGGGAGGTCGTCCGGCTGCCTGCGGTGCACCTCGGGTTCGCGGCGCAGACCGACCGGGGCCTGATCGTGCCGGTCGTACGGGACGCGCACATCCGCACAACGGCCCAGCTGTCGGAGGAGATCGCCCGGCTCACCGAGGCCGCGCGGGCGGGCGCCCTCACACCCGCCGAGCTGACCGGCGGCACCTTCACGCTCAACAACTACGGAGTCTTCGGAGTCGACGGATCCACACCGATCATCAACCACCCCGAGGCGGCGATGCTCGGCGTCGGACGCATCGTCCCGAAGCCATGGGTACATGAAGGCGAGCTGGCCGTCCGGCACGTCGTACAGCTGTCGCTCACGTTCGATCACCGGGTCTGCGACGGCGGCACGGCCGGCGGCTTCCTCCGCTTCGTCGCGGACTGCGTCGAACAGCCGGCGGTGCTGCTGCGCACGGTGTGACGGGACGATGCTGCGCACCCTCTGACGGGAGGTTGCTGCGCGCCGGGTGACGAGAATGCGGCCAGGTGCCCTTGCGTATGACCGGGAGGGCCCCGGCCATACTCGGAGCATGACTGCGCATGTGTACGACGCCGTGGTGCTGGCAGGAGGCGCCGCGAAGCGGCTGGGCGGCGCCGACAAGCCCGGATTGCACGTCGGCGGCCGCCCGCTCCTGGACCGGGTGCTGGGCGCATGCGCGGATGCCGCGGAGACGGTCGTCGTCGGCTCCCGCCGCCCGACCGTACGGTCGGTGCGCTGGGCGCGCGAGCAGCCGCCGGGTGCCGGTCCGCTGGCGGCTCTGGAGGCGGGTCTGCGGCAGGTGACAGCGCCGGTGGTGCTGGTGCTCTCCGCCGACCTGCCCTTCCTCACGGCCGGTACGGTGCGCGCGCTGCTCGCCGCGCTCGACGACAGGGCCCCGGGCGGCGGTGCGGACAGGAGCACCGAGGGGGTGCTGCTCGTCGATGCCGACGGGAGGGATCAGCCCCTGCTCGCCGCGTACCGCACCGAGCCGCTGCGCCGTGAACTCGCCCTCTTCGCCGCGGAGCACGGAGGCCTCGCTCACCTTCCCCTCCGTGCACTTACGGCCGAGCTCACTCTCGGCCGTCTCGCCGCCCCGGACTCCGACGCGTCATTCGATTGCGACACCTGGGAGGACGTCGCGGCGGCCCGGGCCCACATCAGGGAGCATGGGAACGTGCTGGACGAATGGATCACCGCAGTCAAGGACGAACTCGGGATCGAGCTGGACGTGGACACCAAAGTCCTGCTCGACCTCGCCCGCGACGCCGCGCACGGTGTGGCCCGGCCGGCCGCGCCACTCACCACGTTTCTGGTGGGCTATGCCGCGGGGCGGGCAGGCGGCACTCCCGCCGAGGTGGCGGCCGCCGCTCGTAAGGCCGCGGGGCTCGCCGAGCGATGGGCAGCCGAGGAGTCGCCCCAGGACTCACGCAGCGGCCCGGAGACCGGCCCGGGGACCGGCTCGGCGACCGGCCCCGGAAATGGCCCGGGGAAGTCGGCGGAATGACGAATTCGGGCGTGGACCGCGCGGGCGACCGGGGCATTGACCCCGCCGTCGACCTCCCTTCGAGCCATGATGCCGACCGTCACTTCGGCCCTGGTGCCGCCTGTGGTCCCACCAGTGACCGCGACCTTGAGGTCGAGGAAGCGCTCGCCATCGTCGCGCAGGACGCTGCGCCGGCCCGGGACGGGTCGGCGGCCGAAGCCGGTGAGGCGCCCCGGCATGGGCGATCCCATCGGGCCACGCCCTGGCCGGAGGCCCGGGCCGTCGCCGCGCAGGCCGCGTCCGCCCCCTTGCCGAGCGTCGTACGCGGCCTCGCCGACGCGCACGGAGAGGTCCTCGCGGAGCCGCTGGTCGCGCTCACCGACCTGCCGTCGTTCGACACGTCCGCCATGGACGGCTGGGCTCTGGCCGGACCCGGCCCCTGGCGCATCGCGCCGGGCACGGGGGACGGCATTCTCGCCGGGCAGGACGAGCCCAAGCCACTGCCCGACGGGCAGGCGATTCGCATCGCCACCGGCGCCCGCGTCCCGGCCGGTACGACGGCGGTGCTGCGTCGCGAACACGGCGAGGTGCGAGAGCGCGCCCACAGCGCCCACAGCGCCCGAAGCAACGCAGGGGAAGCAGCGGACGCAGCGGACGCAGGGAACGAGGCCGGGCCGGCCCCGGCACAGCCTGAGACCCGGGAAGCAGCGCCGCCGAACCTGCCGCCGCACGCGGCGCACGGCGAAGCGCAGCAGTCTGCGGGCGACGCAGCGGAGGGGGCTCCCACCCCCGGACCACGCGACGCCTGGCTGCACGTTCTCCCCGGCCGGGGACCGGTCGCGCCCGGCCAGGACATCCGCCCGCGCGGTCAGGAGTGCCGCAGCGGCGACCGTCTGCTGCCCGCCGGTGCGGTCGTTTCGCCGGCCGTCCTCGGCCTCGCCGCCGCCGCGGGCTACGACGAGCTGCGCACGGTCCCCCGCCCGCGCGTCGAGGTGCTCGTCCTCGGCGACGAGCTGCTGGATCGCGGCCTTCCTCGCGACGGCCGGATCCGTGACGCGCTCGGCCCGATGCTCGGCCCCTGGCTGCAGGCGCTCGGGGCGGATGTGGTCGGTACGCGCCACCTCCGCGACGACGCCGACGTCCTCCATGCCGCGGTGACCTCCTCCACCGCAGACCTCGTCGTCACCACGGGGGGTACGGCCGGCGGGCCCGTCGACCACGTCCACCCCACCCTGCGTCGCGCCGGTGCCGAGCTGCTGGTGGACGGAGTCGCCGTACGCCCCGGCCACCCGATGCTGCTGGCGCGCCTGGCCCCCGGACGGCATCTGGTCGGGCTTCCGGGAAATCCCCTCGCCGCGGTCTCCGGTCTGCTGACTCTCGCCGATCCCCTGCTGCGTACGCTCTCGGGCCGAGGCCAGGCGACGTATGCGACGGCACCTCTCGCCGCGCCGGTCCAGGGTCACCCCCACGACACCCGGCTGGTGCCGGTCGCCTTCCGCGCGGGGCGGGCCGTTCCGCTGCACTTCAACGGACCGGCCATGCTCCGCGGCATCGCCGCCTCGGACGGACTCGCCGTGGTACCGCCCGGTGGCGCGGCGGCCGGAACCGAGGCGCGGATCCTGGAGCTCCCCTGGCAGGCCTCCGGCCCAGGCACCGGCATCGGGACCCTGAAGACCGCGACGGACGAACCGAGGGGCGGTGTCCATGAAACTCCCCAGTGAAGACGCCGCCGCCCGCGCGGTCCTCGACGACGGGCATCACCGCATCCAGCTCCCTCGGCGCGCCCTCCGCAGCCCGCTCCAACAGGTGGGCCGACGACTGCTGATGGCCCTGACGGTCCTCGTCGCAACGGTGTTCATCGTCTACGTGGATCGCGCCGAGTACCACGACAACGCCGACGGGAAAGTCGACTTCCTCGACTGCGTCTACTACGCGACGGTCACCCTCTCCACCACCGGCTACGGCGACATCGTCCCGTTCGGCGACGGCGCCCGGCTCGTCAACGCCCTGCTCGTCACGCCGCTGCGCGTGCTCTTCCTGATCATCTTGGTCGGCACCACCCTCGAAGCTCTCACCGAGCGCACTCGCGAGGAATGGCGGCTGACCCGCTGGAGGTCCGTTTTGCGCGATCACACCGTCGTCGTCGGCTATGGGACCAAGGGCCGCAGCGCCCTGAACACCCTGACCGCCAAGGGCCTTTCGAAGGACAAGGTCGTCATCATCGACCCCAGCCAGCAGGTCGTCGACGCGGCCAACGCCGCAGGTCTCGTCGGCGTCATCGGGGACGCGACCCGCAGCGATGTGCTGCTGCAAGCCGAAACCCAGCGGGCCGGAAAGATCATCATCACCACACAGCGGGACGACACCGCCGTGCTGGTCACCCTGACGGCCCGTCAACTCAACCGTGGCGCACGGATCGTCGCGGCCGTCCGGGAGGAGGAGAACGCGCCGCTGCTGCGCCAGTCCGGCGCCGACGCCGTCATCACCAGCTCCAGCGCCGCGGGCCGCCTCCTCGGTCTGTCCCTGATCAGCCCCAGCTCGGCGCGGGTTATGGAGGACCTGATCCAGCAGGGCACCGGCCTGGACGTGATCGAACGGCCGGTGGTGAAGTCCGAGGTCGGCCGGTCCGTACGAGAGGTGGACGACCTGGTCGTCTCGGTGTTGCGCGGGCACCGCCTGCTCGGGTACGACGACCCGAAGGCGAGCCCGCTGGAGGCGACGGACCGCATCATCGCCATCGTCCGGGCGAAGCCTCCGGGCGTCGCCGCGGAGTAGCCTCGCGGCCATGTCTATGCACGCGATCACCATCCCCGAACCCGGCGGACCCGAAGCTCTGGTGTGGGCCGAGGTCCCCGACCCCGTACCAGGCGAGGGAGAGGTGCTGGTCGAGGTCGTGGCCGGCGCCGTCAACCGTGCCGACCTGCTGCAGCGCAAGGGCTTCTACGATCCGCCGCCCGGTGTCTCGCCGTACCCCGGCCTGGAGTGCTCCGGCCGTATCGCGGCACTGGGGCCGAACGTCTCGGGCTGGGCGGTTGGCGACGAGGTGTGCGCGCTGCTCTCCGGCGGTGGCTACGCCGAGAAGGTCGCGGTCCCGGTCGGGCAACTGCTGCCCGTCCCGGCGGGCGTGGATCTGCTGTCCGCGGCGGCGCTGCCCGAAGTCGTGTGCACGGTCTGGTCGAACGTCTTCATGATCGCTCACCTCCGCCCCGGTGAGACGCTGCTGGTGCACGGCGGATCGAGCGGCATCGGCACCATGGCCATCCAGTTGGCGAAGGCCGTGGGGGCGCGCGTCGCGGTGACGGCGGGCGGCCCGAAGAAACTCGAACGCTGCCGCGAGCTGGGCGCGGACATCCTGATCGACTACCGCGAGCAGGACTTCGTCGAGGAACTGCGCAAGGCCACGGACGGAGAGGGCGCGGACGTGATCCTCGACATCGTCGGCGCGAAGTACCTCGACCGGAATGTCCAGGCCCTCGCCGTGAACGGCCGGCTGGCGATCATCGGTCTGCAGGGCGGACGCAAGGGCGAGCTGAATCTGGGGGCGTTGCTCGCCAAGCGGGGTGCGGTCACCGCGACCACCCTCCGTGGTCGTCCGCTCGCGGAGAAGTCGGCGATCGTGGCGGCCGTGCGGGAACACGTCTGGCCACTGTTCGCCACGGGGCGGGTACGTCCTGTGGTGGACCGTACGATCCCGATGAAGGACGCGGCGGAGGCCCACCGGGTGCTGGAGGGCAGCGGTCATGTGGGAAAGGTGCTGCTGAAGGTCTGACCTCCCAGGGCCGGTCCGCCCGCGCGGTCCGGCCCGCCGCGGAGGACGGACGTCGCTTGCGGTGGCGGGCACCGGCGTGCCCGATTACTCACCGTCGCTGCAGGGCTCGGGCCCGCAGCTCGCCGTGCGATGCGTTGGCCGCACCACCCGCTGAGGGCCCAATTCAGGTGGCGCCGTACCGCAACTGGCCTCATATGAGGTGGATTGTGAGTAATCGATCGACATGCCAGATTCGTCCCGACATGGGACGCTGAGCACGGTCATCGTGACAGCTCGGCACGGGAGGGGGTCACCGCCGTGGCTCCAGCGCTGCGTTTGCGATTCGCCATGGGGCTCCTTGTGGGAGCCGCCCTGTTGCCTGCTTCCCCTGTTCTCGCTCTCGATCACGCCTCCTTCCCCGGGAAGGCGAAGGCCCCGGCCGCCCGTCCCCAGCCGTATGCCGGCGTCGGAGTACCCGGCGGAGCCGCCCGGCTCGCCGGCTCCGTCGGACACCGGCACCCGGATGACGACCGGCACCGCTCGTCAGCCGGGCGGCGCGCGGGGGAGGGCCGGCAGCGGCCCGGTCGGCCCGAGGCCTCCGTCCCGCCGCACACGGCGGATTCCGGCGCGCCCGAGGCGCCGTCGACCGCTCCGTCCGCCGCCGTCCCGGGCCTGGGCGACGTGCCGCCCTCCGAGCGGCCCGCCCCGCACCGGTCACCGAACGTGCCACCTCCGCCGGGCTGGGACGAGCTCGAGGCGGGACGAACGGACGCCCCGCTGCCGTACGAGCAGGAGCCGCGCGATCCCGTCTGGACGGAGCTGGCCGAGCCCCCGGCCGAAGAGCCTCACGACGCGGATGCCGGCGACTCGGCCGGGGAGATATCCGACGGCCAGGCGGCGGCGCAGCCCACCGGACCGCTGCTGCGCGTGCTGCCGATCGGCACGGGGCTGGCGCTCATGGGCTTCGGACTGGGTTTCATCGGCATCCGGCTGCGGCAACGCTGAACACCTCCCGTTGAACGTTTCTCCCCCTGAGGCTGAACGTTTCTGCAGGAGGGTGGATCAGCGATCTCAGGGGGCACAACCTCGACCAGGCACGTGTGCGAGACAATGGCGGCATGGAGATGCCGAGGAACGAACGGTCGCAGGAGAGCCCCCACGTCCTGGTCGTGGGACCGGACGGAATGGCTCTCGGCAACGCCAACCCCGGCCACGGGGAGGGCGACGAAGAGTCGCGCGAGGTACCTGTGACGGACATGGTCGAACAACCCGCGAAGGTCATGCGCATCGGCAGCATGATCAAACAGCTTCTGGAGGAGGTCCGGGCGGCACCTCTGGACGAGGCGAGCCGGGTCCGGCTCAAGGAGATCCACCACAGCTCCGTGAAGGAGCTGGAGGACGGCTTGGCGCCCGAGCTGGTGGAGGAGCTGGAGCGGCTGTCCCTCCCGTTCACCGATGAGACGGTCCCGACCGAGGCGGAGCTGCGGATTGCGCAGGCTCAGCTGGTCGGCTGGCTGGAGGGGCTGTTCCACGGTATCCAGACGACGCTCTTCGCCCAGCAGATGGCGGCGCGGGCGCAGTTGGAGCAGATGCGGCGGGCGCTCCCGCCGGGTGTGTTGACCGGCGAGGAAAGCGACGAGGACCGGGCCCACCAGGGCGGCGCCCGCTCCGGCCCGTACCTCTAGCCCGGCCCAGCCCCTTTCCCGTGAGCAGGGGCTTCACCCCTGGACCCCGTTCGTCTGCGGGCTGGTGGTCGGCCGGGTTGTGCGGAACGACTGCCCACAACCCGGCAGATCACGCGGGCTTGCCCGTGGAGACGGTCAGCACGAACTTCTCCGTCTTGTCGTTCGGGTCGAACGCGTCACCGGCCAGCGGGGTTTGACGGATCACGATGTCCTTGCCCCAGACGTTCTCGTCCTCGTACTCCACGCTGTACCGCCAGCCCGCGGCGTTCAGGCACTGCTTCACCGACGTGAGGTCGTAGAACTGCAGTTGCGGTGCACTGACCTTGGTCTTGTCCTCGAAGGACTCGTACGCGTCGGTGCACCTCTCCTGCTTGATGACCTTGGTCTTGTCACCCGGGTTGAAGTCGGACTCCCCGCCGCCGCCCGTGGCGGCCGGTCGCTGCGTCGGGTCGTCGGTCGGGTCGGATGTCTCGTACGGCTCGGACGACCGGGTCGCGTCGCTGTCCGTGGCGACCCGGTGGTTCTCCGAGTCCCCGATCGCGGCGATCACCACGCCGAGCACGACCAGCGCCACGACGGCCGCGATCACGATCACTGCCACCCTTGCACCGCCGCCTGGCCGCGCGGGGTTCGGGGAGATCGTGTACGGCGGTGGGGTGTGCGCGCCGCTGCCGTACGGAGCCGGCGGCGGGGCCGGGGCCTGGAAGCCCTGCTGCTGCAACGGGTGCGAAGGCGGTGGTGGCGTGGAGGGCCCGAAACCGCCGACCTGCCCCGCGTGCGGCTGCGGCTGCGGCTGTGGATGGGGCTGGTACGGCGTCTGCACGTTCGGCGGCGGCGCCGGGCTCTGCTGGTTCACCGGCGGGAAGACCGCCGCGCCGACCCCCGCCCCGCTGCGCGCCGGCGGCCCGCCGCTGATGATGATCGGCGCGGTACCGGTCTGCCCGCTCCCGGCCACGCGCGCGCACTCGTCACGCATCGACTCGGCCGTCGGGAAGCGCTCGTTGGGGTTCTTCTTCAGGGCCCGGGCGACCAGCGCGTCCACCCCCGGGGTGATCGACTGGTTGATGGACGAGGGCTGCGGCGGCTCCTCCTGCACATGGGCGTACGCGATGGCCAGCGGCGAGTCCGCGTCGAAGGGCAGCCGACCGGTGAGCAGTTCGAAGAGCATGATGCCGACCGAGTACAGGTCGGAGCGCGCGTCCACGGCGCGCCCTAGCGCCTGCTCCGGTGAGAGGTACTGCGGCGTGCCGACCACCATGCCGGTCTGGGTCATCGACGTGACGCCGGACTGCATGGCCCGTGCGATGCCGAAATCCATGACCTTGACCACGTCACGCTTGGTCATCATCACGTTGCCGGGCTTGATGTCCCGGTGCACCAGCCCCACCTCGTGGCTGACCTCGAGGGCGGCCAGCACATCCGCAGTGATCTTCAAGGCCTTCTCGGCCGGCATCGCGCCGTGCTGCGCGACATCCGCGTCGAGCACCGAGCGCAGCGGCCGGCCCTCGATGTACTCCATGACGATGTAGGGCACCAGTGCGCCGTCGACCGCGTCCTCTCCGGAGTCGAAGACCGAGACGATGTTGGTGTGGGAGAGCTTCGCCACGGACTGGGCCTCGCGGCGGAACCGCTCGCGAAAGGACTGCTCCCGCCCCAGTTCTGTATGCAGGGTCTTGATCGCGACCTGCCGGTCGAGCACGGAGTCGTACGCCAGGTGCACCGACGCCATGCCGCCCGTGCCGAGCAGGTCGCGCAGCTGGTACCGGCCGCCGCCGACCGAACGGCCCTCATAACGGCCCTGAGCGCCGTCCTGGCTCATCTGTCTGCTCCCCCCGTGGCGCACACGGTCCTGCACTGCCGCCCGGATGCACTGATCCCTCTCCCAATGATTCTCGGCCAAGTCTGCCCCAGGGTGTGGACACGTCAAGCCGCATGCCCGTTCCGTGACCGGATGGGCAAGAAGCGACTCTCAAGCGTTACCGCCCCACCACGCGGCCACCATGGGATTTGCATCCGCGTGGTGGCTGCGGGTTGGATGGCCGGTCCATCACCAACCGGCGCGCCGCCCCGACCCTGTAGCGTGCCTTAGCGGAAGACCGTAGGACGCCGCACACAGGACGCGGACAGACACGACGGCGAGGACCGATGGCACAGACGCAGCGCGCCCAGGGCCCGTCCGAACCCGACGCCTCCGGCGGGGGATCTCACGACGTACCGGAGAACTGGGGCATCGGCGGGCTGGTCGGCGACGGCCGCTACCGTCTTACGCGCCGGCTCGGGCGCGGCGGCATGGCCGAGGTCTTCGCTGCGGAGGACGTACGGCTCGGCAGAACGGTTGCGGTGAAGCTGCTCCGTGCCGATCTCGCCGAGGACCCGGTCTCCAAGGCCCGCTTCACGCGCGAGGCCCAGTCGGTGGCCGGCCTCAACCACCATGCCGTGGTCGCGGTGTACGACTCCGGCGAGGACGCCGTCGGCGGCAGCACTGTGCCGTACATCGTCATGGAGCTGGTCGAGGGACGGACGATTCGCGATCTGCTGCTCAACGCGGAGGCGCCGCCGCTGGACCAGGCGCTGATCATCGTCTCCGGGGTGCTGGAGGCGCTGTCCTACAGCCACCACCACGGCATTGTGCACCGCGACATCAAGCCCGCGAACGTGATCATCACGGACAACGGCGCCGTCAAGGTGATGGACTTCGGCATCGCCCGTGCGCTGCACGGCGCGCAGTCCACCATGACCCAGACCGGCATGGTCATGGGCACCCCGCAGTACCTCTCCCCCGAGCAGGCCCTCGGCAAGGCCGTCGACCACCGCAGCGACCTGTACGCGACGGGCTGCCTGCTCTACGAACTGCTCGCGCTGCGGCCGCCGTTCACCGGCGAGACCCCGCTCTCGGTCGTCTACCAGCACGTCCAGGACGACCCGGTCCCGCCGTCCGAGGTCTCCGACGTGGTGCCGCCCGAGCTGGACGGCTTGGTGATGCGGGCGTTGGCGAAGGACCCCGACGACCGGTTCCAGAGCGCCGAGGAGATGCGCGGCCTGGTCCAGTACGCCCTGCAGATGCTGGAGGACAAGGGCGGGCACACCGGCGTCTGGAACACCGGACCGGTGACCCACGCCGGTGCCTCCACCCCGGCGATGGGCACGGCCGGTACGACCGTCCTGCCGCACCCGAACCACGGTGACACCCCGCCGACCTTCGGGATGCACCCCGACCGGACCGGCCCGGGCCCTCTGCTGCCCGGCGCCAGGGCGGACGACGGCGGCTTCGAGGGCCGCCGGCCCGGCGGTCCGGGCGGGCGTGGCGGCCGGGGCAAGGTCTGGCTGTTCGTGGCGCTCGCGGTCATCGCGATCACCGCCGGCATCGTCTTCGCGCTGGACAACACGGGCGAGAAGACGAGGCAGGATCCGAACCCGTCCACGTCGGCCACGAAGCCGAAGGAGACGCCGACGAAGTCCGAGGACGAGGAGACGACGGAGGACCCGGATCCCGGTGCCGTCGTCGGCGGCCAGGACGACTACACGCCCTCCTACACCCCCACCGAAGAGCCGAGCCAGACCCCCTCCGAGACGCCGTCGCAGACGACGCCGACCGGAGAGCCCAGCGAGCCTTCGACCGGCGGCACGACGGACGGCGGGACCGGGTCGACCCCCGCTCCGACCGACGGCGAGACCGGTACGTCGGACGGCGGCAACGGCGAACCGGGCCCGACGACCGATCCGAGCGGCAACGGCGACGACTGACCCGGCCACCGCGCCCGCCGGTCCGGTCCGGCGGTGCGTCAGGCTCAGTCGGCGGAGTGCCCATCAGTCCGTGAACGCGTCCCGCACCGCCTCGTATTCGCGGGTCCACCAGACCACGAGCGCCGCCGCGGCCGGAAACTGCGGATCGGCGCGCCGATCCCGCAGCTGGTAGCGCCAGCGCAGCATCCAGAAGTCGTTGAGTCGCTCCCACCACACCCGGTGCACGGCAGCCGCCAGCTCCTCCGAGTCGGCACCGGTGGCGCAGCGGTAGGCGCGGGCGTACGACCGGACCTTGGACAGCTCCAGCGTGCCCCCGGGCCGTACGAAGAAGATCGCCGCGGCCCGCACCGCCTCCTCCGCGCGAGGCTGAACGCCCAGTCGGTCCCAGTCGAGGATCGCCGCGGGCTCGGCGCCCCGGTAGAGGAGATTCAGTGGGTGGAAGTCACCGTGCACCCAGCCGGTGGCCGGTTCGGCGCCCGCCTCCGGGCGCCGGTGGGCGTGCCGCTCCAGGAGGGCCCGGCGCTCGACCAGCCGTTCCTCGGCCAGCCCGTCGAAACTGCTCCGTGGCCGCTGCTCCCGTGCCAGCCGCAGCAGCTCCTCGATCAGCTCGTAGGTGTCGGACGGATCGGCGCTCGCCACCCGGGCCTCGGCCTCCGGGACCGGCGACTGGAGCATGACCCGTTCCAGGCAGGTGTGGACGACCCCCAGCAGCGCTCCCAGCCGCCGCGACTGGGCGCGGCTGAGCTCACCGCCGTCCCGGTGCCTGCCGTCGACCCAGGGGTGCAGGGCGTAGCACCGGCCGCCGATCACCGCGACCGTACGCCCGTCCGTGTCGGCGAGCGGCGGGGCGACGGGGAGGCCCATGGCGCCGAGGCGTGCGGTCGCGCCGTGCTGGCGGGTGATCGCGGCGCTGTCGCCGTCGAGATGGTGCTTGAGGAAGTAGCGGCCGCGGGTGGTGGCCAGGTGGTAGCCGCGGTTGAGCAGGCCCTCCGCGACGGGCTCGCAGGACAGCGGCTCGCCGGCGCCCACGTACCGGCGCAGCAGGGTGCCGAGGGTGCTGCCGTCGGGGGCGGTCCGGGGCGGTGGCACGGTGGCGAGGCCAGCGGGGGCGTCAGATGAGCGCGGCACCCGGCAGATGTTAGATCACTCCGTCACACAGCGTGCCGGTGCTGGCGCAGAGGTGTACCCGTGCGGTAATAGGTGGCCGCTTGATGGACCCGCGGCCGACCACCCCACGGCCGTCGGCAGCTGCCCTTCCCGCTGCCTCCCCCGCTGCGCGCTCCGAATCGGCCTCCCAGGGAACTCTTCCCCGTGTCTCGTACTCCGGGATAACGTGCCGTTGTCCGGCAGGCTTGCAAGGCTGTGACCAGTGCTGTTTCCCCCGGTGTCGCGACTTACTTGGAAATCCAAGCAAAATCGCAGGTCAGGAGGGCTTTCGCAGAGATGTGGAGCACTGGGTAACGTGCCTATTGCAGCCACAGTCCGGGCGCCTGTCACGCCCGGTTCGGCCGCGCCGCACATACCCCGTGCGCCGTTCGAAGCGGGTGAGCCCCAACTGGCCACCGGCGGATCCCGGGGGCCGGACAGACGGAGGAGCAACCGTGACCGTGGAGAGCACTGCCGCGCGGAAACCGCGCCGCAGCAGCGGCAAGCGCGCCGTGGCCAAGAAGCCGCCGGCCGACCGGCCGGAGTTCGTACAGCTGCTGACGCCGGAGGGCGAGCGGGTCGAGCACCCCGAATACTCCATCGACCTGACCCCGGAAGAGCTGCGTGGCCTGTACCGGGACATGGTGCTGACTCGTCGCTTCGACGCCGAGGCCACCGCCCTGCAGCGCCAAGGCGAGCTGGGCCTGTGGGCCTCGCTGCTCGGTCAGGAGGCCGCCCAGATCGGTTCCGGCCGGGCGCTGCGCGACGACGACTACGTTTTCCCGACCTACCGTGAGCACGGCGTCGCCTGGTGCCGCGGTGTCGACCCCACCAACCTCCTCGGCATGTTCCGGGGGGTGAACCACGGTGGCTGGGACCCGACCGGCAACAACTTCCACCTGTACACGATCGTGATCGGCTCGCAGACGCTGCACGCGACCGGATACGCGATGGGCGTCGCCAAGGACGGCGCGGACTCCGCCGTGATCGCCTACTTCGGTGACGGTGCCTCGAGCCAGGGCGATGTCGCCGAGGCCTTCACCTTCTCCGCGGTCTACAACGCCCCTGTGGTCTTCTTCTGCCAGAACAACCAGTGGGCGATCTCCGAGCCCACCGAGCGGCAGACCCGGGTACCGCTCTACCAGCGGGCCCAGGGCTTCGGCTTCCCGGGTGTCCGGGTGGACGGCAACGACGTGCTGGCCTGTCTCGCCGTCACCCGCTCCGCGCTGGAGCGGGCCCGTAGCGGCCAGGGCCCGACCCTCGTCGAGGCCTTCACCTACCGCATGGGCGCCCACACCACCTCCGACGACCCGACCCGCTACCGGCTCGACGACGAGCGCGCGGCCTGGGAGGCCAAGGACCCGATCAAGCGGCTGAAGGTCTACCTGGAGAAGGAGGGCTTCGCCGACGAGGCGTACTTCTCCGAGCTGGAGAGCGAGAGCGACGCGCTCGCCAGGCGGGTCCGCGACGCCGTACGCGCCATGCCCGACCCGGACCCCATGGCGATCTTCGAGAACGTCTACGCCGACGGGCACGCGCTCGTCGACGAGGAGCGCGCGCAGTTCGCGGCATACCAGGCCTCATTCGCCGACGAGGCGGAGCCCGCCGGGAAGGGACACTGATATGGCCGTCGAGAAGCTCTCGCTCGCCAAGGCGATCAACGAATCGCTCCGCACGTCCATGGAGACCGACCCCAAGGTCCTGATCATGGGGGAGGACGTCGGCAAACTCGGCGGCGTCTTCCGCGTCACCGACGGCCTGCAGAAGGACTTCGGCGAGGAGCGGGTCATCGACACCCCCCTTGCCGAGTCCGGCATCATCGGCACCGCGATCGGCCTCGCGCTGCGCGGCTACCGGCCGGTGGCGGAGATCCAGTTCGACGGCTTCGTCTTCCCCGCGTACGACCAGATCGTCACGCAGCTCGCCAAGATGCACGCGCGGGCGCTGGGCAAGGTCAAGCTGCCGATCGTCATCCGCATCCCCTACGGCGGCGGCATCGGCGCGGTCGAGCACCACAGCGAGTCGCCGGAGGCGCTCTTCGCACACGTGGCGGGTCTGAAGGTGGTCTCGCCGTCCAACGCGGCCGACGCGTACTGGATGATGCAGCAGGCCATCGAGTCCGACGACCCGGTCATCTACTTCGAGCCGAAGCGGCGCTACTGGGACAAGTCCGAGGTGGACACCGCTGCCATCCCCGGCCCGCTGCACGCGGCCCGGGTCGTCCGGCCGGGCACCGATCTGACGCTGGCCGGGTACGGGCCGATGGTGAAGGTCTGCGTCGAAGCGGCCGATGCGGCCGCCGAGGAGGGCAAGTCCCTGGAGGTCGTCGACCTGCGCTCGATGTCGCCGATCGACTTCGACACGGTGCAGCAGTCGGTCGAGAAGACCCGGCGGCTGGTCGTCGTCCACGAGGCCCCGGTGTTCCTGGGAACCGGGTCGGAGATCGCCGCGCGGATCACCGAGCGGTGCTTCTACCACCTGGAGGCCCCGGTGCTACGGGTCGGCGGCATGCATGCGCCGTATCCGCCGGCCCGGCTGGAGGACGACTACCTGCCGGGGCTCGACCGGGTGCTGGACGCCGTCGACCGCGCGCTGGCGTACTGAGGGGCCGAGGAGATCGTGACAACGATGACTGAGAAGCCGACGCTCCCCCAGACTCCGTCCGGGGGTACCCGCATTCGCGAGTTCAAGATGCCCGATGTGGGCGAGGGACTCACGGAAGCCGAGATCCTCAAGTGGCACGTCCAGCCCGGCGACACCGTGACCGACGGTCAGGTCGTCTGCGAGGTCGAGACCGCGAAGGCAGCCGTGGAGCTGCCGATCCCCTTCGACGGGGTGGTGCACGAACTGCGCTTCCCCGAGGGGGCGACGGTGGATGTGGGCACCGTGGTCATCACGGTGGACACCGAGCCCGGCGGCTCCGCCGCATCCGGCGAGGCCGGGGCGGCCTCCCACCCGTCCACGGCGGAAGGCGCGGCGCGCGAGGCGGCCGAGCCGGGCCCGGCGCCCACCCCGACCGTGCCGGGCACCGCGGCAGGCGGTGCGGAGGCCTCCGGCCGCCAGCCGGTGCTCGTCGGCTACGGCGTCTCCGCCTCCTCGACGAAGCGCCGCCCGCGCAAGCCTCAGCCCGGCCAGAGCCCCGCCGTCCCGGGCGCGGGAGCCGCGCTCGGCGGCACCGGCGTGCCTCCGGCGCAGGCTGAGGCGCAGGCCCAGGCTCAGGCGCAGCCGACCGCTGCGGCGATCCAAGCGGAGCTGAACGGCCGGGCCGGTGCCGCTGCCGTGAGTCAGGCGGCGCCGGAGGCGCGGCCGCTGGCGAAGCCGCCCGTCCGCAAGCTCGCCAAGGACCTCGGCGTCGACCTCGCGACCGTCACCCCGACCGGCCCGGACGGGATCGTGACCCGCGAGGACGTGCACGCGGCGGCGGAGGCTGCGGCCGCGCCGGCAGCCCCCGCCGCCGTCGCGCCGGTGCCCGAGGCCGCCCCGGCGGCCGCGCGCGAGACCCGCGTGCCCATCAAGGGCGTACGGAAGGCCACCGCCCAGGCGATGGTCGCCAGCGCCTTCACCGCGCCGCACGTCACGGAGTTCATCACGGTCGACGTGACCCGCACGATGAAGCTCGTACAGGAACTGAAGCAGGACCCGGATATGGCCGGCCTGCGGGTCAACCCGCTGCTCCTGGTCGCGAAGGCCTTCCTGATCGCGATCAGACGCCACCCGGAGGTCAACGCGGCCTGGGACGAGGCCAACCAGGAGATCGTGCAGAAGGGGTACGTGAACCTGGGCATCGCCGCCGCCACGCCGCGCGGCCTCATCGTCCCGAACATCAAGGACGCCCACGCCAAGGCCCTGCCCGAACTCGCCGCCGCGCTCGGCGAGCTGGTGTCCACGGCGCGCGAAGGCAAGACCTCCCCTGCGGCGATGCAGGGCGGAACGGTCACGATCACCAACGTCGGCGTCTTCGGCGTCGACACCGGTACCCCGATCCTCAACCCCGGGGAATCGGCGATCCTGGCCTTCGGCGCGGTCAAGCTCCAGCCGTGGGTCCACAAGGGCAAGGTGAAGCCCCGCCAGGTCACCACCCTGGCGCTCTCCTTCGACCACCGTCTGGTCGACGGCGAGTTGGGCTCCAAGGTCCTCGCGGACATCGCGGCGATTCTGGAACAGCCCAGAAAACTCCTCACCTGGGGCTGACGCCCCCCGCGATCGCCACAGCCGGAGCCCGGACGCACGCACGCGTCCGGGCTCCGGCCGTTCCCCGAGTTGCGCGCGCGCCCGGACCGTCCCGTTCAGTGGATGACGTCGATGGCGCAGCGCACACCCGAGCCACGCTGCAACTCGGCGTCGCGGGTGATCAGCGGGGCGTCCAGATGCTCGGCCAGGGCGACGTCGGCAGGCTCCGTCCGCGATGCGGACATGTCTGCGGCACGCATACCTGTTGTATCTAAGATGTGCACATGCCCTCCGCAGCCGCCACCGCCAAGCAGCCGCCCGCCGCCGAGCGGGTCTACGCCCACGTCAAGCAAGCCGTGCTCGACCGGCGCTACGAGGGTGGGACCCTGCTCACCGAGGGTGACCTCGCCGATGCCGTCGGCGTCTCCCGTACGCCCGTGCGCGAGGCCCTGCTGCGGCTCGAGGTCGAGGGGCTGATCAAGCTCTACCCGAAGAAGGGCGCGCTGGTGCTGCCCGTCTCCGCGCAGGAGATCGGGGACGTCGTCGAGACCCGGCTGCTCGTCGAGGAGCACGCCGCCCGTAAGGCCGTGCCCGCCTCGCCCCGGCTCATCGCGCGCCTGGAGGAGCTGCTGGAGGAGCAGCGGCGGTACGCGGCCGAGGGCGACCTGGCCGCCGTGGCCGTCAGCGACCGCTGCTTCCACGCCGAGATCGTCCGCAGCGCCGGGAACCAGATCCTCGACCGGCTCTACGACCAACTCCGCGACCGTCAGCTGCGGATGGGCGTCGCCGTGATGCACGCCCACCCGGACCGGATCGCCAAGAACATCACGGAGCACGCCGAGATCCTGCATGCCCTCCGCACCGGTGACGCCCAGGCCGCGGCGGCTGCCGTGCACCAGCACGTCAGCTGGGTACGCGTCCTGGTCCGGGGTGATGAGCGGTGAGCTCGGACATACGGCCTGCCGGCGATCCGCCCGGCGGCCGCCGGGCGGTCGCCGTCTGGGGCATCGGCGTCGCCGTCTACTTCGTCGCCATCACGTACCGCACGAGCCTGGGCGTGGCAGGTCTCGACGCCGCCGACCGCTTTGAGATCAACGCCTCCGCCCTGTCGACCTTCTCCATCCTCCAGCTGCTCGTCTACGCCGGGATGCAGATCCCCGTCGGACTGATGGTCGACCGGCTCGGCACCAAGAAGGTCCTGGGGCTGGGCGCGGTCCTGTTCACCGTCGGGCAGCTCGGCTTCGCGCTCTCCCACTCGTACCCCACCGCCCTCGTCTCCCGCGCGCTGCTCGGCTGCGGTGACGCGATGGCCTTCATCAGCGTGCTGCGGCTCGGCTCGCGCTGGTTCCCGGCTCGCCGCGGTCCGCTCATCGCGCAGGTGGCCGCGCTGATCGGGATGGCCGGCAATCTGATCTCCACGATCGTCCTGGCCCGTCTGCTGCACACCCTGGGCTGGACGCCGACCTTCGCGGGAAGCGCCATCGGCGGCACGGTCGTCCTCGTCCTGCTGCTGCTCTTCCTCAAGGACCACCCCGAGGGGTACGAGCCGGAGCCCGCCGCGCACCACCATGCCCCCGGCTTCGTACGGCGGCAGATCACCGCGGCCTGGCGGGAGCCCGGGACCCGGCTCGGCATGTGGGTGCACTTCACGACCCAGTTCCCGGCCATGGTCTTCCTGCTGCTGTGGGGCATGCCGTTCCTGGTCGAGGCGCAGGGGCTGACCCGTGCCACGGCCGGTGAACTCCTCACGCTGGTCGTGCTGTCCAACATGGCCATCGGCCTCGTCTACGGGCAGATCATCGCCCGCCACCACCGGGCCCGCACGCCGCTCGCGCTCGGCACGGTGGGTGTCACGGCCCTGGTCTGGGGCTCGGTCCTGGCCTGGCCGAGCGGCCACGCGCCGATGGGGCTGCTGATCCTGCTGTGCAGCGTGCTCGGTGCCTGCGGTCCCGCCTCGATGATCGGTTTCGACTTCGCCCGTCCCGCCAACCCGCCGGAGCGGCTCGGCACCGCCTCGGGCATCGTCAACATGGGTGGCTTCGTCGCCTCGATGACGACCCTGCTCACCATCGGTGTGCTGCTCGACGCGACCGGCGGCGACTACCGGATCGCCTTCGCCTCCGTCTTCGCCCTGGAGACGTTGGGCGTGGTCCAGATCCTCCGCCTTCGGGGCCGGGCACAGCGTCGCGAGCGGGAACGGGTCGTGGCCAGCCGCGTGGAGACCGTCCACGTCCCGGCGTAGGGCTGCTCTTTCACCTCCGGCCCGGACATTCGTGGCGGTCCTGTCGTCACAAAGCGCGGCGCCGCGCCGTGCGTTCGGCCGGCCACTGGGTCACCTCCTGGACGAGGACTACGTCGTCCCCTACGACCTGGGGGCCATGTGCCATGCGTCCCGTACATCCACGGTTGGACATAGTCCTGCCCCGTTGATGGATTCGCTCGAACTCCTTTGCGCGAGAAGGTCTCTGCGTCACAACGCACTCCTTCAGAAGGACCGACCACATGCGAAGTCGACGAATAGCACCCCTTCTGGCGGTGGGCGCCGTCGCCGCCCTCATTCCTGCGCTCACCCCCGCCACGGCCTCCGCCGCTTCAAGCCCCATGAAGCAGTACCTCCAGCAGAAGCCCAAGTGGCACCGCTGCGACAACAAATCTCCCGCCAACTACCAGTGCGCGACGATCAAGGTGCCGCTGGATTACAGCCGCCCCGACGGCAAGAAGATCGAGCTGGCGATATCGCGGATGAAGACGAGGGCCACCGGTGAGCGTCATGGCGTTCTGCTGCTCAACCCGGGCGGCCCCGGCGGGGAAGGCCTCAGCATGCCGCTGAACATGGCCGCCGAATTGCCCAAGTCCGTGAAAAGACACTACGACCTCGTCGGATTCGATCCCCGAGGTGTTGGGCAAAGCTCCCCGGTGAGCTGCGGCCTCACCGACAAGGAAGCCGACTGGCAGCGCCCGTACAAGCCCAACACGTTTGACAAGGACGTGAGGTGGGCCCGCACTGTCGCCGAAAAGTGCCGCGCCAAGGGAGGCGGCAAGCTGCGGCACCTCACCACGCGCAACACCGCCCGCGACATGGACGTGATCAGGACCGTGCTGGGCGAGAAGAAGATCTCCTACCTGGGGTACTCCTACGGCACCTACCTCGGCGCCGTCTACACGCAGATGTTTCCCCAGCACGCCGACCGTTTCGTGCTGGACAGCGCCGTCGATCCCGAGCGGGTCTGGCGGGGCATGATCCAGGTGTGGGCCGAGGGGGCGGAACCCGCGTTCACGAGGTGGAGCGAGTGGACCGCTCAGCGTGCCGCGACGTACAAGCTGGGTGACACTCCGGAGGAGGTTCGCAAGACCTTCTGGGACCTGGTCGCCCAAGCCGATCGCGAGCCCATCGAATTCGAAGGGCAGCGCCTTACCGGGGACGACCTCCGTGCCGGCAGCCGGGCCATGTTCTTCAGTGTCCGCGACGCCGCCGAGAGGGTCGTCGCATTGAAGAAGGCCGCCGAGGGCAGGCAGCCGGCTCTCACCGGCACACCCAGGGTGACCCCGCGCCCCGCTCCGCCGTCTTTCGGCCGGGCCGTCCCTTCGGACAACCAAACCGCGAGCTTCTGGTCCGTCGTCTGCGCCGACACGCGCTCCTGGCCACGCGACCCGGAGCAGTACCGTCGCGACGCGGTCCGGGACAAAGCCCGGTATCCGCTGTACGGCGACTTCGCGTCGAACATCATGCCGTGCGCGTTCTGGGGGAACGGCAGTGAGCCCGCCACGAAGGTGAACAACAAGGTCGGCGCGCTCATCCTGCAGAACGAGTGGGACTCCCAGACGCCTCTGTCCAGTGGCCTCGGCCTGCACCGGACCCTGAGCGGCTCGCGGATGGTCACGGTCGATGAGGGCGAGGGACACGGCATCTACGGCACCAAGTCGTGCGCCGACAAGACCGCCACCGCCTACCTGACCACCGGCAAGCTCCCTGCCAAGGACCTGACCTGTCGAGCTCCCGCTGGGCAGGCGCAGGACGCTCGCCGGCTTCCGATCCCCACGCCTCCGGGGATTCCGGGGACGCACGACCGCTCCTGACCCGGTCCAGGACATGATGTGGGGGCTTTCCGCTGACCGGAAAGCCCCCTAGGGCCGCGGTGTGGCGCCGCTCCGGCCCGCCGGCGAGGTCACGGTGTGACGACGAACGCGCGCAGAATCGCCTGGGCCAGATCCTGATCGCCCTCGATCTTCACCCGTTCCGCCACCGCCTCCGGATTCGTCCGCCCGCAGGCCAGCAGTACGTACGTCTCCCAGTCCAGGGCCAGCGTCACCGCCGGACCGAGTGATGGACTGCCGTCGATGGAACCGCGCCCCTCGGCGTCGACCCGGACGGTGCGCATGAATTCCACCGGCCCGTGCACGTCGAAGACGACCGCCGAATGCGCGGGGGTGCCGGCATCCTTCGCGACCACCTTCGGCAGCGCGTCCAGCAGGACGTCCCGGGTCACGATCGCGCCCGGAGAGTCGAGATTGCCCGGCTTGCGCAGGGCTCGTCGCAGATCCTGCTCGTGCACCCAGACGTCGAACGCCCGGTGGCGCAATACCTCTCCCAGCGGCTGCTCGGCGCCGCCCAGCGCGCCGCGCACGATCGTCTCCGGATCGCGCGTCTCATTGCGCAGCTGCCGCGAGCGCCGGATGATCGTGTACTCCAGCTCCGACGTCATCTCCGGCGCGGTGTGGCAGCGGCGGACGTCGACCTGAACCTCCAGGTACCGGGTCAGCTCGTCCGTCACGTGGTAGAGGTCGCGCGGCAGGCTGTGGATGGGGCGGGGGTCGCCGAGCATCTCGCACTCGACGCCGATGACATGGGAGACGACATCGCGCACGGACCACCCCGGACATGCGGTCGCGCGGTTCCACTCGCTGTCGGCGAGGGGTGTCACCAGGTCGGATATCGCTTCGATCGAGTGAGTCCAGGCGTCGATGTAGGAGTTGAGGCTTGGGTGGACGGTCACGTGACCCCTCGGGCGGTTCGTACGCGGGCTGGGTGCTCGAGCCTCGGCTCTGGCAGTTAAGTTACGCTGCGCACGGGCACCCCGGCAGTGCTTTCGCGACTGATCGTAGGCCCCAATGCAGGCCGAATCGAACGCTCGAACCGTGGATGTGGTGGTAGTGTGCGCGCCTCATTGCTCCAGATCGATGTGAATCCGGACGAAGCTGTGCGATTCCGTCGAGAGCGCGTGGCGGGGCTCGTCCGCGAGCAGGCCGGCGCGGATCTTGTCGTGCTTCCCGAACTGTGGACCGTCGGCGCCTTCGCGTACGAGGCCTTCGACGCGTATGCGGAGACGCCCGGGGACGGCCCCACGGCTGTGGCGATGTCCGCCGCGGCGGCGGACGCGAAGGTCTGGCTGCACGCCGGGTCGATCGTCGAGCGCGCCCCCGACGGCACCCTGTACAACACCTCGCTCGTCTTCGGCCCGGACGGCGCACTGCGCCGTACCTACCGCAAGATCCACCGGTTCGGCTTCGACTCGGGCGAGGCGGTGCTGATGGGCGCGGGCGACGAGATCGCGACCATCGCACTGCCCGGCCTCGTCGCCGGTCTTGCCACCTGTTACGACCTGCGCTTCCCCGAGCAGTTCCGGCAGTTGACCGACGCGGGGGCCGGGCTCCTCATCGTGCCGGCGGGCTGGCCCGCGCGCCGCCGCGAGCACTGGACCCTGCTCGCCCGCGCCCGCGCCGTCGAGAACCAGGCGTACGTCCTCGCCTGTTGCTCCGCCGGCACCCACGCCGGGGTCGAGCAGGCCGGGCACAGCCAGGTCGTCGACCCGTGGGGCGAGGTCCTCGCCGAGGCGGGCGAGGCCGAGGAGGTCCTGACGGTGGACCTCGACCCGGGCAAGGTCGCCAAGACCCGCGAGGAGTTCCCGGCCCTGCGCGACCGCGTCCTCGGTCTGCCGGAGCCTCCCCGCCGGTAGTCCGCCGGGCGCGGCGGCCGACTGGTCGCGGGGGCCCTGGTCGCGGATGGCACCCTGGGAGGCATGACGACTGCCTCGCCCGCTCCGCGCCGTCCCCGCGTCCGCGCCCCCGAGCTGATCGGCAAGGGCGGATGGATCAACACCGGCGGCAAGGATCTCAAGCTCGCCGACTTTCGAGGTCGCACATTGATTCTCGATTTCTGGACCTTCTGCTGTGTGAACTGCCTGCATGTTCTGGACGAACTGCGGGAGCTGGAGGAGAAGCACCGCGACACGGTCGTGATCGTCGGGGTGCACTCCCCGAAGTTCGTGCACGAGGCCGAGCACCAGGCCGTCGTGGACGCCGTGGAGCGCTACGAGGTGCATCACCCCGTCCTCGACGACCCCGAGTTGGCCACCTGGAAGCAGTACGCCGTCCGTGCCTGGCCCACCCTTGTCGTGATCGATCCCGAGGGCTATGTCGTCGCCCAGCACGCCGGTGAGGGCCACGCCCACGCCATCGAGAAGCTCGTCGAGGAACTTGAGGCCGAGCACGCCGCCAAGGGCACTCTGCGCCGCGGCGACGGCCCGTACCTGGCCCCGGAGCCCGTGGCGACCGAGCTGCGCTTCCCCGGCAAGGCGCTCTTCCTCCCCGGGGGGACCTTCCTCGTCTCGGACACGACGCGGCACCGGCTGGTGGAGCTCGACGCGGACGGCGAGACGGTGCTGCGCCGGATCGGCACCGGGGAGCGCGGGCTGGCGGACGGCGGTCCGGAGCAGGCCCGGTTCAGTGAGCCGCAGGGACTCGCGCTGCTCCCGAACGGCACGGTGGCGGTCGCCGACACCGTCAACCACGCGCTACGGGCGTACGACCCGGCGACCGGCGAGGTCACGACGATCGCCGGAACCGGCTCCCAGTGGTGGCAGGGCTCCCCCACCTCCGGACCCGCCCGCGAGGTGGACCTCTCCTCGCCGTGGGACGTGGCCTGGTTCGCGGACCGGCTGTGGATCGCGATGGCGGGCGTCCACCAGCTGTGGACGTACGATCCGGTGACCGGGACCGTCGAGGCCGCGGCCGGGACCACCAACGAGGGTTTGGTCGACGGCCCTGCCCGCGAGGCCTGGTTCGCCCAGCCGTCGGGTCTCGCCGCGACCGAGGACCGCCTCTGGATCGCCGACTCCGAGACCTCGGCCCTCCGCTGGGTGGAGCGCGACGGGGACCGCTTCGCGGTCCGTACGGCCGTCGGCACCGGCCTGTTCGACTTCGGGCACCGGGACGGCGCCGCCGAACAGGCCCTGTTCCAGCACCCATTGGGCGTGACCGCGCTTCCCGACGGCTCGATCGCCGTCTGCGACACGTACAACCACGCGCTGCGCCGCTTCGTTCCGTCGACCGGTAAGGTCAGCACGCTCGCGACCGATCTGCGCGAGCCGTCCGGCGCCGTGCTCGTCGACGGCGACATCGTGGTCGTGGAGTCCGCCAGGCACCGTCTGACCCGGCTGCGCCTCCCGGAGGAGGCCGTACAGGTCGAGTCCGTCGCCCACCGCACGCAGCGCGCGGCGACCGATGTCGCTCCGGGCACGCTGCGGTTGGACGTGGTGTTCCACGCGCCCGCCGGGCAGAAGCTCGACGACCGCTACGGTCCGTCGACCCGGCTGATCGTCAGCGCCTCCCCGCCGGAACTGCTGGCGGACGGCGCCGGTACGGGCACGGACCTGGGCCGGGATCTTGTCCTCGCCGACGGCCTCACCGAGGGCGTGCTGCACGTCTCCGCGATGGCCGCCTCCTGCGACGACACAGCGTCCGACAGCGGCTCCGCCGCGGGTGGGAACGAGTTCCCGGCCTGCCATGTGCACCAGCAGGACTGGGGTGTCCCGGTCCGGGTGACCGGTGACGGTGCGTCCCGACTCCCGCTGGTGCTCGCCGGGTTGGACGCGTAGGAGCAGGTCGTCCGCTCACCGGTAGTAGCGGTTGTGGTCCTCGACCTCGATCACGGGCGCGCCCGGGGCCGGGGGCTGCACGCGCCGCCGCTTGAGGATGCTCACGTAGGCGGCGAGCCCGATGAAGCCGGTGGCCATCATGATCAGACCCGCCAGGTCGAGGTTGACTCCGGCCATGTGCCAGTCCGCCGCGAAGGTGATGATGGCACCCACCGCGATCAGGACAATGCACCCGCCGATACCCATGGTGTCCGCCTCCGTTGTCACTCGGCTGTTCCGGATTGGGGACCTTTGTCGGGTACCCGGGCCCGGAACAGCCATGCCAGGGGGGAGCGTTCGGCACGGGGGAAATCGGCGATCACGTGACGATCACTTGGCCGGAGCGAGCGGCGTGACGGTGACGCCCTTGCCACAGATGCTCAGGATGTCGGCGCCCACGCCGTCGCGGTTGTCCACCTGGACGGTCCCGGTCTGCTTGGTGTCCGGGAGGGTCACCTGCGCCGTGGCGGCTTCGACGGGGCAGACGAGGCGGCCGCTCGCGCTGCCCTCGCGGTTCACGTCGTCGTAGAGCAACTGCGCGGCGGCCGACTGGCCGTCCTGGAGTGTGATCAGGGTCGGCTTCGCACCACTGCGGCTGGCGTTGATCGTGGTCGACGTCTTGCCCGAGTCGTCGCGGATCGCGACGCCCGGGTAGCCCTGAAGGGTGCAGGTCTCGCCGGAGAAGTTGGTCACGGAGAGGGTGGCCACCGCCTTCTTCTGGGCCGAGGCATGGCTGTTGGAAGGGGCGATGAAGCTCTTCATGCTGTCGATGGTGCACCGGGTGGTCGCGGACCCGGACTGCGCGTGGCCGCCCGGCGCCTGGGCTTTTGAGCCCGAGCTGTCGCTGTCGCTCTTCTTCGTGGTCGTGGACGACTCTGCCGACTCGTTGATCGTGGACACCTTGGAGGCCCCTTGGTCGGACGAGTCCCCCTTGCAGGCGGTCAGGGTGAGGGCTGCCGCAGCGGTCAGGCATGCGGCGGCGAGGCGAAGCGACCGGGACCGGTGGGTGGTGGCGGCAGGGGTGGGGGTGCTTGACGGCATGTCAGCTGTCTCCGTACTGAGGGTGATTGATGGGCACGATCAACCCTGACGACACCCGTTGTCGTACCGCTAACCTTTCCCTAACGCTCAACCGCTGCGGAGGGACCGGCGGCCTCGCCCGGCTCCTCGTCCCGCGCGAAGAGCTGTACCAGGGCGCTGATCACGTAGCGGTCGGTGGCCTCTTCGTCGACGAGGTGCATTTCGGCGAGCCGGTCGAGACCGTCCCGGGTACGATCGGGGTCGGATCCGGCGAGTGCGGCCGCCGCGGAGGCGTTGACCCTGCGGTCGAAACCCGTGGCGAGCGTGCTCAACAGCCGTGCGTCGTCCGCCGAGAGCCGCGCCACGGACATCCGCAGCGCTGCGGCGATACCGGTGTCCTCGGCCGACAGCAGCGCCAGCCGCCGTCGCTCGTCACGGAGCGCCGCGGCCAGCCGGGCGAGCCGCCACCGTGGACGAGCCGTCAATTGGGCGGTCGCCGCGCGCAGTGCCAGCGGAAGCCCCTCACACAGCTCGACCAACTCGCGGGCGGCGTCCGGATCGTCGGCGACCCGCTCGGGGCCGAGCATGGCGCCGAGCAGCGCCACCCCCTCGCTCGTCCCGAGCACCGGAACGGGTACCGGCCGGGCGCAGTCCGTGGCGACCAGACCGTCGAGCCGACTGCGGCTGGTCACGATCGTGGCGCAGGCCGGTCCCCCGGGCAGCAGCGGCCGTACCTGTGCCGAACTGCGTGCGTTGTCCAGCACCACCAGCAGCTTGCGATCGGCGACCACCGACCGGAACAGTGCGGACGCGGCCTGAGCCGAGGGAGGGATGCGTTCGGGCGGCGTGCCGAGGCCGAGCAGGAATTCGCGCAGCACCTCGGCGGGCGTCGCCTCGTCCCCCTCCCCGAAGCCGCGCAGGTCGGCGAAGAGCTGCCCGTCGGAGAAGGAGTGGCCGTGCAGATGCGCCCACTGCACGGCGCAGGCGGTCTTGCCGACTCCGGCCGGGCCCGTCACCAAGGCGATCGGGCTCTCGCCTGCCGCTGCGCCGCCGACCCACCGGGTCAGCTCGGTCAGCTGGGCCTCCCGGCCCAGGAAGCGCGCCGGGGGCCGGGGCAGGAGGCAGGGGGTGCGGTGGCCGGGGCGGACGCCGGTGTCCGGCGTGGGACCGGACGCGGCCGATGCGGGTGCGCTCTGCCCCGGGGACGGCCCGTAGTCGGGAACGTACGACGCCGGGGCGGCGGCTTCGGCGCGCAGGATCTCCTCGTACGCCCGGGTGAGCCGCTCCCCGGGGCGGACGCCCAGCTCTTCGTCGAGCAGCTGCCGGGTCCGGTGGAACCATCCGAACGCGTCCGACTGCCGGCCCGCCCGGTACAGCGCCTGCATCAGGGCGGCGACCAGCCCTTCGCGCAGCGGGTTGGCGACCGCCTCGGCGTAGAGCACGGCCGCGGCCTGGTCGTGTTCGCCAAGCGCGCCATGGGCCCGTGCCAGCGCTTCGACGGCCGTCAGTCTCCGCTCCTCCAGCGCATGCGCGGCGGCGGCGAACTGCGGGCTCGCCACGGTGCCGGTCAGCGCCGGTCCGCGCCACAGGCTCAGCGCATCCCGGAGGAGGAACACGGCGTCCCGGGGTTCCGTCTCGGGCCGCACGAGGGCGAGCAGTCCGCTGAACCGATGGGCGTCGATCGACTCCTCGGGCAGTCGCAGCAGATACGCCGAGCCCTGCGTGGCGAGCTCGATGCCGTACGCGTCCGCACCGGCTTCCGCCAGCGTGGCGCGGAGCCGCGACACATGGCCCTGGACGACCGTGCGGGCGTGGGCGGGTGGTTCGTCCTCCCACAGGGAGGCGATCAGCTGCTCGAGGGAGACCGTGATGCCCGGCTGGAGCAACAGCAGGGCCAGCACGCTGCGGCGCTTGGCGGGCCCCAGCGGAAGCTCCCCGGACCCGGTGCTGACGGCGACCGGGCCAAGCAGCGAGAATTCCAACTCATGCCCCCAGGAAGGCCGTCAGCGCGTTCGCCAGGAGGTACGGGTCCTCGGCGCCGCACAGTTCCCGCGCCGAGTGCATGGAGAGGATGGCGACACCGATGTCAACGGTCGCGATGCCGTGCCGGGCAGCGGTGATCGGGCCGATCGTGGTGCCGCAGGGCATGGCGTTGTTGGAGACGAAGGACTGCCACGGCACCCCCGCGCGCTCGCACGCGTCGACGAAGACCGCCCGGCCGCTGCCGTCCGTGGCGTAGCGCTGGTTGACGTTGACCTTGAGGATCGGGCCGCCGTTGGGCACGGGGTGGTGTCCGGGCTCGTGCCGCTCCGGGTAGTTGGGATGCACGGCGTGGCCGGTGTCCGAGGAGAGGCAGACCGTACCCGCGAAGGCGCGGGCCCGGTCCTCGTAGCCGCCGCCCCGCGCGAAGACGGACCGCTCCAGGACGTTACCGAGGAGGGGGCCGTGGGCGCCGGTGTCCGACTGGCTGCCGTTCTCCTCGTGGTCGAAGGCGGCGAGCACGGGGATGCAGGTCAGGTCACTGTCGGAGCCGGCCACGGCGGTCAGCGCGGCGGTTCCGGCGTGTACGGAAAGCAGGTTGTCCATACGAGGGCCCGCGAGCAGCTCCCGGTCCCGTCCGAGGTAGGCGGGGGCCTCGACGCCGTGCACCATCAGGTCCCAGCCGGCGATCTCCTCGGCGGGGACGTCCGCTTCCTCCGCCACGAACCGGATCAGGTCGCCTTCGGCGACGTCGCCGAGGCCCCAGACCGGCGTCATATGGCGCTGCTTGTCGAGCTTAAGGCCGTCGGTGTTGACGGAGCGGTCGAGGTGCACGGCGAGCTGCGGCACGCGCAGCAGCGGACGGTCGATGCAGACGAGGCGGTGGCCCCCTCCCCCAGAGCCTCCGGCCTGGGTGGGGGCACCCCCAGCGTTAGCTGGGGGAGTGCCCCCGCGGAGGGTGAGCCGGCCGGACAGGCCCAGATCGCGGTCGAGCCAGGTGTTGAGGAGCGTGCCACCGTAGATCTCGACGGCGATCTGCCGCCAGCCGTGCGCTCCGGTGTCCGGTATGGGCTTGACCCGGAGGTTCGGTGAGTCGGTGTGCGCACCGACGATCCGGTACGGGGTCTGTGGCCGGGCGCCTTCCGGCACGTACCAGGCGATGATCGCGCCGCCGCGCAGGACGTACTTTCCGCCGGCCGATCCGTCCCAGGACGCGGTCTCCTCGACCTGCCGGAACCCGGCCTTCTCCAGGCGCTCGGCGACGCTCGCCACGGCGTGGTACGGCGAGGGGCTCTCGGCGAGGAAGGCGGTCAGGTCGTCGGTGTGGCCGCGGTCGAAGCGGGCGTGCACGCTCATGCGACCAGCATAGAGACGGGCTGCCCGCCCTGGGGCGCTCGGACGCCGCGGGAGCCTCCCGGGGCCGGGTCGTGGCCGCCCCTCACGGCCGGATGTTGTGGTTCAGGCGGAAGAGGTTGCCGGGGTCGTAGCGCTGCTTGAGCTCGGTCAGGCGGTCGTAGTTCTGCCGGTAGTTGACCCGGACCCGGTCCTGGTCGTCCTGGTCCATGAAGTTCACATAGCCGCCCTCCGCGGAATGCGGCTGGAGTGCCGAGGAGTAGTCGCGCGTCCAGTCGATGGTGGCCTCGCAGTCGGCGCGGGTGGTGAGGGCCGGGCTGAGCGCGGTCGCGAAGTCGGAGTCGCGGTAGACGAACGCGGTCTCCTCCGGCCCGACCCGGTGACAGGCACCGTCGATCGGGAAGATCACGGTTGCGCTCTCCAGGCTCGGGATCGTCGCGCCGTAGGTCAGGTGCGCATCGATCGCCGGGTCGGGCAGGCCCCGGCTGAAGTGGCCCTTCCAGTAGTGGTACAGGCCGGCGGGCAGCAGCGCGTCGAAGAGAGTGTTGATCACCGGGTACGGAATGCGGCCGACGTGCTGCCCGACGATCGGGCCGATCTCGGCGAGGCGGGCGCGGACCCGGTCGTCCTCGGCCTCGGAGCCGGTCCAGCAGGTGATCACTGCGCAGACCGGGCGCCCGTGCCAGCGCTCGGGCAGGAACGGGAGCGGCGGGCCGAGCGTGACGACGAGCAGGGCGCCGAGGTTCTCCTCGGACTCGGCGATGAGCCTCCGGTAGCCCCGCATCACATCGCCGTCGAGCGGGTAGAACGTCGGCCCCCCGAGGATGTCGGCCACAGGGTGCAGCCGGTATGCGAAGGAGGTGACGACTCCGAAGTTGCCGCCGCCGCCGCGAACGGCCCAGAACAGGTCGGGATGGTGGTCCTCGGTACACGTGAGGAACCGCCCGTCGGCCGTGACCAGGTCGACCGAGACCAGGTTGTCGCAGGACAGACCGCAGCGCCGGGCCAGATAGCCCATGCCGCCGCCGAGGGTCAGCCCGCCGATGCCGGTGCTTGAGACCACCCCGCCCGTGGTGGCCAGGCCGAAGGCGTGCGTGGCGTGGTTGACGTCTGCCCAGGTGCAACCGCCCTCGGCCCGTACGGTACGTGCCTCGGGGTCGACCCGGATGCCGCGCATCCGGCCGAGGTCGAGGACGACGCCGCCGTCGCAGGTGCCGTGGCCGGGGACGCTGTGGCTGCCGCCGCGCACCGCCAGCAGCAGATTCTGCTCCCGGGCGAAGTCCACGGTGGCGATGACGTCGCCCGCGTCGACAGCCCGGACGATGATCGCCGGCCGCTTGTCGTGCATAGCGTTGTAGACCTTGCGGGCCTCGTCGTAGCCGGGGTCGTCGGGCTCGATGATGTCGCCGCGTACGGCCCCTCGCAGTCGCTCCAGCAGGTTGTCGTCGAAGGTCGGCAGGTAGGTCGTCATGGCGGACACCGGCTTTCCGCGTCGTCGGAGAACGGGTACAGGTCCGTTGTAGGCCCGGGCACCACTGGCCTCATCGCGTGGACGACCCATTTCGCCGGTCCGGGGCATGGGCGGAACGACCCATATGTGGCCGGGATCAGGCCAGGCCGTGCGTGTAGGCGTACGCCGTGGCGGCGGCGCGGGACGAGACGTCCAGCTTGGCGAAGATGTTGTTGAGGTGCCGGGCGACGGTGTGCTCGCTGATCACCAGCTCGGTGGCGATGCTCCGGTTGGTCCGGCCCGCGGCGACCAGCCGCAACACCTCGACCTCCCGCGGCGTGAGCCCGCCCGGCTGCCGGCGGCGCACGTCACCCAGCAGGGCCGCCGCCCGTCGCGCGTCGGGACCCGCGCCGAGTCGTTCGAAGGCCGCCCGTGCGGCCTGGAGTTCCAGTCGCGCTCCTTCATGGTCCCCGGCGGTCCGGCAGGCGGCGGCGAGCGTCATACGGACCTGCGCCGCCTCGTACGGGACTCTCAGCTCCAGCCACAGGCCCAGTGCCCGGTGGAGCCGGGGCAGCGCCCGATCCAGGTCGTGCTCGGCGAACGCGACCGCGCCGTCGGCGGCCGCCGCTGTCGCGTGCGGCACGGTGGTCCCGGCGTTCCGCCGCTCCCGCCACTCCCGGGCGAGCGCCGCCAGCTCGTCGGCCGCCGCGCGGGCGGTCCCGAGCTGTCGCAGCGCGAGCGAGATCTCGACCTGGGCGGCGAGCAGTCGGCAGCGATCGAGGATCCCGGGGCCCGCGTCCTGGCCTGCGCCGGTGCTCTCACCGGCCAGCGCGAGCCGCAGCGCTGCGGCGGCGGAGTCCGCCTTGCCCTGCGCCAGGCGCAGCAGCGCCAGGCCGGGCTGCGGGTCCCGGCCGAGCTCGTGCGCGCGGTCGTACGACGCCTCGGCCGCGGCCAGGTCCCCGCGGCGGCGCTGGATCTCTCCCGTCAGATAGATCGCATCCGCGGCTATGCGGGCCTCGTAGGGCAGCAGTTCCCGGCACGTCAGGGCGGCCTCGGTCTCGGCCTGCGACCAGGCTCCGCGCAGTTCGAGCACCTCCACCCGGTGCACCCGGCACAGCCCCCGGAAGTTGTTCGCCTCGGGCATCGACGCGCACCAGGCCATGGCGGCTTCGGTCCACTGGGCGGCCCGTTCGAGATCGGCGGCCGCCATGCACTGCTGGAGCCCCAGGCAGTAGGTCCAGCCGGTGAAGAACGAGCTGAGCTCGTCCGCCGTGACGGAGCACAAGGTGTCGTCGAGCAGCGCGAGACCATCGGCGACCCGGTGCTCGGACATCAGCACGCCCGCCTGGACCTGCATGCTCATGGCGAGCAGGTCCGCGCTGCCGCAGCGCCGCGCAATGCCCGCCATCCGGCGGGCGCAGGCCATCGCCTCGTCGAAAGCACCCCCTTCTTGCGCCTCCTCGGCCTCGGTCCAGGCGAGATAGCACTGCTCGACGCACTCGGGCTCGCCGTTGAGGTGCTGCCGGGCCCGGCGGAGCCAGCCAGCGGCAGCGGCCGTACGTCCCGCGAGCCGGTGCTCGTAGAAGAGCATCCACGCGGTGTATCCCGCCTGGCGCCCGGCGTTCGCCGTCACATACCCGGCGTAGGCCTTCGTCCGCGCCACGACGGACTCGTCGACTCGGCTGGTCCACCACGCGGCGTCGGCGAGCGCGTCGAGATCGTCGGGGCCGAGGAGTGCCGGGTCGAGGCCGCAGAGCAGCTCGTACGCTTCGCTCCACGCCTCGCGGGCGACTGCGTCCCTCGCCTGCCGGATTCCCGGGATCCGCCCGGTTCCGGACATCTGCTCAGTCACGTGCAGCTCCCTCTCCACCAGGATAGGAGCGGCACCGTGGGCTCAACCCCTCGTCCCGTCCTTGGCGGGCGGCCGCTGCCGCCGCGGCGACGTGCCGACTGTCGCCGCCGAGCTGTCGGCGAACGGAGGCCGCAGGCCCGGCTGCGATGGGACGGGCCCACGCATACGCCGGCAGCGGTCGCCGGCTGGAGGTAGGGTCGCGAGCCCTGGTGTGGGCTCCTGCGGGCGCCGCGGCTGTTGCCGGTGGGTGCGCCCGAGCGGACGCGGGGTGCTTTCACCTGGACGATACTGGTGGGGACCGGGGTGGATCACGACGAGCACCGCACGGCGCCGAGGCGCGATTCCACTCGGGTGGTACGAGGGTGGTAGGTGATGGACACACCGGTGACGACGTTCAGCGAAGGGCCGGACGACCCCTTCGCACTGCGTCGTGCGGCCTCGGCGGTGCTGGACGACCAGGGGAGGGTCGTCGGCTGGAGCGAGCTGGCCGAGTCACTGCTCGGCTACCCGCCCGAGGAGGTGCTGGGTCGGCCGGCGGGCGATGTCCTGGTGGACCCCCGCGACGAGGGCGTCGTCAGGGAAGCGGCGGCGGCTTGCGTACGCGACCGGGGCTGGTTCGGGATCGTGCCGGTCCGGCACCGCGACGGCAGCCGGGTGGAGCTGGGTTTCCGCGCCCGGGCGGTCGTGCGGACGGAGGCCGGCCTCGAGTGGTTCCTCGTCGGCGCCCCGGCGGAGGAGGTGCTCCAGTGGGAGACGGACCGGTCGGCCATCGAAGGGATGTTCCGCCGGGCCCCGATCGGTTTCACTCTCTTCGCTCCCGACCTGAGCATCCTGCGGGTGAACAAGGCGATCGCCCGGTTCGGAGGGGTCCCGGCCGACCAGTACCGCGGACTGCGCACCGGCGATTTCATCGTCCGTAAGGACGCGGAGACGGTGGAGTCGGGGCTGCGGCGGGTGCTCGAGACGGGCGATCCCTTGATCTTCACCGAACAGACCTGCCGGCTGCGGCACGACCCCGAGAGGGAGCTGATCGTGTCCGTCTCGGCGTTCCGGATGGAGGACTCCTCCGGCCGGACCCTCGGGGTTGCCCAGATGGTCGAGGACGTCACCGACCGCTACCAGGCCCGCCGGCGGCTGGCGCTGCTGAACGAGGCCAGCGCCAGCATCGGGACCAGCCTCGACGTAGCCCGGACCACGCGCGAGCTGGCCGAGGTGGCGGTGCCCGGCATCGCGGACTGCGTCTCCGTGGACCTGCTCGAGCCGGTGACCCGTGGCGAGGAGCCCGCCCGGGAGGCGTCCGGACCGGTGTGCCGGATGGCTGTCCGAGCCGTCTCGCCCGAGGCGTTGCGGGTGATGTATCCGGTGGACCAGGTCGTGCACTTCCCCGCGGACTCCGCGCGGGCGCGGAGTCTGGCCCAGCGGCGCCCGATCCTCGAACCGGAGCTGAGGATTCCTGTCGGGTGGCAATCCGTCGACCCGCAACGGGCCGAAAGCTTCCTCGACCTGGGGGTCCACTCGCTGATTGCGGTCCCGCTGGTCGCGCGAGGGCTCGTCCTGGGTGTGGTGAGTCTGTGGCGGTGGCGGCAGCCCGAGCCGTTCGAGGAGGACGACCTCACGCTGGCGGAGGAGTTCGCTTCCCGCGCCGCCGTCTGCATCGACAACGCCCGCCGTTACACCCAGCAGCACCAGGCGGCGCTCGCCCTGCAGCGCAGCCTGCTGCCGCGCGAGATGCCGGATCATCCGGCCGTCGAGATCGCCCACCGGTACCTGCCGGCCGATGTCACCGCAGGCGTCGGCGGCGACTGGTTCGACGTCATTCCGCTCTCCGGGCTCCGCGTCGCGCTCGTCGTGGGCGATGTGGTCGGGCACGGCATTCACGCCGCGGCCACGATGGGCCGGCTGCGTACGGCCGTGCACACTCTGGCCAACCTCGACCTGCCTCCGGACGAGGTCCTGTCCCACCTGGACGATCTCGTGGACCGGCTGGCCACCGAGCAGGAACAGGGGCACGAAAGTTCCCCGCAGATCGTCGGTGCGACCTGCCTGTACGCGGTCTACGACCCGATCTCCCGGCGCTGTGCCCTCGCCCGCGCAGGCCACCCGCTACCCGCGATGGTGACGCCGGACGGACAGGTGGACTTCCCCGATCTGCCCGCAGGCCCGCCGCTCGGCCTCGGCGGGCTGCCGTTCGAGACCGCCGAACTGGAACTGGCCGAGGGCAGCCTGCTGACCTTGTACACCGATGGGCTCGTCAGGGGCCGGCGCCGCGATCTGGACGAGGGGCTGGCGCGGCTACGCGGCGTGCTGAGCGGTCCTGCACGCTCTTTGGAAGCGACGTGCAAGGCGGTGGAGGGTACGTTGCTGCCCCACCAGCCGAACGATGACGTCGCGCTCCTCATGGTCCGGACCCAAGTCCTGGCCGAACACGCGGTGGCCACCTGGGAGATGCCCGCCGAGCCGACCGCGGCCGCCCATGCCCGGTCGGTGGCGACGTCCCAGCTCACCGAGTGGGGGCTGGAGGAGATGGTCTTCACCACCGAGCTGATCGTCAGTGAGCTGATCACCAACGCGTACCGGTACGGCGGCGGGCCGCTGAGGCTCAGGCTGATCCGCGACCGCAACCTCATCTGCGAGGTCTCGGACACCAGCAGTACCTCCCCCCATCTGCGTCAGGCCCGCAGCACCGACGAGGGCGGGCGCGGACTGTTCCTGGTGGCTCAGATCGCAGAGCGGTGGGGCACCCGCTACGTGCACGACGGCAAGACCATCTGGGCCGAGCAACCGCTGTCCGCCACGCCGGGGTCGCGCGGCATCGGCGGCGTGAACCTGGCCGCCGGCTGGTGAGCAGCTGATCCGGATCAGCGCCGTCCTCCCCGGCGGGCCGTCAGGAACTCCTCGACACCCAGCGGTAGCTGGGAGAGGGCGGGCGGCCGGGAGGTCGTCTGCGACGCAGCGGACCCGCACCCCGGATGGTGCTCGCAGCGCCGGGACCGCGGGTCCGCGCGGGACGGATGTCAGCGCGTGGCGCGCTGGATGAACTCGTAGTTGTCGGCGCCGCCTTGGCCGTCGAGGAGCTCGTAACTGCCGACGGCCCAGTGCCGGCCGGTGTGGCCGATCGGGGCGAGGTCGGTGACGGTGTAGCTCTGGGTCTCGCCGCCGGGGACCGTCGCCCCGGGCATCCGGGTCCACCGCCTGCCGTCGTAGCGCCAGAAGACCGGCGGGCCCTCCCAGCCGGCGGGGTCGCCGCTGAGCCAGATCCTGCCGTGGCGGTCTCCGCTGAGCGCCTGGGGGGCCAGGCCTTCCACCGGCCCCGTGACGTCCTGCCAGGTCTTTCCGTTCCAGTGCAGCACCTTGGGCTGGTAGCCGTCATCGCCGATCGGGGTGGTGTGGCCGCTCACCCAGACGCTGTGGCGGGACTCGGCGTAGACGTTCGCCAGGCGCAGCCGGACGTCGGGCAGCGACACCTCGCTCCAGGTCCTGCCGTTCCAGTGCAGCGCCACCGGCCGCGACTTCTCCCCGACCCGGGAGTATCCGCCCACCGCCCAGGCGTCGAACGCCGACCGGGCGTGGATGTCCGTGACGCCGAAGCCCGAGCCCAGGTCGGTCGTGCGCCAGGTCCCGTTGGCATACGTGCTGATCCGGTGGTCGCCGGCGAGCCAGGTGCGGCCGTGCACCGCGGCGAGTTCGGAGAAGCCGTGGATCGCTCCGTCGGGCAGCTCCGGCAGGTCGATGCGCTGCCAGCGCCATCCGTTGTAATGCGCCGCCGTCTCCTCGGTCTGGCTCCAGCCGTAGACCCAGACGTCGTAGGGCGACACGGCGCTCACCGAGTGCCAGTAATCGACCTGCGGCAGGCCGGCCGTGCGGTCCTGGCTCCATTCCTTGCCGTTCCACTTCAGGACGACACCGTCGGCCACCCCGTCGAACCTCTGGTGTCCCACGGCCCAGGCCGCGTGCCTGCCCGCCGAGGCCACCGAGCTGAGGTGGGCCCCTGATGACAGGGTGCCCGCCGAGGAGATCTCCCAGTGGAGGGACTCTCCGGTCGCCCGCGCGGTGGCCGGTGAGGCACCTGCGGATGGGGCGACGAGCATGGTCGCGACCGCGACCAGCGTTAACACAGTCGTCCTGATACGGGTGTTGGTTCTCATTGCGGTCCTCCCCCTGGGCGGCGTCGAGCGTGATCGACGCAATGCCCCTGTCGAATGGTCACCCCAGAGAAGACTCGTCACCGCACACGACGGTTGTGCGGACCGCCGGGCTCCGGCCCGCCGCCTGAGCCGGCGCGAACCACGATGGGCCCACCCCCGGCCAGAGGGTGGGCCCATCGCGTTCGGCTCGATTCGGCTCGATTCAGAACGCGGACTCGTCCAGCTCCATGAGGGACTGGTCGATGGACTCGGCGAGGCGGCGCTGCACGGAGACACCCGGGAGGATGTCGTGCGCGAAGAACTTCGCCGCGGCGATCTTGCCCTGGTAGAAGGGGACGTCCTTCGCGGAGGCCGAGCCGAGCTTCTCGGCGGCGACGGCCGCGCCCTTGAGCAGCAGGTAGCCGACCACGACGTCGCCGGAGGCCATCAGTAGACGGGTGGTGTTCAGGCCGACCTTGTAGATCGACTTGACGTCCTTCTCGGTGGCCGCGAGGTCCGTCAGCATCGCGCCGACGATCGCCTCCAGGTCCACCGCCGCCTCGGCCAACTCCTCGCGGGCCTGGGCGAGCTCCTCGCCGCCCGTGGCGTCGGCCAGGAACTTCTTGATCTCCTCCGAGAGGGTGGTCAGCGCCTGGCCCTGGTCGCGGACGATCTTCCGGAAGAAGAAGTCCTGGCCCTGGATGGCGGTGGTGCCCTCGTAGAGGGTGTCGATCTTGGCGTCCCGGATGTACTGCTCGATCGGGTACTCCTGCAGGTAGCCCGAGCCGCCGAAGGTCTGCAGCGACTGGGCCAGCTGCTCGTACGACTTCTCCGAGCCGTAGCCCTTCACGATCGGCAGCAGCAGGTCGTTCAGGCGGTTCTCGGCGGAGGCGTCCTCGCCCGCGGCCTCCTTGATCAGGATCTCGTCCTGGAGGGAGGCGGTGTAGAGGACGAGGGCCCGCATGCCCTCGGCGTACGCCTTCTGCGTCATCAGCGAGCGGCGCACGTCCGGGTGGTGCGTGATGGTGACGCGCGGCGCGGTCTTGTCCGTGAAGGCGGCCAGGTCCGGGCCCTGCACGCGCTCCTTGGCGTACTCCAGGGCGTTGAGGTAGCCGGTGGAGAGGGTGGCGATGGCCTTCGTGCCGACCATCATCCGGGCGAACTCGATGATCCGGAACATCTGGCGGATGCCGTCGTGCTTCTCGCCGATCAGCCAGCCCTTGGCCGGGTGGCGGTCGCCGAAGGTCATCTCGCAGGTGTTGGAGGCCTTGAGGCCCATCTTGTGCTCGACGTTGGTGGCGTAGACGCCGTTGCGCTCGCCCAGCTCGCCGGTCTCGAAGTCGAACTCGTACTTCGGCACGAGGAAGAGGGACAGGCCCTTGGTGCCCGGGCCGTTGCCCTCGGGGCGGGCGAGCACGTAGTGCAGGATGTTCTCGGACATGTCGTGCTCACCCGAGGTGATGAAGCGCTTCACACCCTCGATGTGCCAGGAGCCGTCCTCCTGCTGGACCGCCTTGGTGCGGCCGGCGCCCACGTCCGAACCGGCGTCCGGCTCGGTCAGCACCATGGTGGAGCCCCACTGCTTCTCCACCGCGATCTGCGCGACCTTCTTCTGCTCCTCGGTGCCCTCCTCGAAGAGGACGCCCGCGAAGGCCGGGCCGGAGGAGTACATCCACACAGCCGGGTTCGAGCCGAGGATCGTCTCCGCGAAGCCCCACAGGAGAGAGCGCGGGGCGGTGGTGCCGCCGATCTCCTCCGGGATGCCCAGACGCCACCACTCGGCGTCCATGTACGCCTGGTAGCTCTTCTTGAAGCTGTCCGGAACGGGCGCGGTGTTCGTCTCCGGGTCGAAGACCGGCGGGTTGCGGTCGGCGTCCACGTAGGAGTCGGACAGTTCGTTCTCGGACAGCCGGGCGATCTCGGAGAGCACGCTCTTGGCGGTCTCGACGTCCATCTCTCCGAACGGGCCCGTGCCGTAGACGGTGTCGCGCCCGAGCACCTCGAAGAGGTTGAACTCGATGTCGCGGAGATTCGACTTGTAGTGCCCCATGGCGACGGCTCCGTAAGGATCGGAGAGGGAAGGGTCCTCTTTAGACAACCAATCGGTAATGCACATGATGCTACCCGTCGGTAATAAGGCGCAAGCCCCGGGCGGCCAACTGTGACTCGTTACGCTTTGGGGCATGTACGGCTACGACCAGAACCCGGGTGCCGGGCAGCAGTACGCCGCGGCGCCCCCGCCGCAGCATCAGGCGGCCGCAGGCTACGGCGCGCAGCCGCTCTATCCCGAGCCGTCGCCGCCCTCCCTCGCGGACGCGGTGCGCGCCTTCACGACCGGCTCGATGTCGGCAGAGGACTTCCAGGGGGTCTTCTCGACCTCGAAGGTCTACTGCCCGCGAGGAGAGGGACCGGGCTTTCTGGCGCTGCACAACACGCAGCAGCCGGTGATCCCGATGTTCACCACGCTCAAGGAGCTGAGGCGGTATGCGGGCAAGGAGTCGAAGTACTTCGTGATCACGGGTGCGGAGGTGCTGGATCTGCTGCCGACGGGGTACGGCTTCGTGCTCGACATGGAGGGCGAGCACCGGATGGTCTTCGATGCGAAGGCCGTGGAGGAGATGGTCGACTTCGCCATGCGCCGCATGTACGGCTAGACGCCAGTGCTGCGCAGACGGCTGGCCGCATTCGTCCGCCAGGTGGTGGGACCCATGAGCCGTACGGTCGGTCGTCATGCGCCGTGCGGGTCGTCGGCCGCCGTCGCCTCGAGCACCGCTGAGTGTCCGGGCTGCCCGTGAGGGCCCGCCGCCTTGTGCGGCGGGCCCTCGTCCATGCCGGGAATGATGCGACGCCGCTGGTTGTTCATCTTTGAACCATATGCTGCGACGAGAGTCGAGGAGGCCGTCCCATGCCTGCTGTCACCGTCGAGAATCCGCTGGCCCTGCCGCGCGTCTCCGCCCCGTCCGGGGCCGGGTCGCGGGCCGTGCTCGCGGTGTCCACCGCACGGCGCGGGTTCGAGGGCGAGGGTTTCCCCGTCCGCCGGGCCTTCGCCGGCATCGACTATCAGCACCTCGACCCGTTCATCATGATGGATCAGATGGGCGAGGTGGAGTACGCCCCCGGTGAGGCGAAAGGCACGGCCTGGCACCCCCACCGCGGCTTCGAGACGGTCACGTATCTGCTCGACGGGACCTTTGTGCACCAGGACTCGCACGGTGGCGGCGGCGTCATCAAGGACGGCGACACCCAGTGGATGACCGCCGGCTCCGGCATCCTCCACATCGAGGCGCCGCCGGAGGCCCTGGTCACGAGCGGAGGGCTGTTCCACGGGCTCCAGCTCTGGGTGAACCTGCCGCGCAGCGACAAGATGATCCCCCCGAAGTACCAGGACATCGGCGGCGGCCGGGTCACGCTGCTGACCTCCGCCGACGGCGGGGCGCTGCTGCGGCTGATCGCCGGTGACCTCGACGGCCACCGGGGGCCGGGGGTGACCCACACGCCGATCATCATGCTGCACGCCTCGGTGAACCCGGGCGCGGAGCTGACGCTGCCCTGGCGGGAGGACTTCAACGCACTGGCCTACGGGCTCGCCGGTCGCGGCACCGCGGGGACGGAAGGGCGGCCGTTCCGTACCGGCCAGGCCGTGGTCTTCGGCCGCGGACGGTCACTGACGATCCGCGCGGACGCCGTACAGGAGTCGCGCAGCCCGAACCTCGAGGTCGTGCTGCTGGGCGGCGCGCCCATGCGCGAGCCGATGATGCAGTACGGACCGTTCGTGATGAACACCCACGCCGAGCTGGCCCAGGCCGTCGAGGACTTCAGGGCGGGCAAGCTGGGCGTCATCCCCGCAGGGGCCTGACGCGGCCTCACCCACGCGGGTGTGCTGGGCGGGATGTCCCGGCACGCCCGTGATGGGCTGGGGGCGTGCAGACCGAGCCGCCCCTGCTGCCTCGTGGAGCCCGCCGAACGGCGGCCTGGTGCGGGGTGCTGCTGCTCGTCTCGGGCGTCGCCGCGATCGTGATCTGGCTCTGTGTCGTGCTCAAGGCCGCCGTGACGCCCGTGCTGCTCGCGCTGCTCGGCACCGCGCTGCTCGGGCCCCTGCACCGGCGGCTGCTGGGGCTGCGGCTGAACCGTTCCCTCGCGGCCGCCCTCACCTGCGTGGCGCTGATCGCCGTGGTCGGCGGCGCCGGTTACATCGTGGCCAGTGCGCTGATCGACAGCGGTGACCAGATCATCGCCTCCCTCAAGGAAGCGGCCCAGGACGTGGCGGACCACGCCGGCGCCGCCGGCACCTCGCTCGACGACCTCGCCTCCAACGCCAAGGACCTGATCGGCAAGTTCGGCGGAACAGCCGCATCCGGGCTGCTGACCGGGTTCAGCCTGGTGGGCCACCTCATCGCGACCTCGATCCTCGCCCTGTTCCTGACCTTCTTCTTCCTGCGCGACGCGGACCGGGCGGCCGGGCTCCTGCAGTCCCTGGCCCCGCGCGGCGCCGCCCCGCACCTGGAGGCCGCGGTCCGGCGCGCCGTCCAGGCCGTCGAGGGCTTCATGCGCGGTACGACCGTGATCGCGCTCATCGACGCGATCTTCATCACTGTCGGCATGCTCATCCTGCGCGTGCCGGGCGCGCTGGGCCTGGGCGCACTGGTCTTCGTCGGCGCCTACATCCCGTACCTCGGCGCGTTCATCTCCGGCACCGTGGCCATCCTCGTCGCGCTCGCCGACCGCGGCCTCGCCATCGCGCTCTGGGCGCTGGGCGTGGTGCTGGCGGTGCAGGTCATCGAGGGGCATGTGCTGCAGCCGATGATCCAGAGCCGTACGGTCCAGATGCACCCCGCGATGGTGATGATCGCGATCACCGCGGGCGCGAGTCTCGCCGGGATCCTCGGGATGCTGCTGGCCGTGCCGCTCGCCGCGGCCGCCTTCGGCGTGATCTCGGAGCTCAGGGCGTACTACGCGAACTACCCGACCGACTCGGGTGCGGCCGCCTCCGGCGCGCCCCCGTCCGGGCCGGGCGGCGACACCTCGTAGAGCTCGAACCAAATGCACTTGCCCTCGCCCCGCGGGTCCACGCCCCAGTGCTGGGCCAGCATCTCCATGAGCAGCAGCCCGCGCCCGGAGGACGCCATCTCGCCGGGCCTGCGGCGGTGCGGCTGCTCGTCGCTGCCGTCGGAGACGTCCACCCGCAGCCGCCGCTTGCCGCGCTCCCCGACGATCTCCGCGACGATGAGGGCATCGCCGTCGGTGTGCAGGAGGACGTTGGTGACCATCTCGGAGACCATCAGCTCCGCCGAGTCCACCTGCTCCGGATCGGCCCAGTCGTGCAGCAGCTCCCGTAGCTGCTGACGTATGCCCGCCACCCGCTCGGGTTCGGCCTGGGCGATGGTGAGGACGGTACGCCGGACTGGCAGCGGTACCCGCTCGCCCTCGGCGGGGTGGCAGCCGCAGCCGGGCGCGTTCCGGCACAGCAGCAGCACGGCGATGTCGTCCTCGCGGCGGTCGGCCAGCGGTCCGGTGGAGTGGTGCGAAGACGGCCCGTGCACGGCCTGCACCAGGGCGTCGGCCAGTGAGTCCAGGGTCTCGCCCGTGTGGTGCTCGATGATTCCGCGCAGCCGCCGCCAGCCGGTGTCCAGGTCGTGACCGCCGGTCTCGATCAGCCCGTCCGTGCAGACCATCACCAGCTCGCCCGGCTCCAGCGCCAGCCGGGTGGTGGGGTAGTCGGAGTCCGGATCGATGCCCAGCGGCAGTCCGCCCGCGGTGGGCCGGATCAGCATCGTGCCGTCCATCATGCGGGTCGCGATGTCGGGGTGCCCCGCCCGGGCGATGTCGAGGGTGCCGGTCGCCGGATCGACTTCGATGTAGAGGCAGGTGGCGAAGCGCGGGTCGTCCTGACCCTTGTCGCCGTCGGGCCACTGGTCGACCAGCCCCGCGAGGAACCGCGAGGCGCGGGAGAGCACCGCGTCGGGGTGGTGCCCCTCGGCGGCGTACGCGCGCAGGGCGATCCGCAGCTGGCCCATCAGCCCGGCCGCCCGCACGTCATGACCCTGGACGTCGCCGATCACCAGGGCTATCCGGCCCGACGGCAGCGGGATCATGTCGTACCAGTCGCCGCCCACCTGCAGCCCGCCGCCCGTGGGCACGTACCGCGCGGCCACCTTCATCCCCGGGATATCCGGCTGGACCGTCGGCATCATGCTGCGCTGCAGGCCGCTCGTCAGCTCGCGTTCCGACTCCTGGGCGCCCGCCCGGGACAGGGCCTGGGCGAGCATCCTGGCCACGGTGGTGAGGACCGAGCGCTCGTCGGGGGTGAAGGGCACCCGGTGGCTGAAGGCGGCCATCCACGCGCCCATGGTCCGGCCGCCGACGATCAGCGGAAGAAAGGCCCAGGACTGGCGGTGGAAGCGCGCGGCCAGCGGCCAGGTGATGGGGAAGCGGCGCTGGTACTCCTCGGGGCTGGGCAGATAGATGGCGCGGCCGGTCCGGACCACCTCGGCGGCGGGGTAGTCCGTGTCCAGCGTCATGTTGAGGAACGGGGCGTCGTCACCGGCCGCGTAGCCGTGGTAGCCGATGATCTTCATGCGATCGCCCTCGACTCCGAAGACGGCAAGACCGTCCGGGGAGAAGCCGGGCATCGACAGGGTGGCGGCTACCCGCAGGACCTCGGCGGTGGAGTCGGCCTCGGCCAGCGCCCGGCCCGCATCCAGCAGGAACGCCTCGCGTGAACGCCGCCAGTCGCCGGTGATCCCGGGGTGCGCGGCGGCGGCGGTCCCGGGCTGTGGCTCGGGGACCTCCTGCAGCGTGCCGATCAGCTCGTAGCTCTCGCCGCGGACGTACGGGCGGGACCGGGTCCGGACGATCCGCAGCACCTTGCCGTCGTCCCCCATGATCCGCAGCCGGGCCTCGGCCAGGGTGCCCTCGGCGATGGCGAGGTTGACCACTCCGTTGATCTCCACCCAGTCCACCGGGTGGAAGCGGGAGCGCAGGGCCGATTCGGAGAGGGTGACGTCCACGGCGGGCAGGCCGAGCAGCCGGGCAGCCTCGGCGTCGAGGGCCACCGCCCCCGAAGCGTTGTCCCAGCGCCAGAGGCCGGTCGCGGTTGCGGACAGGACGTCCTCGGTACGCATATTGCATCACTTTAAGTGGCTTTTGGGCGGGATGACGAGCGGCTGAACGTACGAGAAGCGGCCTCGGCCGGGCCGGTACCCTTGCACAAGTCCTTGCTGTGTGCTTGCCAGGGCCCACACCACCCCGACCAGACGACTTGGATGAACGATGCATCGGTACCGGTCCCACACCTGCGGCGAGCTCCGTGCCGCTGACGTCGACACCGACGTACGGCTCAGCGGCTGGCTGCACAACCGGCGGAACCTGGGCGGCATCCTCTTCATCGATCTGCGGGACCATTACGGCCTGGTCCAGCTGGTCATCCGGCCGGAAACCCCGGCGTATGAGGCGCTCAGCGGGATCACCAAGGAGAGCGTCGTCCGGGTCGACGGCAGGGTCATCACCCGTGGCGAGGAGAACGTGAACCCCGAGCTGCCGACCGGCGAGATCGAGGTCGAGGTCACCGAGGTCGAGGTGCTCGGTGCCGCCGACCAGCTGCCCTTCACGGTCTTCCCCGAGGACAACGTGAACGAGGAGCGGCGCCTGGAGTACCGCTTCCTCGACCTGCGCCGCGACCGCATGCACCGCAACATCATGCTGCGCTCCGCCGTGATCTCCGCGATCCGGCAGAAGATGACCGCGCTGGGCTTCAACGAGCTGGCGACCCCGATCCTGTCGGCGACCTCCCCCGAGGGCGCCCGTGACTTCCTGGTCCCCTCGCGGCTGCACGCCGGCAAGTTCTACGCGCTCCCGCAGGCCCCGCAGCAGTTCAAGCAGCTGCTGATGATCTCGGGCTTCGACCGCTACTTCCAGATCGCGCCGTGCTTCCGCGACGAGGACGCCCGCGCCGACCGCTCTCCCGGCGAGTTCTACCAGCTCGACGTCGAGATGAGCTTCGTCGAGCAGGAGGACGTCTTCCAGGTCATCGAGCAGGTCATGACCGAGCTCTTCGAGGAGTTCGGCGGCGGGCGCCATGTCACCTCGCCCTTCCCGCGGATCCCGTTCCGCGAGGCGATGGTGAAGTACGGCACCGACAAGCCGGACCTGCGCGCCAAGCTCGAGCTGGTCGATGTGTCGCACATCTTCGCCGGCAGCGGCTTCAAGGCCTTCGCGGGCAAGCACGTACGCGCGCTGGCTGTCCCGGACACCGCCGACCAGCCGCGGAAGTTCTTCGACCAGATGGGCGAGTTCGCGGTCGAACTGGGTGCACAGGGTCTGGCCTGGATCCGGATCGGCGAGGGCAACCAGCTCACGGGCCCGATCGCCAAGTTCCTGACCGAGGACGACGTCGAGAAGCTGGTCGCCGAGGTCGGTGGCAAGCCGGGCACCGCGGTCTTCTTCGGGGCGGGAGAGTTCGATGACGTCTCCAAGATCATGAGTGCGGTCCGGGTCGAGGCCGCGCGCCGCGCCGGGCACGTCGAGGAGAACGCCTTCCGCTTCTGCTGGATCGTCGACTTCCCGATGTTCGAGAGGAACGAGGAGACCGGGCAGATCGAGTTCTCCCACAACCCCTTCTCGATGCCACAGGGCGGCCTCGAGGCGCTGCGTACCAAGGACCCGCTGGACATTCTCGCCTGGCAGTACGACATCGTCTGCAACGGCGTCGAGTTGTCCTCCGGCGCGATCAGGAACCACGAGCCGGAGGTCATGTACGAGGCCTTCGGCATCGCCGGGTACGACAAGGAGAACGTGGAGCGGGAGTTCGGCGGCATGCTGCGCGCCTTCCACTTCGGCGCCCCGCCGCACGGCGGGATCGCCCCGGGCGTGGACCGCATCGTGATGCTGCTGGCCGACGAGCCGAACATTCGCGAGACGATCGCCTTCCCGCTCAACGGCAACGCGCAGGACCTGCTGATGGGCGCCCCGAGCGAGGTCGACGACGCCCGTCTGAAGGAGCTCCACCTGAGCATCTACAAGGGCCCGGCGAAGCCGACCCCGTACAAGCCGACGAAGTAGGCGGCGCCCGGCGGGACAACACCCCGGAGGACAGCGCCACATGGTGAAGGGCCCGGGACCGACTGGTTCCGGGCCCTCGGCATTTCTGATTTCTGCCGCTCCGAGGCAACCCGGCCGCCGGCCCAGCCCGTTCCACTGATGTGGAGGACACGGCGGTGACGGGGACCGGGACTGGGACGGCGACAGGGACGAGGCGATGGCCGGGACGGAAGCATGGTGAGCGGCTCAGGGGCGGACTTCGAGGAGTTCGTCGCCGCGCGCGGCCCGCGCCTGCTGCGGATGGCCTGGCTGCTCACCGGCGACGCCCATCTTGCGGAGGACCTGCTCCAGACCGCGCTGGCCAGAGTCTGGCCGAAGTGGCGGCGGATCGCCGAGGACAGCCCGGAGGCGTACCTCCGCAGGGTCTTGATCAACACCCATGCGAGCTGGTGGGGGCGGCGCTGGCGGGGCGAAGTGCCGCACGGGGAGCTGCCGGAGGCGGCGGCCGCGACCGACGCCTTCGCGGGTGTCGACCTGGAACAGTCGCTGGCCGCGGCGGTGCGGGCGCTGCCCGCGCGGCAGCGGGCGGTGGTCGTGCTGCGCTACTTCGAGGACCTGTCGGTCGAGGACACGGCCGCCGTGCTCGGCTGTGCCCCGGGCACGGTCAAGAGCCAGGCGGCCAAGGCGCTGCGCAGTCTGCGGGCCGTGCTGCGCACACCGGAGGCGGTCGGGGGAGGTGACCCGCGTGCGTGATCCGGACAGCAGGGGCGAGGACTTCGGGGACTGTGGCGACGCGGGGGACGTGGGGGACGCGGGGGACGCGGGGCGCACCGTACGCACGGAAGGCACCGGGCCCGACCGCGCGCCACGGCCGGTGGAGGCCGAGTCCGCGGACGAACAGCTGTTGCGGCTGCTGCTGGAAGGCGCCGTGCCGCAGCTGCCCGCGTCCGCGCAGCGGATGGAGCGCGTACGGGAGCGGGTGCGGCGCCGCCGTCGGCGCGCCGTCGGCGGCGGGGTCGCCGCTGTGGTCGCCGTCGCGCTGGCCGGGGTCCTCGTGCCGGGGGCGGTGCGGGACGGCACAGCACCCGGGCCGGCACCGGCGCCTGCGCCGCCCGCCTCCGCGCCCGCCCCGGACGAGGGGAGCTGGGCCCGCTACCCCGACCTGGCCGGGCTCAGCCTCCGGCTGCCCCGCTCCTGGGGCGGCCTGGTCGTACCCGGCATGGACGACGGCAGGCATGCGACGGCCGGGTTCGCGGCGGCACAGCCCATGACGCGGTACGGCCAGCCGTGCACCGAGGCCGAGATGGACTTCTGTGCGCCCATCCAGGGGCTCGAGCGAGGCGGTGCGCTGCTCGCCCTCCGCCTGCACCGTGACTACCTGTCGGAGTCCTCCGGCAAGGCGCGTGGGTCGACCGATCCAGTAGCGGTGGAGCTGGGCAGGTTCTGCGTACTGAACCGCGGGACCCAGGAGTTGGCGGCGCGGATCGACGTCGGGGGCTCGGAAGGCGTCTGGATCGACGTCCACATGTGCCTGAACGAGCCATCCGTGGAGCGCCTGAACCAGGTCCGGGAGATCGTGCGCTCCGCCCGCTTCGGTGGTCCGGGGCGCGCCGTCCCCGGCAGCAGCGGGCAGTGATCCTCCCTTCGTTCCTCTTCCTACCGCTCGTCACCTCCTTCTCCAGGGGACTCTTCCGAAAGGCCGCTCGATGTCCGTCTCTCCGTCACGCATCACCGGAGCCGTCTTAGCCCTGCTCACGGCGGCCGGGGGCACCGGGGTCACCGCCTGCGGGAGCTCCGCCGCGGGCATTGCAGGGCCGTCGTACGACCGGCCGGCGCACTCGGCGGGCTCCGGCAGCACCGCGCAGGGTGGCCGCGCGGGCAGGTCCGCGCCCGTGCCGGAGCCCCGAGTGTTGCCCGGCCTCGGTCCGAAGGCCCTGAAACAGGTTCCGGCCGACGCCCGGCAGGCCGTTGTCGTGCGAGGTGAAGGACGGAACTCCTCCCGGTCCACCGTCGTGCTGTACCGGCGTACGGGCACGGGGCGCTCCGAGAGCTGGAAGGCGATGGGTCCGCCCTGGCCTGCGCACAATGCCCTGCGTGGCTGGACCGACGACCACCGTGCCGGTGATCTGCGCTCACCGATCGGCGTGTTCGGGCTGACGGACGCGGGCGGCCTGCTCCCCGACCCGGGCAGCAAGCTCCCCTACCGCAGGTCGACCGCCTTCACCATCCAGGGCACCGGCTTCAAGGGCGAATCCCTCGCAGGCTCTTTCGATCACGTGGTCGCCATCAACTACAACCGTGTGCCGGGCACCTCGCCGCTGGACTGGACCCGCCCGCTGGGAGACGACAAAGGCGGCGGCATATGGATCCATGTGGACCACGGCGGTCCCACGCACGGCTGTGTCTCGCTGTCCGAGGCGGCGATGAAGCAGCTGCTGCGGACCTTGGACCCGGCCCAGCACCCGGTGGTGGTGATGGGCGACGCGGCTGCGCTGGCGCGGTAGGCACTGTCCCGCATGATCGGCCGGACAGGGCCGGCCTTAGCCGGTCCGGCAACGGCGAAGGGTCCGAACCGTCCGGTTCGGACCCTTCGATGCGAGCGGGACTACGCGGCGCTTGTCGGCTCGGCGCCGCCGAAGCGGTCGCGGTAGGCCTCCAGGTCCTCCTCGGTGAGCTTGGCGAAGAGCACCGGCGGGACGGTGAACGCCGTGCCCGCGGGGACCGAGGCGAGCGCCCTCGCCTCATCGGCCGTCACCCACACCGCCGTGTCGTCGGCCAGGGCGAAGGCGGAGCGCATGGCCCTGGCCGTCGCCGGGATGAACGGCTCGGAGAGCACCGCGTAGAGGTGGATCAGGTTCATCGCGGTGCGCAGGGTGAGCGCCGCGGCATCCTGGTCGGTCTTGATCTCCAGCCAGGGCGCCTTCTCCTCGAGGTAGGAGTTGCCTGCGCTCCACAGGGCGCGTAGCGAGCTCGCGGCCTTGCGGAACTGAAGCGTCTCCATGTGGCCCTCGTACTCGGCAAGGAGACGGGCGATCTCCTCGCCCAGGCGCGCCTCCGCCGCCCCGGCCTCCTTGCCCGTGGGCACGGTGTCGCCGAAGCGTTTGCGGGAGAAGGAGAGCACGCGGTTGACGAAGTTGCCGAGGGTGTCCGCGAGGTCCTTGTTGACCACGGATGTGAACAGCTCCCAGGAGAAGGAGGTGTCGTCCGACTCCGGCGCGTTCGCCATGAGGAAGTAGCGCCAGTAGTCGGCGGGGAGGATCTCCAGCGCCGCGTCGGTGAAGACGCCGCGCTTCTGGGAGGTGGAGAACTTCCCGCCGTAGTAGTTGAGCCAGTTGAAGGCCTTGACGTAGTCGACCTTCTTCCACGGCTCGCGGGTGCCGAGCAGCATCGCCGGGAACATCACCGTGTGGAACGGGACGTTGTCCTTGGCCATGAACTCGGTGTAGCGGACGTCGTCCGCCTCGTACCACCAGGACTTCCAGTCGCGGCTCTCGGGATCGGCGTCCGCCCACTCCTTCGTTGCGCCGATGTACTCGATCGGGGCGTCGAACCAGACGTAGAAGACCTTGCCTTCGGCGGCCAGCTCCGACCACGTGTCGGCCGGGACCGGAACGCCCCAGTCGAGGTCACGGGTGATGGCCCGGTCGTTGAGGCCTTCGGTCAGCCACTTGTGGGCGATGGAGGAGGCGAGGGTCGGCCACTCCTTGCTGCCGTTGCCGTCCAGCCAGGCCTCGACCTCGTGCTGCAGCTTCGACTGGAGGAGGAAGAGGTGCTTGGTCTCGCGGACCTCGAGGTCGCTGCTGCCGCTGACGGCGGAGCGGGCGTCGATGAGGTCGGTCGGGTCGAGCACGCGGGTGCAGTTCTCACACTGGTCGCCGCGCGCCTGTTCGTAGCCGCAGTGCGGGCAGGTGCCGACGATGTAGCGGTCCGGAAGGAAGCGGTCGTCCGCGATCGAGAACACCTGGCGGATGGCGCGCTCCTCGATGAAGCCGTTCCCCTTGAGGCTGCGGGCGATGCGCTGGGTGATCTCCACATTCTCCGGGGAGGAACTGCGGCCGAAGTAGTCGAAGGCCAGCTCGAAGCCCTCGTAGATTGCCTTCTGCGCGTCATGCTGCTGGGCGCAGTACGCGTCGACGGGCAGACCGGCCTCCTTGGCCGCCAGCTCAGCGGGAGTGCCGTGCTCATCGGTGGCGCAGATGTAGAGCACGTCGTGACCGCGCTGCCGGAGATACCGGGCGTAGACGTCCGCCGGGAGCATGGACCCCACCATGTTGCCCAGGTGCTTGATCCCGTTGATGTACGGAAGGGCGCTGGTGATGAGGTGTCGAGCCATTGCCGGCTGCTCCCAAGTCGTTACACGGAGTGAGAAATTGATCTACAGGCTGTCAATATCGTATCCGACGAGAAGGGCCCGGCCGCGCGCCCTTTTTCTGGTGGACGCGCGGCCGGACCCAGGTGGTGGCGATGCCCCTGGTGCGATCAGTGAGGCAGGATTCCGGCCTCCCGGGCGTCGGCCAGCCAGGCGGGGAAGTCGGCCGTCAGGTTCTCGAAGAGCTCGCCGTCGGCGAGCTGCAGCGGCTCGAGACCCGCGTGGAAGAAGCCGGCGTTGGCGACCGGGCGCTTCTCGGGGACGGCCAGCGCGTCGAGCTTGCGCAGGAAGTCGAAGCCCTTGGCGTCGGGTTCGCCGAAGCCGATGAACTGCCAGAAGACGGGCAGCTTCGCGGACTCGCAGAGCGCCTTCTCGGCGGCGGGCTTGGAGGTCGGGGCGCCGTCGGTCTGGAAGATGACGAAGGCCGGATCGGTGGAGCCGGACTTCTCGTGGTGCTCGACGACGGCCTCGACGGCACGATGGTAGTTCGTCCGGCCCATGTGGCCGAGGTCCGCGTGCAGGGCCTCGATCCGGCCCTCGTAGGCATCGAGGGAGACGTCGGCGGTGCCGTCGACGTCGGTGGAGAAGAAGACGACGGGGACGGTGCCGTCGCCGAGGTGGGCGGAGAGTGCGAGCGCTTGCTCGGCGAGGTGCTGCACGGTGCCGTCCTTGTAGTAGCGGCGCATGGAACCGGAACGGTCCAGCACCAGATACACGGTGGCCCGCTGACCGGCCAGTCCTCGTGTGTGAAGGGCGGCCCCGGCTTCCTTGTAGCGACTCACCAGCCCAGGAGCGGTGGCCTCCACCTTCTGCAGGGGTACGCCGGACACATCGGCCCGGTCGGTCGTGGCGGCGGCCGCGGCGGGCTCCGGCGTATCGACCGCGGACGACTCCTCACCGCGGTCCTGCGCCTGGGTGGAGGGGGCATCATCCGCCTCCGACGCGTCGGCGGGCTCCGGCTGGGCGGGAATCTCGGCGGCCGGCGACGCCTCGCCGGAGTCGGCCTGGGCCGGAACCCTGGCTGCCGGAGGCTCCTCCGCGGTCTTGGCCTGAGCCGGGACGGCTGGGGGCTCCACTTCCGTGGACTCGGGCTCCCGGTCGGGAGAATCAGGGGAAGCAGCCTGAGACGGGACCGAGGTCGGCTCGGCAGCGGGGGATGCCGTGGGTGAGCTCGCCGGTGCAGAGCCCGCCGACTCGGTCCGTGGCGGAACGCCGGTGCTCTGCTGCTCCGATGTGGCCTCCCCGGCACGTGCCTCGGCCTCGTACTGCTCGCTCGTACCCCGCTTCGCGGCCAGGCTCTCCGACGCGGCGTCCGTCGCCGTCGCGGGCCGGTCGCTGGCGGAGGCTGCCGGCTGCGCGGGGATCGTGGCGGACTCCGTCCCCGTCGGAGCCTCGACGGGGACGGCCGACGGCTCGTCCGCCGTGGGGGTGTTGCGAGCCGCGGCCGCGTCGAAGGCTGCGAGGAGGGATGCGGCCTCAGCCGGCGGCACGGCGTCCGCCGTCCGCGCGGACCTGGCCGTCGGTGCGGAATCCGGCGCTGGATCGGGCGAGGTGGCCGCGGTCGCGCGATCCTCGGCGCCGGGCGCCGGCTCCGGCGCCGAAGGCTCGGCGGCCCGGGCCTCAGGCACGGTCACCCCGTTGCCGTCCTTCCGGTCGTTCCCGGCCGCCCGCGACCGGCCGAACGCATTCCGCAGCAGACTCCGAATGCCCATGGGAGAAGTCCTTCTCATGTATCGGGTGCGATGAATGTCCGAGGTGCGGGGATCGTCCCTGACCGGCACGGACACGTAAGGCTACTCAGCAGAGTTCCAGCCGGGCGCGTGTGGCCTCCGCGAAGAGCCGGGCGAGTCGCTCGCCGTCCGCGTTGCCCGGCGCGAAGAGGCCGGATACGTCGGACCGTATGACGCGTACGACCAGGACGTCGTGCACGTCGATCACCGGGGACACACCCCGGGATTCCACGGTGTCCCACCATGCGTCGAGATTCCGCCCGAACCACGCCGGCAGGCCGCACGGCTCGGCGACCGCATCCCAGAAGGCGTCCAGAGTCGTCAGGTCGCGCCCCTGCAGATCGACCACCAAGTCATCGGTCATGGGCCCGGATGCTAGTGCCTCTTGTCAAGGGGCGTCCGGGAGGCCGCCGGGCCTGTCGCCGTCCCGGAGCGCGGGAGAACCCATGTGGCCCCCTCAACCGGCCTGCGAAGGAAGGGCCTTATGTCCGTCCGCCCGGCATTCACCGCTCGTTCACCTGGAGGACGCCGTGTTGCGGATCTACGCCCATAGCGTCACCGCGAGATAGATTCCGACATCATGTCGGCGCACGCTGCGCCGGTGTAGTCCATACGGAGGGGAAGAAGTGCGCAGACTGCTGCCGATGATCAGCTCGCACCCGGGCGGGCGTTCCGCGATGACGTGCCGCTACCGATGTGGCGACGCATGCTTCCACGAAGTACCCAACACCAGTGACAACGCCTATGTCGGGGACGTCATAGCCGGCGTGCTCTCGCGCCGGACCGCGCTCCGCGCTGGCGCCGTCGTGACGGTCGCCGCGGCTGCCGGAGCCGCCGTCGTCGGCCAGACCCAGGGGGCACAGGGCGCGACCCCGGCCGTCGCGGGCCGCCCGGCCCGCGGCCTCCGCTTCACCCCGGTCGCCCCGAACACCGCCGACAAGGTCACCGTCCCCGAGGGCTACGCCCAGAACCTCGTGATCCGTTGGGGCGAACCGATCCTGCGCGGCGCGCCCGCCTTCGACCCGAACCGCCAGTCGGCCAAGGCCCAGGCCGGACAGTTCGGCTACAACTGCGACTTCCTCTCCCTCCTCCCCCTGCCGCGCGAGCGGGGCCGCCGACTCCTCGTCGCCAACCACGAGTACACCGACGAGGTGCTGATGTTCGCCGGGTACGACCCGGAGAAGCCGAGCCGGGAACAGGCCGAGATAGCCTGGGCCGCGCACGGCCTGTCCGTCGTGGTCGTGCAGGAGGACCGTGAGAGCGGCAAGCTCACCGCGGTCACCCGCCACCAGCTCAACCGCCGTATCACCGCGACAACTCCGTTCCGGCTGACCGGCCCGGCCGCGGGCGGCAAGCTGCTGCGCACCTCCGCCGACCCGACCGGCACCAAGGTGCTGGGCACGCTCAACAACTGCGCCGGCGGCACCACCCCGTGGGGCACGATCCTTTCCGGCGAGGAGAACTTCAACCAGTACTTCGCCAACGGCGGCTCGGTCACCGACCCGGTCGCTGCGGCCCGCCTCAAGCGCTACGGCATCACCGGCGCTGCGTCCGAGCGCAAGTGGGAGCGGTTCGACCAGCGCTTCGACGTGGCGAAGGAGCCGAACGAGGCCAACCGCTTCGGCTACGTCGTCGAGCTCGACCCGTACGACCCGCACTCCACCCCGCGCAAGCACACCGCGCTCGGCCGCTTCAAGCACGAGGGCGCCCAGCCCCGGCTGACCGCCGACGGCCGCCCGGTCGTCTACCTGGGCGATGACGAGCGCTTCGACTACTTCTACAAGTTCGTCTCCAGCAAGCGGATGATGCATGGCACCAGCCGGGCCGCCCGCGAGCACAACCTCACGCTGCTCGACGACGGCACGCTCTATGTCGCCAAGCTCACGGGCGACAGCCCGGCGGACCAGATCGACGGCACCGGAAAGCTCCCGGCCGACGGGGAGTTCGACGGCAGCGGTGAGTGGATCCCGCTGGCGAGCGGCGACAAGTCCTTCGTCGAGGGCATGACCGCCGAGGAGGTGTACGTCTTCACCCGGATCGCCGCCGACAAGGTGGGCGCCACGAAGATGGACCGCCCCGAGGACGTCGAGCCCAGCCCGCGTACGGGCCGCGTGTACGTCGCGCTGACCAACAACAAGGACCGCGGTACCGCGGGCAAGGCGGGTGCCGACGAGGCCAACCCGCGGAACGGCAACAAGCACGGCCAGGTCCTGGAGCTGGCGGAGCACTGGGACGACCCGACCTCCGACCGCTTCGCCTGGCGGCTGTTCCTGGTCTGCGGCGATCCGAAGGACCCGAGCACCTACTTCGCGGGTTTCCCGAAGGAGCAGGTCAGCCCCATCTCCTGCCCGGACAACGTGACGTTCGACCCGCACGGCAACCTGTGGATCTCGACCGACGGCAACGCTCTGGGCACGCACGACGGGCTGTTCGGTGTGGCGACCACCGGTGCGCGGCGCGGTGAGGTGAAGCAGTTCCTCACCGTCCCGAAGGGCGCCGAGACCTGCGGGCCGATAGTGGAGGACCGGCGGGTGCTGGTCGCCGTTCAGCACCCCGGTGAGGTCGACGGGGCGAGCGTCGAGAAGCCCGCGTCGGTCTGGCCCGACGGGCCGGGGAAGCTCGTGCGCCCGGCGGTGGTCAGCGTCTGGCGCCGGGACGGTCGCGACATCGGCGTCTGAGCAGGACGACAGGCCGCAGGGCCGGGGGAGGGGGGACGAGGGAGGCCCGTCGACGAGACGGGCCTCCCTTCGTTACCCGGCCCGCGCGGTGCCGCTCGGTGGTCGGCAGCCCCGATGATGACGCCCGTTCGGGGACTCCCGTTGCCCGTTCGGGGACGACCGTTCCGCCGACTGCCGCTCTCGTGTGGTGGGCCGGTCCGGGGCGCCGGAGCGTGGCGGCATGCCGTCAGTACGCCTCGCTCCCAGCCCGCGAGGACACCAGCCCCCGGACGCGCACCCCGGACCCGCCACCCGCCCGCTTCCCTGGCTCGCCGCCGTCACGGCCGCTTACACCCTCGCCCAGCTGGTCCTGGTGGTCCCCGGGATGGGCCTCGGCTGGGACGAGACCGTGTACGTCAGCCAGGTCGGTCGGGACGCCCCCGCGGCCTTCTTCAGCGCACCCCGCGCCCGTGGCATCACCTTCCTCGTCGCGCCACTGACCGCGCTGACCTCCTCTGTTGAGGCCCTCCGGAGCTATCTGGCCGTGCTCTCCGGGGGCGGCCTCTTCCTCACCCTGTGGGTCTGGCGGCGGCTGCTCCCGGTGCCGGGACTCGCGCTCGCCGGCACGCTGTTCGGCGGGCTGTGGATCACGCTCTTCTACGGGCCTCAGGTGATGCCCAACCTGTGGGTCGCGTACGGGGCGCTGCTCGCCACCGGCTGCTTCCTGCGCGTCGTCCGGGACTCCGGCGACCGCCGGGCACTCCTCGGCCTGTTCGGCGCAGTCGCCTTCGCCGCCCTCATGCGGCCCGCTGACGCGCTGTGGCTGGCGCTGCCGCTCGCCGTCGCGGCGCTGTGCGTACCGGCCTGGCGGCGGCCGGCCGTCCTGATCGCTCTCCTGGCGGGCGTGGTCGTCGGCAGCGCGGAGTGGGTCGTGGAGGCGTACGTCAGCTACGGCGGGCTCGCCGCACGCCTGCACCGGGCCAGCGAGATCCAGGGAGGCATGGGCCTGCACTTCGCCTTCGACGATCAGATCCGCGCCCTGGAGGGGCGGTCGCTGTGCCGCCCGTGCGATGTGCCCTGGCGGCATCCGGTCACCGCGCTCTGGTGGTTCGCGCTGCCCCTGCTCACCGCGGCAGGGGCCCTGTCCGCGGTCCGGGCGCGGCGCCCGGCCGTCGTGCTCGTGCCGGTCCTCGTCGGCCTGTCCCTCGCGGTGCCGTATCTGCTGATGATCGACTACGCCGCGCCGCGCTTCCTGCTGCCGACCTACGCACTGCTGGCGCTGCCCGCCGCGCTCGGTGTGCTGCGGCCGGCGAGCGGCGTACGGGGGAGGCCGCGACGCGTCCTCGCCACGGCCCTGGCCCTCGCCCTCGCCGGGCACTTCGCGATCCAGTACGCCGTCCTGCACGGCATCGTCTCCCGGAGCCGGGTCACCCGCGACGCCATGGGCCGGATCGCCGCCGAGTTGCACCGGCAGGGGGTCCGGCCACCGTGCGTGGTGAGCGGGCTGGAGGCGGTACGGATCGCCTACCGGGCCGGATGCGCCTCCCGCCAGTCCGGCGGGCACGACGGCAGCATCACCCGCGCCGGTCTGCTCGCAGTGGCGCGCGGTCGGCCGGTGGCGGTGCTGGTGGGCGAGGGCGGGTCCGCCCCCTCGTACGCCCAGGGGTGGCGCGTCGCACTGCTGCCGCAGCTGCCGGGACAGGCCGGGTATCGAGCGCATCTGTCACCGTCCGCCCAGCCCTGACCGCCCCCGGGACACGGCCGCTTGCGGGGCCGGGTGGCGCTGGCTAGATCGATTGGTGGGCCCGCGCGGGCGGGCTTAGGGTCGATCTGTGGACGCTGTCGTCCGCCGCCTATGGCGCCCCTGGGGGAGGTAGCTGGTGTTACCCCCAGGGGAGTACCCACAAGGGGAGAGCCCCAAGGCGCAGGACAGATCATGACGAGCCCTCGCCCGACTCCCACGGACACTGCCGACGCCCCGCAGCGGGGCGGAGGCAGCGCGATCGCGCTGCTGATCATCGCGTCTGTCCAGCTGATGGTGGTGCTCGACATCACCATCGTCAACATCGCGCTTCCGCACATCCAGCGCTCGCTCGACTTCTCGACCGAGAGCCTGTCCTGGGTGATCAATGCGTACACGCTCACCTTCGGCGGCCTGCTGCTGCTCGGCGGCCGGTCCGGGGACATCCTGGGCCGCAGACGGGTGTTCATCTTCGGCGTGCTGCTGTTCGTGCTCGCCTCGCTGCTCGGCGGGCTCGCCCTGAACTCCTGGCAACTGCTCGCCGCACGCTCCCTGCAGGGGGTCGGCGGTGCCATCGCCTCACCGACGGCGCTGGCGCTGATCACCACCACCTTCGCCGAAGGCCCGGAACGCAACAGGGCGTTCGGCGTCTTCGCCGCGGTCTCGGCGGGCGGCGGTGCGATCGGCCTGCTCATGGGCGGCATCCTCGTCGAGTGGCTCGACTGGCGCTGGATCTTCTTCGTGGTCGTGCCGATCGGTGGTCTCATCGCCCTCGCGACGCCCCGCCACATCAGGGAGTCCGAGCGCCACCCCGGCCACTTCGACTTCATGGGCGCGCTCACCTCCACGCTGGGCATGGTGTCGCTGGTCTACGGGTTCATCCGGGCCGCCGAGGACGGCTGGCGCGACGGTCTGACGCTCGGCGCGTTCGCCCTCGCGGTCGTCCTGCTGACGGTGTTCCTCACCATCGAGCGGCGCTCGCGGCAGCCGATCACCCCGCTGAAGATGTTCCGCGACCGCAACCGCGCCGGCGCGTACGCGATGATGCTGTGCCTGGCCGCGGCGATCTTCGGCATGTTCTTCTTCCTGACGCTCTTCGTGCAGAACGTCCTGGACTTCAGCCCGCTCCAGGCGGGGCTGGCGTTCCTGCCGGTGAGCGCGGTCATCGCGGTGGGCGCCGGGATCGCCTCCCAGCTGCTGCCGAGGTTCGGTCCCAAACCGTTCATGGTGGTGGGGGGAATCCTCGCCGCGGCGGGCCTGTCCTGGCTGACGCTGACCGATGTCGACAGCACCTACGCGGGGAGCATCCTCGGACCGATCCTGGTGTTCGCCCTCGGGATGGGCATGGAGTTCGTCTCGATCACCCTCATGGCGGTCTCCGGGGTGGCGGCGCGCGAATCGGGGGCGGCCTCCGGCGTGCTCAACGCGACCCAGCAGGTGGGCGGCGCGCTGGGGCTGTCCATCCTGGTCACGACCTTCGCCACGGCCAACCGTAACGAGGCGAACGATCTGGTGCCGCGGTTCCTCGCGCAGGCAACTCCCCTGGAGCGGGCCGAGTTCCAGCGGACCGGACAGCTGCCCCCGCCCTGGGCCGACCAAGTGCTGACGGCAGGCGTCTCTGCGGCGTTCATCGTCGCCGCCGTGCTGGCGGTCCTCGCGGCCCTGATCGCCCTGGTGGTGATTCAGGTCCGCGCCTCCGACCTCGCACGCCTCCAAGGCGGCGTGCCCGGGCCGGAGGTGGCCGCCGTGGCGGGCCTGCCCGCGGTCGAGGATCCCGGCGGCGGCCCCGCTGACGCTCCCGGCGGCGAGGACGCCGGCCCGCCCGGCGAGGACGGCGATATGCCTCCTCGCGAGTGACGGCCCGCTGAGCTCACTCGGCTCTCCGTGGAACCGGATCCTCAACAAGCGTGGTGCGGCTGGACGTTGTGATTGCTGGGATCCCGCAGCCCGTCAAAATCCATAAGCCGACCGCTACGCAGCCGCAACCCTGCGGTGAGGATGCCGTCGCCTCCCGGCCACCAACCCCTGCCAGCCTCCGCAGGATGCTGGGACTGGACGCCGCCGTTGACCCGAACCGCTGTCGCATGCTCGGCCTTGCGGGATCGGTCGCGATCGTGGCCGGCGGCCTGACCGCCGGCGCGCTGCCGGTGCGGGACGCCCTCGTCCCCTCGTCAGGGCGCGCCGCACTCGGCCTCGTCGGCGCGTACTTCGGGCTCGTGTTGCTGGTCGCCGCCTGGTGGTGGCTGGGCCGGGCGGTGCGCGGGCCGCGTCCCCCCAGCCCTCGAACGCTGCTGCTGACCCTCGCCACCTGGGCGGCGCCGATGCTGCTCGGGCCGCCGCTGTTCAGCCGGGATGTGTACAGCTACCTCGCTCAGGGCGCGATGGTGCAGGCGCAGATCGACGTGTACGCGCACGGGCCGGAGCGCCTCGGCGGACCGCTCGCGACCGAGGTGGCGCCCGTCTGGCAGCACACCCCCAGCCCGTACGGCCCGGTGTTCCTCGCCCTCGCCGCCCGCGCCGCCGGGCTGGCCGCGCACTTCGACATACCGGCCGGGATACTCGGCATGCGGCTCATAGCCCTGCTCGGGGTCGCCCTGATGGTCGCCTTCCTCCTCTCGCTCGCCCGGCGCTGCGGCGTCGACCCGTCCGCAGCGCTCTGGCTCGGTGCGCTCAACCCGCTGGTGCTGCTGCATCTGATCGCCGGTGCGCACAATGACGCGCTGATGCTGGGACTGCTGGCGGCCGGGCTGGTCGCCGCGCTGGGCGGCCGGCCGGTGGCCGCCGTGGCGCTCGTCGCGCTCGCCGCCCTGGTCAAGGCGCCCGCCGCGCTGGGCCTGCCGGCGGTCGCGGTCCTCTGGTCGCACCGGCTCGTGGGGCGCGCACGCCTGGTGCGCGCCGCGCTACTCACCACCGGCGTGGCGCTCGCGACGACCGCGGTGGTCACCGCGGCGACCGGCACGGGCTATGGCTGGCTGGCCGCGCTCGACACCCCCGTCTCGCCCCACAACTGGTCACTGACCAGCGGGTTGGGCCGGCTCAGCGGTGCGCTGCTCGACGCCGCCGGCAGCGGTCTGGGCGATGCCGCCGTACCGGCCTGGCGCAGGCTCGGCCTCCTCACGACCGCCGTCGCCCTCGTACTGCTGTGGCGGCGCCGCGAACGCCTCGGTCCGGTCTACGCGCTGGGCCTGGGCTTGATGGCGGTGTGCGCGCTGGGACCCGCCCTCCGCCCCTGGTACGCGCTGTGGGGGCTGTTCCTGATCGCCGCCGCGGCCCCGGACGGGCGGGCACGGCGGCTGGCCGCCGCCGCCAGTCCGCTCCTCGCCCTGGCCGTCCTGCCCAGCGGATCCGCGGCCGACGGGCTGCAGTTGACGCTCGCGATATCCGGCGGCGCGCTCGCGGCGCTCGTGCTGTGGTGGATGTTCCTGGCTCCCGGCGCGTCGATCGCACCCCGCGCGCAGGCCGCGCGGTGAGGGCGCCCACGACCGCCCGTGGGCGGCTGCTGCTCGCGTCGTGCCTGGCCGTCGCTACGGCCGTCTTCCTCGGCACGGTCCCGCTCCATCGCGACTTCTTCGACGTGGCCGTCTACTACGGGACGGTCAACGACTGGATTCACCACGGCGGGCGGATCTACGACTACCTGCTCCCGGGCACGCACTACGGCTTCACCTATCCGCCCTTCGCCGCGGTCTGCATGCTGCCGATGGCGCTGATCGGATGGCCGTTGGCCGTCGCGATCAGCGTCGGGCTGAGTGCGGCCGCGGCGGCGCTGCTGCTGTACTGGCTGGTCGGACCGGTGATCCGGCGGGAGGGCTGGATCCCCTGGTTCGCCTTCGCCGTGGCCGGCTGTCTGTTCGCGCTGCTCGAACCGGTCCGCGACACCGTCAGCTTCGGGCAGGTCAACCTGGTGCTCGTCGCGCTCGTCCTGGCCGATGCCCGGCTGCTGTCCACGGGGCCCGCTCGATGGGCGGGCATCGGTATCGGCCTCGCCACCGCCGTCAAGCTGACGCCCGCGATCTTCATCGGCTATCTGCTGGTGACCGGCCGGCGGCGCCAGGCGGGTCTCGCCGCAGGGACGGCCGTGGTGGCCACGCTGATCGGGACCTGGTCGGCCCCTGACGCCTCGCGGGCGTTCTGGACCGAGGCCCTGTGGAACACCGACCGGATCGGCGAGCTCGCGTATGTGTCGAACCAGTCGCTGCAAGGGGTCCTGGCCCGGGTCCAGCCGGTCGACCCGAGCCGTACGGCCTGGCTGCTCGCCGTGCTCGCGGTGCTGGCGGTCTGGGTATACCGGGCGCGCGGCGCCGCCGCGCGGGGCGACGAGTGGACCGGCTTCGCGCTGACCGGTCTCGCGGCGTGCCTGGTCAGCCCCATCACCTGGGTGCACCACCTGGTGTGGGCCGTCCCGTCCCTGGTCGTGCTGGCCGACGCAGCCCTGCGCCGCGGGCGGCGCGATCTGCTGGTGTGGAGCGCGGCCGGGTATCTCGTGCTGTGCAGCAGTGTGGTGTGGCTGTGGCGGTGGGACTCCACGGGCCCGGATGCCTTCGTCGGCGCCAACACGTACGTCTGGCTCTGCCTGGGCCTGCTGATCGCTCTGCCGCAGCGGGAACCGGTACCGGAGAACCCCGGTAGCCTGCCGCCCCGCGCCGCGGTGGAGCAGGGACCGGCAGGCTGAGGCTCCGAGCCGCTGTCCACGGCACGGATGTGCCATGGCAAGGACCTGGGCGTATGGTCCCCATATGGGTGGCTCGTTCGCGGCCGACCCTGAGAAGGTGGCCGAGGCCCTCGATCAGCGACTGGCAGAGCTCGGAGCGCACGTGGGCGCGCTCTATCTGCTGGACCGGGAAGGGCAGGTGCTGGAGCTCGCGGTGACGGTCGGCCTGCCCCGCGAGTTCATCGGCCCATGGGAGCGGATGGGTCTGGCCGCCCCGCTTCCCGTGCCCGATGCCGTGCACAGCGGGGATCTGGTCTGGGTGCCCAGCGAGGAAGCGATGATGGGCCGCTATCCGCGGGTCGCCGTCGCGGTGCCCTACGAGTTCGCCCTCGCCGCCGTTCCGGTCGTCCGTGAAGGGGTGACCTACGGTGGGATCTTCGCGCTGTGGCCCGCCCCGCAGCCGGCTCCGATGCCCCACCGGCTGCACGACGGGCTGGTGGCGATCGCCGCCGGGGTGGCACAGGAGCTGGAGTACGCCGCCTCGGCCGGCCTTCCGTTGCCTTCCGGCCATCCCTTCGGACCCGGGCCACGCGAACCGCTGATCTGGACCCGACCCGGTCCGGCGCCGGGCAGCGACCGGGCCACCGGTCGTCTGGCCGCCCGCCTGCCCGAGGGCCTCTTCGGGTTGGATTTCCGGGGCCGGATCGTCGCCGTGAACCCGGCCGCGACCCGGCTCCTCGGCGAGTCGGCCGACCGGCTGCTGGGCGCCGCGCCCTGGGACGTCCTCCCGTGGCTGCGCGACCCGGTCTACGACCGCTACCGAGCCGCCGTGGTCAGCCGCAGAACCACCTCAGAGCTGGTGCTGCGCCCTCCGGACCAGTGGCTGGACCTGCACTTCTACCCGGACGAGTCGGGGGTCAGCGTCCGGGTGGCCCCCGCCCGGGTGCCGGGCCGCGGCATCCCGCCGCCCGAGCCGCTCGCCGACCAGCCGTTCCACGCCCGTACGGCGGCGCTGTACCACGTCCTGCAACTGGCCACCGCCCTGACCGAGGCCATCGGTGTGCAGGACGTCGTGGATCTGGTCGCCGACCAGATCATGCCCGCCTACGGCGGCCGGGCCCTGGCCATACTCACCGTCGAGAAGGGCCGACTGCGGATCGTCGGCCACCGTGGCTACCCCCTGAGCGTCCTGCAGCGGTTCGACAACACCCCGCAGTACTCCGTCAGCCCCGGTGCGCAGGCCCTGGCCAGTGGCCAGCCCGCCTTCTTTGAGTCGTCGGAGGAGCTGAACCAGGCCTATCCGGACCGCCGTGGCCTGGACGACGGCATGGCCGCATGGGCCTTTCTGCCGCTCATCGCCTCCGGCCGCCCGATCGGCAGCTGTGTGCTCGCGTACGACGTGCCGCACCGGTTCAGCACGACCGAGCGCGCCGTACTGACCTCGCTGGGCGGCCTGATCGCGCAGGCGCTGGACCGCGCCCGCCTTTACGACACGAAGGTGGCCCTCGCCATCGGGCTGCAGGACAACCTCCTGCCCCACGCCCTCCCCAGCATCCCGGGGCTCACGGCCGCCGCCCGCTATGTGCCCGGCACCGAAGGCCTGGACATCGGCGGAGACTTCTACGACCTGATCCGGCTCTGCGACGGCAGCGCTGCCGCCGTGATCGGCGACGTGCAGGGCCACAACGTCACCGCGGCCGCCCTCATGGGTCAGGTGCGCACCGCCGTCCGCGCATACGCCGCGGCCGACGCCGACCCGGGCCAGGTCCTGGGAAGCACCAACCGTCTGCTCGCGGAGCTCGACCCGGGCCTCTTCGCCAGTTGTGCCTATCTCCGTCTCGATCTGCGCCATCGCACCGCAGGTCTGGCCGGTGCGGGCCACCCCTACCCGCTGCTGCGGCTGCCCGACGGCGAGGTTCGGGCGCTGCGCAGCTCCGGCGGCGTACTGCTGGGCATCAAACCTGACGCCGACTATCCGCAGACCCGGTTCCCGCTGCCAGCCGGCTCGACCGTCGCCCTGTACACCGACGGCCTGATCGAGCGGGCCGGCGTCGACTTCGAGGAGGCACTGTCCGGACTGGCGGGCGAGCTGGAACAGGCCGGCGCGCTGCCCCTCGAGGATCTGGCGGACGTCCTCATCCGCGGGGTCCCCACCTCGTCGCTCCGCAGCGACGACATCGCGCTGCTGCTCCTCCGCACGGACGACCAGGCGGGACGGTGAAGAGGGGGCTGGGCGGCGGTCCGCGCCCTCTCTGCACTCTTCTGTGCTGGTTCGTCCCGAGGTTTAACCTGAGGATAGGAGTCGTTCCAGGAGGTCGAACATGACCAGGAAAGTCGCCGACTGCCGCCGCTCCCCCAGCGTCATGAACTGCACGCTCACCATCTCGGGCGAAGAGGAAGAGGTCGTCCGAGCCGCCGCCGAGCACGCGGTGTCGGTCCACGGGCACACGGACGGACCCGAGCTCCGCCGCGAGATCCGCGAGGGCCTGGAGGACGAGCTCATCCCGGCCATCCCCAGGTCCGGTCCGCCTCCTCCCGAAGGCGAGATCTTCGACCTCTAGCGGCCGTATCGCGACCCGGCTGCAGCCCCTCGTCGAGGAGGTTCCATGGCATCGGTTGAGCCGAACGGCACGGCCCCGCCCGAACGTCGTATCCGGGTGGTGTCGGTTGACGGGGAACGCGCCGAGCTCGCCCTCTCCGGCGAGGTGACCGGGAGGGCCGCCCTCGAAATCGAGGAGTGTCTGCTCGAATCCGTCCTGCGGGGCGTACAGGAGTGGGTGCTCGATCTGAGCCAGGTCACGGAGCTGGACACTGCTTGCGCCTTCGCGCTGATGAGGCCGCTGATGACGACCTATCCGCCGGCCACGGTCCATATCCGCGGTGCGTCGCGCGAGGTCCACCAGGCGTTGCACCGGACCGGTACCGAGAGCTTCCTGGTCTTCGATCCCTGACCGGCGGCTCGGACATCGACCCGCGCGGACGGCCTACGCCCGGACGGAGCGGTGGAACGCCCAGTCGAGACGCGGCTCCACGACCGGACGGAAGAGCTGGCGCACCAGTGGCGAGCTGAGGGCCAGGGCGAGGCAGACACCGAGCACCGTCACCACGGACTGGCCGGCCGGGGTGTGCCAGAACGCCGGTTCGTACCAGCCCTCCCACGCCGCGGTGCGGATGACGAGTCCGTGCAGCAGATAGGCGTACAGCGTCCCCGCCCCCAGGGCGGTGAACCAGGTGGCCCGGCGCGGCACCCAGGCCAGGAAGGACGCGATGAGGAGCAGCGAGCAGACCAGCAGTGCCAGCGTCATCGCCGCCCCAACCGGCCAGGACACCTGGAGTTCTGCCCAGCTCTTGCTGCGGACGGCCCACTCGGAGGTCATCCGTCCGTTGGCCCAGTACGCGGTCACGGCAGCCGCCGCCATCACGGGCACGGCGCCGATGCGCACCCACTTCGTCCGCAGCAGCTCCCAGTGCTCGGGGCGCATCAGCAGGCCGATCACGAAGAACGGCAGGAACTGCAGGACGCGGTCGAGGCCCAACACGGGGCCGAGCTCCGTCGCCGCCCCGATCAGCGCGATGACCACGGCGAGTCCGAGGGAGACGTACCACCGCATCACCCGCCAGACGGGGGCGGTGAGCCGCCAGACGAAGAGGGCGATCAGGAACCAGGTGAGGTACCACGGGGACAACAGGCTGATCTCGTTGCCGCGGTCGTCGACGGCGTTGCCGTAGAGCGTGTACACCGTCTCGAACACCGCGTACGGCACGGCGATGCCGGCGATCAGGCGCTTGATCTGGCCCGGCTTGAAGGCGAAGCTGCGGGAGAAGTAGCCGGAGAGCACGATGAACACCGGCATGTGGAAGGTGTAGATGAAGAGATAGCCGGCCCACACGGCACGGCTGTCCTTCAGGGGCTGCCAAGCGTGCCCCGCCACGACCAGGACCATGGCCAGCAGCTTCGCGTTGTCGAAGTACGGGTCGCGGTCTTCCTGCTGCCCGCGCTGCGCGCCTGCCGTCACCCCACTGCCTCCCCGAGATCAACTCTGGCGTGTCATTAGGTCCCCTTCGCACCTTACATTCCCTGCGGGCGCGGCCCGGCCGGGTGTTGTGACTCTTCCGGGCACCGCCGGATACGCGATGGGCCCCGTGGTGCGGTGGGCCGAGAGGCACCGCACCACGGGGCCGGAGACGAACAGGCCCGGCGCCCGGTCAGACCGTAGGCATCAGCACGCGGGTGGCTCCCTCCGTACTGTTGTGCCGATCCGCCCAGGTCGTGAGCGCGGTATGGCACGCATGGTCCAGATGGCGCAACTCGAGCAGATCCAGCTCGATGTGCCGGTCCTTGGGCAGCGCTTCGAGGGTGTCGAGGATCCGGGGCAGCCGCAGAAAGGTGGCGTTGCCCGAGACGACCACGCGCAGCGGGGCGGACGGGTCGTGTCCCTCGTCGACGTGCACCTGGACGTGCGAGGTCTCCCACGCGGTCTTGGCGACCGCGAGCAGCAGACCGGCCAGTACACCTTCGAACATGTTGGTCGCGACGATGGCGATCGCTGTCGCTCCCAGGATCAGGGCCTCACCGCGGTGTTCACGCCACAGCGGTGCCAGCTCCTTGAGGGGGATGAGCTTCCAGCCCGAGAAGACGAGGATGCCCGCGAGGGAGGCGACCGGGATGAGGCCGAGCGCCGCGGGCAGCAGCGCGGCGAAGAGGAGCAGCCATACGCCGTGCAGCACGCGTGATGCCTTGGTCCTGGCCCCCGCCTGGACGTTGGCGGCGCTGCGCACGATGACCGCGGTCATCGGCAGGGCGCCGAGTGCACCGCACACGGCGTTGCCCGCTCCCTGCGCCATCAACTCCTTGTCGTAGTCGGTGCCGGGGCCACTGTGCAGCCGGTCGACCGCCGCGGCGCTGAACAGGCTCTCCGCCGAGGCGATGAGCGTGATGGCGACGACGGTGCCGATCGCCCCGGCCGTGCCGACGTCCGCGATCCTGCCGAGGTCGTCGGTCGAGGGTGGCCGGATCGCGCCCAACAGGCCCTGCACCTCCACCCGTTTCACGGGCAGGTGGAACAGCGTCACCGCGGCCGTGGCCAGCCCCACGGCGGCCAGCGGCGCCGGAATGAGACGGGCCTTCGGCGGCAGATGTTTCCAGACCGCCATCAGCACGACCGTGCCCGCGCCCAGGCCGAAGGCCGTCAGCGCCTGGGGCGAACCGGCCGTATCGGCCAACAGGCGGGGCAGCCCCGCGAGGTTCGCGGGTCCTGAGCCGGGCGCCTTCGCGTCCGCCATGGCGTACAGCTGACCGGCGATCAGCACCAGGCCGATGCCGGCGAGCATTCCTTCGACGACGGAGACGGAGATGGCGCGGAACCAGCGACCCAGCCGCAGGGCACCCATCACCAGTTGGAGCACGCCGGCGATCAGGACGAAGACGCCCAGGGCCCCGAGCCCGTACTCGGTCACCGCTTCGAGGACGAGTACGGTCAGTCCTGCGGCGGGTCCGCTGACCTGGAGACTGCTCCCGGGGAGCAAGCCGGTCACGAGACCGCCGACGATGCCGGTCACCAGGCCGAGTTCGGCCGGGACCGAGGAGGCGACGGCCACGCCCACGCACAGCGGCAGGGCGACGAGAAAGACGACGACGGACGCGATGGCGTCGGTCCGCAGTGTGGCGCCGGAGGGTCGTTCGGGGCCCGTCGGCGCCGAGCGTCGTCGGTGACGTCCGCGGTTCCCGCGTACGCGGGTGTCGGCGCTCATAGCGGGAGAAAGCCGTCGTCGTGCGGACCGCGGACGAGCACGGAGCCGGTGTCTATCGCGTAGAACCAGCCGTGCAGGCGCAGCCGTCCGTCGGACACCCGGCGCGCGACACAGGGATAGTCGCGCAGCCGGTTCAGCTGTCGGAGCACATGGTCCTGGACGCCCTCGGCGATGTCGGGGCGGTCCGGGGCGGCGGCGGTGGACGGAGGCGGGGTGCTCTCCAGCCACTCGCGGACCGCGGGCACCGCCGACAGGTCCTCGCCACGTACCAACGCGCCGACGGCCCCGCAATGGGAGTGCCCGCAGACGACGATGTCGGCGACGTCGAGCACCTCGACGGCGTATTCGATGGTGGCCGCTTCGCTCGAGGGCCGCCCGGGGCGGTATACGGGGATGATGCCGCCGGCCGTGCGCAGTTCGAAGAGCTCGCCGGGGCGGGCTCCGGTGATCAGGGCGGGGATCACGCGCGAGTCGGAGCAGGTGATGAACAGGGCTTCCGGGGACTGACCGTGCGCGAGGCGGCCGAACTCGTCGGCGCACGCGGCGGCCCGGTCCCGGAAGGCGCGGGCGTTCTTCATGAGCAGATGCATGGGTGTTCCTCCAGCGGGCCCGGGGAGGGGGGCACGCCTTGGGTCGTCCTGGGTCGGATCGCAGGTGAGGGTGGGGGAAGCCGTGCGGGGACCGACTGGTTCGATCAGAGGCGGAACACCTGCAGAGCAGCGTGACGTGGAGCGGCTCCCCGTCCGTGTGGACCGTGGTGGCACCCGTCCGCCGCGCGGGGGCGGAGGACGTTGCGGGAGCCGACTGCGTCGATGTCGCCGATGAGTGCCGGGGAGGAGCGGCCGCTGGTGTGCGGAGCGTGGGCGGTCGGTCGGCTGTACGGTCGGCTGTCGCGCAGCGGATCCGGGGTCTCGGGGACGTCTGGGCAGTCCGCGGGGTCCGGGGGATTCGGGGCGTCCCAGAGGACCTCGTGGGACAAGGAGCCGGCCTTGCACCCGGACTCGCCGCCGCGCGCGTCCGCTGTGGCGGCGGGCGATTGCGCCTGGGAGAACAGCAGGACCGTGAGCACCGTCAGCAGGAGAGCGCCGAGCCGTGCGAGAACGTCCGGTGTGATGCGGTGCCGTGCCACGGTGCCCTCCTCTCTCGGGTTTCCAACTAGCCGGTAACTGCAGCCTCGTTGGCCACTGTGACACCACAACGGCGCGAAGGTCAGCGATTCGTTAAAGGTTCGTGAGCGTCAAGAGACTTGACAAGAATCACACTTGGCGCTACTCGCGGTCACACTTGACTGCGGCCGTCGGGCCGGTCACGCGACCCAACGGTCTGATTCCCGCGCTATGCGACGTGGCCGAGAACCGCTGATGAAAAACGGGCATGGCGCGGGCGTTGAGCCGCCCGAGGGGTGACGCACGTTTCATCTGTAGGGGGTGTCGTGAGCGGGGCTGGAAACACGTGGGTTTTCGCGTGGTCCTGGCGAATCGCGCACTGACGACAGTCCTGCCCGCGCGACCCTCAGGAGTCGATGCCTGGGCTGCGACGGCACCGGTGAGGAGCGGGCGGATGGACGACGTCACGGACGGCCGTGGAAAAGCCGGTGTGGAGCGCGTACCGCTCGGGGCGATGACCTTGTATCCGCTTCCGGAGTCCGTTCCGCAGGCACGCCGCTGGTTCCGGAAGTTCCTCGCCCGCCACGACCCGGCCTGCTCACTCGACGACTGCCTCTTGATGCTCTCCGAGCTGGTGACCAACGCCATCCTTCACAGTCGGGCCGAGGACGAGTGGCGGATACGGGTCGAGTGGTGGCGCGAAGGGGACGCGCTGCGCGTCGAGGTGCACAGCCCGGGGTTCCCGGCGGACGTGCGGATGCGCGAGTCGCCGGCCGGCGAGGCGCACGGCAGAGGTCTGCGCCTGGTCGACGCGCTCGCGGACTCCTGGGACGCCGGGCCGAGCCGCTTCGGCGGCACCGTGGTGTCCTTCGTGGTCGGCAAGGCGTGGCCTCCCTGAGCTGCTCCGCGACGTCTCGGAGCGGTCCCGCTCTCCGCTGGTCGGGAGAGGCATCACGGCGTCCGGGCCGGGCTTGCCGAAAACCGGCATGATCGGCCAGTGCAGGGGTACCGCGGCGGCATGACCGGAATAGAGCTGCACAGTTCAGCATTCAGTGACCACACCGTGATTCCCCGCCACTACTCGAAGGACGGGGACAACGTCTCGCCGCCGTTGACCTGGTCCGGGGTGCCGGACGAGGCGGCCGAGCTGGTCCTCCTGTGCGAGGACCCCGACGCGCCCTCCGGGACCTTCGTCCACTGGCTGGTCACCGGCATCCCGCCGGACAAGTCCGGACTGGACGCCGGGGAGACGCCCCCGGGCGCCCATGCGTACACCAATGGATTCGGCGACGACGGGTGGGACGGGCCGCTGCCGCCGGTCGGCGACAACGCGCACCGGTACATCTTCCACCTGTACGCCCTTCCCGACCGGCTCTCCCTGTCCGACCGGCCGACCGCCCGCGAGGTCCACCGTGCCGTCGACCGGCAAGGGGAACTCGCCAGCGGCACACTGGTCGGCCTTTACCAGCGCTGACTAAGGAGTAAGGACCACAGAGCCGCGCAGGCCGACGCTGCCGGACCGTGCGGCCGGGCGCCGCTGTACCCGTAGGCCAGAGGCGCGGCGGCCGATTCGTTGAGGCGCCACCTTCTGGAACTGCGGGCACGGGGTGATGTCCTCGTGCTCGCAGTCCAGGCACATCCGGATTTGTCACACTCTTGTCGACGGCGAAACATACCGTCGCCTTAATTGTCATGTCAGAGGTCTTCTCGTAGGGGCAGAGCACGAAATAGGTTCCCCGAACCTGAGCTTCCGCTTGGGGGGTTGGCTCGTCACCGGCCGGTCCACCCCGGCCGCACGGCTTGAGGAGAACTATGCGCAATGCCCGCATACGGGTCGGCGCGAGTCTTGCCGCGGCAGTAACCCTGGCCGCGGCCGCTCTCGTCGGCGTCGCGCAAGCTCATGACGGCGCTTCCGCCGACGACGGCATCATCGATCACGCCAAGGCCACTCACGATCATCATCAGCATGGAGGGGATGAGGGTCACCTCCCGGCGAGCAGTGAGAATGTCCGGCTCGTCAGCAAACTCGGTCTGAAGAACGTCGAGCCCGAGAAGATCGCCGACGTCGGTGTCTTCAACGGATACGCCTATCTGGCTGCCTGGGGAGGCGCGACGTGCAAGTACAACGGTGTGCACGTCGTGGATGTCCGCAAGCCCGTCTCGCCGAAGGAAGTCGCCTTCATCCAGGCGAAGGAGGGCAGTGCCCCTGGTGAGGGTATTCAGACCCTGCATATCGACACGCCGTCCTTCAACGGCGATGTGCTCGTCAGCAACAACGAGAAGTGCAAGGACACCGCCGGGTTCGGGGGCCTGAACATCTACGACGTCAGCAATCCCGCCCACCCCACCCCACTGGTCGAAGGGCTCGGCGACTCCACCGTTATGGGTCAGGGCAAGAAGGACGCCAACGAGATCCACAGCGTCTTCGCCTGGGACGCGGGCAACAAGGCGTACGCCGTCATCGTCGACAACGAAGAGGGCCCGGACGTCGACATCATCGACATCACCGACCCGAAGAAGGCGAAGCTCATCGCCGAGTACGACCTGGACGAGAAGTTCCCGCAGATCGTCCAGTCGGCACCCGCCAACCTCACCGAGATCTTCCTGCACGACATGGTCGTCAAGGAGATCGGCGGCAAGCAGGTCATGCTGGCCTCGTACTGGGACGCCGGCTATGTGGCACTCGACGTGACCGATCCCCGGAACATCAGTTACCTCGGCGACACCGACTTCGCCGAGCTCGACCCCGAGGCCGCGGAGAGCGGCTTCAGCGTGGCTCCGGAAGGAAACGGTCACCAAGCCGAGTTCACTCTCGACAACCGTTACGTCATCGGCGCCGACGAGGACTTCTCGCCGTACGCGCTGTCCGGGAGGAACCTCGATGACGACACGGAGATCACGGCCGGCCAGGGAAGCAACACCCGGCGTCTGGCCGAGGGGCAGACGATCACCGGCGGCTCGGTGTTCGTGGGGCGTGCCTGCAATGGCGACGCGACAGTGCCCGCCGGTGACGCGGGCTCCGTGGACGTCGCCGTCGTGGAGCGGGGGGTGTGCACCTTCACCGAGAAGGTCGCGAACGTCATCGCCGCGGGCGGCTACGACGCGGTCCTCGTGTTCAACCGCACCGGTACGGACGCCTGCGACCAGACGGGCGGCATGAGCGTCGAAGGCGACATCCCGACCTTCGGCGTCGCACCGCGTGGGCAGGGTTTCGCCATCTTCGACCAGCCGTACAGCGACGCCGACTGCCTCGCCGGATCCGGTCCCGCCGCGCTGCCCGTGGCGATCGGGACCAAGGGCGACCGGCTGACCTTCTCGTCGTACTTCGACGGCTGGGGATATGCGCACCTGTACCGCAACGAGGGCGGCAAGCTGACCGAGCTCGACACCTACGCCCTCCCCGAGGCGCACCAGCCCGAGCACGCATCGGGCTCCGGCGACCTCTCCATCCATGAGGTCGCCACGTCGCAGAAGCGGGCCGATCTCGCCTACTTCTCGTACTACGCGGGCGGCTTCCGGGTCGCGAAGATCGTGAACAACCGGATCGTCGAGGTCGGCCACCTCATCGCCGAGGGAGGCAACAACTTCTGGGGCGTCGAAGTCTTCGAGTCCGGCGGCAAGGAGTACGTCGCCGCCTCCGACCGCGACCACGGCCTCTACATCTTCGAGTACACCGGATCCCAGTGATCCAGTGAGCTGATCGCCGCGTGACCGCGGGTGGCCGAGACGTTCCACGGCCCGGCCACTCGCGGCCCGCTCCGGTGCCTCACCCTTCGCTCCTGGTGCCCCCTGAACCACGCGGCGTTGATGTGACGCGGCCCCATTCGGCTGACCCGCCGAAGGGTGGGCGGACGTGGCCTAGCATGGCGCGCATGACGCGTCGCGTGCCGCCGCCGCTCCGGACCTGGTCCGGGGCGCTGCTTGTATGCGCGCTCATGCTGTGTCTGTCCGGGCTGGCACGTCCTGCCTTGGCGATGGAGATGCCCGCCCCGATGAAGTCCGCCTCGTCGACCACGAGCGGTGGAGCCGCGTCCGGCGGGCGGATGCTCACGGAGACCGCTGGGCATCCGGCGCAGTTGATGATGACCTATTCTGCGGGTCATGGTCCGCACTGCCCGATGATCCAGCAACAGTGCGAGACACCGCAGGCCACCGTCGTACCGGACGGCCCGGTGGCTACGGCGCTCGGGGAATCGCCGCGGGCTGTGGCCTGCTCCCCTGCGGCCCTGGTGTCGCAGGCCAACGCGCCGCCACCGCCGGTGCCCCCTCCTGATCTGCACCGGTTGTGTGTGTCGCGGACGTGATGGTTCGCCGCCCGCGGGGTTTGCGCCCTGCGGGAGGAGGTGATGCCCACGTCCACTTCGGCGTGCCCTTGTGCATGCCGTCCTGACCGATCAGGAGATCTCGACGTATGTCGTCGTCCGTCGCATTGCTCGTCACCGGTGTGAGCACCGGTCTGCTCGCCGGTGGTGCCTCCTGCGCCGCCGTTCAAGGGGGCCTGCTGGCCGGCGCGGTGACCCGCCGCCGCACCCCCGCCCAGACGAACTCGAAGCCCTCCCTCCCCACATCCCGAGCGAAGAAGCAGCAGCTCACAGAGCGGGCCGCGACCGCCGCGGCTGCGGCAGAGCCCAAGCCGCTGGCCCCGGTCGGCGCGTTCCTCGCCGGGAAGCTGCTCTCCCACACCGTGCTGGGCGCCCTGCTGGGGTTGTTCGGCGATGTGCTGCAGCCCAGCCCCCGTACCCAGGCGGTGCTGTTGGTGGCCGCCGGGCTGCTGATGGTGCTATTCGCCTTGGACACGTTCGGGGTCAAGGCGGTGGGGCGGCTGGTGCCCCGGCCTCCGGCCTCCTTCGGCCGGCTGCTGCGGCGCAGCGCCAAGACCGACTCGGTGGCCACCCCGGCCCTGATCGGCTTCGCCACGGTTCTCGTTCCTTGCGGGGTGACGCTGTCGGTGGAGCTGATCGCGGTCACCTCCGGATCTCCTGTGGGCGGGGCTGCGATCATGGCGGGATTCGTGCTGGGTACGGCCCCTCTGTTCGCAGCCCTCGGCTATCTGTTCCGTCGCTCCAGCCAGGCACTCTCCGGTCGACTCGCCTCCCTCACCGGTGTGCTGGTCCTGGCGATCGCCGTCTGGACGGTGGCCTCCGGGCTGCAGGCTGGAGGCTGGGTCTCCTTCTCCTCGGGAGACAGGCCCACCGCGGCGGCAGAACCGTTCACTGTCGAAGGCGGGACGGAGGAGCCCGAGGCCGATCCTGGGGGCGGGCAGACGTCCGGGTCCGGCGAGCCTGTGCGCATGGACACCTCCGGTCGGCAGATCGTCACCCTGACCGTGACGGACTTCTATGTCCCCACTGAGTTCACTGCGAAGGCGGGCGTGCCCACCACGTTGGTGCTGCACGGCAAGGACTCCGGTGGCTGCGCGCGCGCCTTCACCATTCCCGAACTCGGCGTCCAGGAGATCGTCAAACGCAACGGCTACACCGAGGTCGACCTGGGCACCCGCAAGCCCGGCACCCTCGGTTTCTCCTGCGCCATGGGCATGCAGACCGGCACCATCACCTTCAAGTAGGGACACGCATGAGCCTGTTCAGCCGTAAGAAGACCGAGACCGTAGCCGGCCCGCAGGTGGTCCTCCAGGTCGAGGGCATGCACTGCAACAGCTGCGGCCCGCTCATCGACGACGAGCTCGAAGAACTGCCCGGAGTCCGCTCGGCCACCACCGACATGCGCACCGGACGCACCACCGTCCGCCTCGAAGAGGGCGCCGACGTGGACACCGCCGCACTGATCGCGGCGGTGGAAGGGGCCGGCGACTACACGGCACGGCCCGCCGCCTGACCCCGCATCCGCGCCCGCTCCATCCCGTGGTCCCGGTCGGGGCAGGGCTGCGACCGACGGCTCAGGTGCGGTTGGTCGGCTGGAAGCGGCGCAGGCGCAGGCTGTTGCTGACGACGAAGACCGAGGAGGAGGCCATCGCGGCCCCCGCGACGGCCCGCCGGGTAGTCCAGGATCAGCCAGCCGAACAGCGTCCCCACTGCCAGCAGGATCACGATGGGGACGAAGATCGCCGATACCCGGTCGGCCAGCCGCTGTACGGCCGCCTTGCCGGACTGGGCCTCTTCCACCAGGCGGGCGATCTGGGCGAGCTTGGTGTCCGCCCCGACCCGGGTGGCGCGCTGACCGTCATGCCCCGTCCGCCGCCGCATCCGCGGCCGGTCCGCTGCTGAAACGCGGGGCACCGTCACTGCTTCGGCCTCCCTGCCGAGGCACCGCTGGAGTACCCTGAAGACAGCCGAGAGCATTTTCGCATCCCGGCGCTCAAGTTGACTTCCCCTCCGTGCGACGAACCGGGCACGTCAGTCCGGGACCGTCTGCACCTGACTGTCGACACCTCGACCGGTCGGGAGCCGTCCGACCCGTTGCGGTCCTGGCTCAATGCCAGCAGGCCGTCGACCGACCCGACGAATCCCGGACGAGAGCGCCTGACCGCCCTTCCGCCCGTATCCGCCGCGCCCCATTCATCCCTCCATTTGCATCAGGGCTGCCCCAGACCCCGGCCGCATCCCCGCACCGAGGTCAAGGAGCCTTGCATGTCGCTCAGTTCAGTACATTCCGAAGCCGTCGTCCCGCTGGACGCGGCCCCGCCGCCTCAGAAGTACGACGGATCGGCCCCCTTCCCGGCAGACGCCCCCGCACCCGCGCGGAGCGGCAGTGATCGGCTGTACGTTGCGGTGACCGCGGCGATCGTCGTCGCGCCGTTCCTCGCGCTCGGCCTGGCCGTCTGGCTGCTGTGGGGAAGCCTGCTCCACCCCGCCGACGTCCTCCTCGGCCTCGCCCTCTACGTGATCACGGGACTCGGCGTCACGGTCGGCTTCCACCGCGGTCTCACCCACGGCAGCTACGCGGCCGCCCGCCCCGTTCGCATCGCGCTCGCCGTCGCCGGATCGATGAGCTTCCAGGGCGACGTCATCGGCTGGGTCGCCACCCACCGTCGCCATCACGCCTTCACCGACCGTCCCGGCGATCCCCACTCTCCGTACCGCTACGGCGCCGGCCTGGGCGGACAGCTGCGCGGGTTGCTGCACTCGCACGTCGGCTGGCTGTTCCGCAACGACCGTACGTCCGCCGACCGCTACGCCCCCGACCTACTCGCCGACCGTGACATCCGCGCGGTCTCCCGGGCTTTCCCGGCGCTGTGCGTGCTCACCCTCGCCCTGCCACTCGCGGCCGGCTGGGCGATCGGCGGCACCTGGGTGCACGCCCTGACCGCGCTGCTGTGGGCGGGGCTGGTCCGCATCGCCCTGCTGCACCATGTGACGTGGAGTGTGAACTCGCTGTGCCATGTGATCGGTGACCGGCCGTTCCGTACCCGGCGCCACGACCGGGCCACGAACCTGTGGCCGCTGGCCCTGCTTTCGTTCGGGGAGAGCTGGCACAACCTCCACCACGCCGAACCGACCAGCGCCCGCCACGGCGTCGACCGCGGCCAGCTCGACCCCTCCGCCGCGGTCATCCGCCTCCTGGAGCGCCTCGGCTTGGTCCGTGACGTGCGCTGGCCCACGGCCGACCGTATCGCCGCCCGCCGCTACTGAGCCCCGGTCACCTCGCTCTGCCCCTCAATCCCACCAACTCGTCGGACGCGCCTGGCACCGTGTCCTCGGACTGGAGTCCCCTTGGCCACCACTGTCCAGCCTCTGCCCTCTCTTCCCCTTGTACGCATGCGCCTCGCACCGCGCGGCGCGCTTCCACGCCGTATCGACGGCGCGTGGTGGCCGCACACCCGCGACCTCGTCGCCGAACTGCCGCTGCTGCTCGCCGCATTGCCGCGCACCTGGGGACAGATCGCCCGCGTCACGGTGAGCGGCGCGACGTGGTCCTCCTCGCCCCGCCGCATGCTCGTCGCCAACCACGTGGTACGACTGGGCAGGTCGACCACGCACCACGGCCCGCCCACCATCTGTCTGCTCGCCCCCGGCCAGGGCCGATGGGACCTGCTGGTCGTCCCGCCCGAGACGACGGAGGCGGACGCCGAGCTGCTCATGGCCGCCGCCGCCGCGCCGGCCTCTGCCTGACGACCGCCGCGCAGTCAGCAGCACCAGTGGCCGCTATGCCCCGGCGAGTTCGAGCACTGTCGCCATGTCGCTGAAGGGGAGCAAATTCTCACCGACGATCTGGTGAGGCTCGCTGCCTTTGCCGGCGATCAGGACGATGTCGTCCGGGCCGGCGACGGAGAGGGCGAAAGCGATCGCCTGACGGCGGTCGGTGAACCGTTCGAACGGTGTGCCGGTCGCCGCGATGCCTGGGGCGATCTGGTCCTGGATTGTCCGGGGGTCTTCGTTGCGGGGGTTGTCCGAGGTGAGGACGCACAGGTCGGAGTGGGTCCCGGCGATCCTCCCCATGTCGGCCCGTTTGGTGGTGTCCCGGTCCCCGCCGCAGCCGAAGACGGTGATGACCTGGCCGCGGGCGAAGCCGCGGATGGTGGTCAGGACCTTGTTCAGGGAGTCCGGTGAGTGGGCGTAGTCCACGATCACCGACGTGCCGCGCGGGGTCGATACGCGTTCGAACCGGCCTGGGACGGGAGGCATCCGGTCGAGCGCGGCGACCAGCCCGCCCAAATCGTGCCCCAGAATGTGGCAGGCTGCCACGGTGGCAAGCGCGTTGGCCACCGAGAACCGTCCTGGGACGGGGACCGCCGCCGGATACTTGCGGCCGTCGTGGTGCAGGGTGAACCGCGTGCCGAAGGTGTCTACGGTGATGTCGGTGGCCCGGTAGTCCGCCTCGGTGTCAAGGGCGTACGTGGTCACCAGGCCGGGCATCATCGCCAGGATCACAGCACCCACAGGGTCGTCGGTGTTGACCACTGCGGTCTGGCACAAGCCCTGGAACAGACGCAACTTGGCATCCCGGTAGTTCGCCATCGTTCCGTGATCGTCCAGGTGATCCTGCGTCAGATTGGTGAAGACCCCGACGTCGATGAACGTACGGTCCACCCGGTGCGTCAGCAGGCCCATTGACGTAGCCTCCAGCACCACGCTGCCGGCCCCGCGGTCGCGCATGCACCCCAGCAGGTACTGCAGGTCCGGCGACTCCGGCGTGGTCAGCACCGACCTCGGCATCGGAATCAGCTCGTCGCCGATCCGGCTGCCGGCTGTCCCGACGACCCCCACCTTCGCGCCCTCGGAGATCCGCAGCACCGACTCGACCATGTACGACACCGATGTCTTCCCGTTGGTGCCGGTGATCGCCACGATGTCCATCTGCCGCCCCGGCTCGCCAAAGTAGCGGGAGGCGATGACCGCGGCCGCGGTCCGGGTATCCGGCACCCGCACGGCGCACACACCCGCCGCCGACGCCCACACCGACGCCGGAATGTCCGGTGCCCTGCCGTCGACAATGACCGCCGCCGCGCCGCGCGCGAGGGCCGGTGCCACGGCGTCGGGGCCCCCTTCACGGTGATCGGGCACCGCGATGAACAGCAAACCCGGCGTCACCCGGTTGGCGTCGAAGGTCGTTCCCGCGGTGATCCACGTCTTCTCCGGGTCGCCCTGGAGAACGTGGTGTTCCTGCCCGGCCAGCAGCTCGCTCAGCTTCACTATGATCCCTTCGAAGGTGGATCGGCCCGGTCGTGCGGCCGTCGCCAGGCGGCAGCACCGGCGGCGCGCCGGAAGCTGCGGTGATGATGTGGAACAGGTGGCGCAGACACATCCGATGAGAGCCGACGCGTCAGCTCCGCCCGGCGTAAGACGTCCCGCGGTGTTCTTGGAAGATCAGCAAGCCGGGGGCAGGGCCCCGGGGCAGGGCCGCCGAGAATCGCTAGCCGTGGCCGTGCAACGCAGTGCGGCCGGTTACGGGGGCCTCGACGTCAGCCGCGGTCGCCGGGCCGACGACTGCCGAACCCGCAGCGGCCGGGCACAGCGCACAGGTGGCCTGCTGCAGGCACTCCCTCACGGCACTTGTGCGACCCATGGGCCGAGTGTACGTCCATCGAGTGGGCTCGAAATCCGCCTCCGGTTCTCGATCCACGCCGGGTCGCCGAGTGTGCGGCGCAGAGCGGCCACCTGTACATCCAGGGTTTTGGTGGGGCCGAAGAAGTGCGGGTCCCGCACCTGGTCCACGATCTGCTGCCGGGAGTACCCGGCGCCAGGGTCCTAGGTGAGGTAGGCGAGCTGGTCGAAGATCCTTCGGCGTCGGGGCGTCGGGGCGCCGGGGCGTCGGATCGGCCGGCGAGCGCCTGCTGGGCAGCACGCGACGCTCGGGGCCGCCCTGGTGGATCAGGCCAACCTCCCGGCCTGCGCCACCTACCGGTCCTGGGGATGGCAGGAGATCGGAGAGGTCCGCACGTCGCCAGGCGCGCCCTTGCTCCGCGCCCGGGGAGTCCCCGCTCGGCCGAACGCCCTGGCGCACGACGCCCACAGTCAGCGACCGGAGTAGACGGGGGTGTCCCGCCACCCCAACCCGGCCCGGGACGACCGACGTCCCGCGAGGCTGGCAGTGCAGTGCAGGCACCCTGGTCCGGACGCACACCCGGCACTAGGCTGCCCATTCAACGTCCCGGACCCCGACGTGGCCACAGTCCGGCATCCCGCCGGACGGAACCGCATCTGGGGAGCGCCGATGAACGCAACCATCAGGGCGACAACCGCCCGCCCTCGAACGCCATACGTCCGGGGGAGGTTCATGGTCCTGGTGCGCGACCCCGAGCGGCTGTGGTGATCATGCCGATCGAGTCGTATTCCGGCGCTTCGGCTCGGGACCCTCGGGCCGAAAGGCTCCTCGCCCGCCAGCGCTCGATCATCGCCTGGTGCGACCGCCACCTGGCGATCATCCACGCCCTGTCCACCCTCATGATGGACGCCCCGAGCGTGGGCGGTGCAGCCATGGCCGAGTTGCTCACCGAACCGGACGACCCGCTCGCACCGCGCAGAACACGCCCGCGGCATACCCACCTCGACGCCGTTGCCACCAGAGGCCGGTGCCCGGATGACGCCTCCCCCCTTGACCGCGTCGAGCTGGCCCTCACGCTCATCGGTGACCGCACCTGTGTCACGGCCTCCGAGGCCCTGGGACTCCCCGAGTACGCCGTCGCCGCACGGCTGCGCTCGGGATTGTGGCTGCTCTTCGCGCCCTGCCATCGCGAGGCGGCGAACTCACCGTCGGGAAACCGTCCGGCCGCAACTGCCGTCAGAGCCGGGGGCGAAGATCCAATTCAGCGAGGGATTCGGAGCCGACGATGAAGGCGTGGGCAAGGTCGGACAGACGGCGATTGTGCGAGCGTGCGTAGCTCCGCAGAGCTGTGAAGGCCTGCTCCATATCGACACCGAAGCGTTCGGCGACCTTGCCCTTGGCCTGCTCGATCACCACTCGGCTGTTCAGCGCGGTCTGCAGCTGCTCGTTGAGCACGCCACTGCGATGGGCGGAGCGTTGCTGCAACAGGCTGATGGTGGCGACATCGGCCAATGCCTGGGCGATGGGAGTGGTGCCGGGATCGAAAGGACCGGGGGTCGCCCGGAACAGGTTGAGTGCTCCGACGACCTCGTCGCGCAGACGCATCGGCAGGGCCTGGACCGCGGCGAACCCGCTCGCCCGGGACTCCACCACAAACCGGGGCCACCGATCGACCTCGGCCTCCACGTCCGGAACCGTCACCGCTGACCCGCGACGGAAGCACTCCAGGCATGGCCCCTGGTCGTTCTGGAGCTGGAACAGCTCCAGGAGGCGGACCTGTTCGTCGGAGGCCGCCATCACCCGGAGTTCGCCGTCCCGGTCCGCGAGCAGCAGACCTGCTGCAGACACGTCGAGCATTCCCACGCAACGGTCGGTGAGCAACCGGAGGAAGTCGATCAGGTCGAAGTCCGTAACAAGGTTGTCGGCCAGCTCGACGAACGTCCTGGCCAGGAGCTGCTCATCCATCCTGCTCACCCTCTGATGACGGTACTGCCGCCCCGGGGAGCCGGGAAGGCAGGAAGTGTTCCTCGGCCACCGGGAGATCAGGCATTGTCGCTCGCCGGGTCGGGGTCGGGACTGAGGCGGAGTCTGCGGGACACCACGTCACGGGCCACCTCGGCCAGCCGACGATCGTAGGCGTAGGCGTAGGCACGCAGACGGATGAATGCCTCATCGATGCCGACGCCAAGCTGTTCCGTAAGCATGCCCGTTGCTTGGTCGATCTCGGCCCTGTATCCGCCCATGCCCTCGAACTGCCCGCCCAATGCCGTACTATCGGCCGGATCGGTCGACACGCAGGCCTGCGTGTCGAGCAGCACCCGGGTCGCAGTGTCGGCAAACACCAACGCGTCGGCCAGCGCATCCGCGTTCAACCCACCCGGCTGCCCGCGATACAGGTCCAGTACTCCGGGACGGATCGCCCCGATCTGCAAGGGGAGCCCACTGCAGGTGACCCGTTGCGATGTTCAGGCGCATCATCTGCGCGGTGACGAATCGTTCGGGCCCGAACTGCTCGTCGACGGCCCGATCCATGAACGCGTAGATCTCGGACATTGCCAACGGCGGTGGCAGAGACCCCTGGATCTCCGCAGCCACGCTCATGGGTTCGCGGCGCCGGGACCTGGCGAGCCAGCGGTCTCCAACGAGTGGGTCACAGGGCAGCCTGGTCCTTGGCCTCGGTGCATTTGCCCGGCCGCCATACGCGCCAGGATCCGCTCGTTCCCTGCCGTCGCGCCGACAGTGCGCAACGGCCCCGGTGTATACACACCGGGGCCGCCCTTCCAGGCCGGTTGCACGTGAGAGTGCAACGACCCACTCACCATGTTATGCCTGTGCTACTTATCCGGCAGAAGGAACTTTTTGCGTAATCCGGTCCTTGATCGGAAGGGGCTCATCGTCGCGTCAGCCGCGTTCCTCCTCTTCGGCCTCATGAGCCGGATTCCCTGATGCGTCAGCGTGACCATCGCGGGTGTATTTCCCGGGCCCAGTCGACTGTGATGAGCCCTCGCTCACCAGATATGTGCAGGCTGCGGCCAGGTTCTGCGCAGGATGTGGAGGTCGTCGCGTAGCTTCGCCCCGGTGACGCCATGGAGGCGATTGCCTTCCGTGGACTCGTACAGGGTCTTCATGATCGCTTCGCGGTAGTTCTTCCGCTCGTGGAGTGTTGCCATGATTGCCGCCCACTCGTGCCGGGCACCGTCGAGGGTCCTGGCCTCAGACTTCGTCCGTCAGTGTGCGGTCCTGCTCGGAGGACCGGCTGGCTGCCAGCCAGGACCGCGCCCAAGGCGCGGTGCCGAGCCCCGCCCCACGCGTTGGCAGCTCCGGTGAAGATCAACGCGACGTGGTGCGTGCGGGATGCCGAACCCGGCTCTGCAGACGAGCTGTACGCCGACCCGCGGCGTACCGTGAAGACACAGGGGCACTTCCCGGCGCCACGCCGGTGTCGGCCCCGTAAATCAACAGGGCTATCAAGCCTCGCAGACGGGCGAGCAGACCATGGCCGACTCCGACACCCCACGCTTCCCCAAGCTCCTGCCGGACGCGATCCACCAGGCGGTGAAACCGGGGACAGCTCTCTTGAGGTTGCAGACGACACGGTCCCGCGAGGGAATTCTCGATGGCGCGTGGTGGCCGCGCTCCCGCGACATCGGCGCCGAGCTGCCCAGCCTTGTCAGCGCGTTGACCGAGCATCTCGGCCCCATCACGCGCGTCGGCCTGGACGCGAGTGCCTGGGCGGACCTCCCGACACGTCTGATCATCGACGACCGGGTCGTGCACATCGACTCCTTCCCGGTCGGCGACGACACGGTCCTCATCACCCGCGGCGATCAGGATTACTTTGCGCTGCTCGTGATTCCGCCGCAGACCACGCCTGAGGCGGCGCGCGCCGCGATGGCCCGGGCCATACAGGCCGAGAACGTCACCCAGGCCGAGCAGATCCTCATCGAGACCGGCGTCAATCCCACGCACACGCACGGCGAATCCAGCGGCTGACCCGCAGCCGGGTCAGGAATCCAGCGGCTCACCCTGACGGGGCCGGGCGTCAACCGGCGCGCACCCGCTCCCTCGACGGCGCGTGGGGGAGCTGCGTGGGTCACTCCTCGGCCATGTCACCGACCTTTCATCGGATGGGGTGCCGCCCCGTCCGCCGAGACCAACGCACACCGATGAAGGCCAGAGCGGCTACGAGGACCACGATGCCGATGATCAGCAGGTAGAACAGCCCCTCCGCTACCACGCCGATGATTCCCAACACGACGGCGACCAAGACGAGGAGCAGGAAGAGAGCCATGATGCGAACACCTCCTTTGGACCGAGCGCCGGGCGTTCAGCGGCGGGCGAGTTGCCTCTCGCCGCGTGCGCCCGTCTGGTAGGTCATGTCGTAGTGCTGGAAGATCGCTTCCTCTGCCTCGGCGGGCAGGATGTCGTCCATGCCGACTGAGGGCGCCTTCTTCACCAGCGCCCTGGCGTAGGAGACTTTGACGTAGTCCGGCCCGAGGAGCGCGTCGTCGAGGGGAACGAAGGCTAGGTGGTGACGGGTGGGGAGTCCGGTCCGGACCGTGGCCATGGCCGGTTCGTCGGTGGTGGTGTCCACGTAGATCGCTTCGAGAACGCCGATCTTGTGGCCCTTCGGGTCGAGGACGTTATGGTTGCGCCACTCACGGATATCGGCTGCATGGATCATGGTCTGTCCTCCTGAGCCGTGCACCCGGGCCGGTGCGAGCCGTCCACGGGCAGTCGCAGCGCGCTGATCCCGGTAGCCCGTTGCTCTTCCAGGCTATCCGGAACCTCTGCGTCGCGCCTCGCGCGGCGACGGTATTGACCGTGGTAGTCGACAGGCATGTCGAGGAAGCCTTCCAACGCCGCAGGCCGTCCGTCTCTGTTCGGACGGCTACGCCGTGCGATCAGCCGCTCACCAGTCGGACGCGGATGGCGGCGGAGCAGCGATCTCGAACTGTGGTCGCGTTCGCTGGGCTTCGCGGCGCTCGGGCTCCTCACGCTGGTGCCACTGTTGATCATTGTCTCCTCGGGCGATCCGGAGCGCGGGCGGGGGTTTGCGCAGTGGCTGGGGGAAGGGCTTGGCGTGTCGACGGCTGCCAGAGCAGAGGTCGAGGAGCTGTTCGCCCGGCCTGGCCAGGCGTTGCGGACCACGACCGCGTTCGGCATTGCCGCCCTCGCCGTCTTTGGTCTGACCTTCGGGTCGGCGGTGCAGACCGGCTACGAGAAGGTCTGGGATGTTCCCCCAGGGCGCTGGTGGGCCAGGTGGCGGCATGTGGTGTGGCTCGGCGTACTCACCGGCTACCTCTTTGCCTCCGCGACCACCACGCTGCGGCGTGAGTCCCCGGCCGGTGCGTTCGCCGCGTCGCTCAGCGCCATCCTGTTCTTCTGGTGGTCGCAACGGATGCTGCTCGGCGGGCGGGTCGCCTGGCGCGCACTGTTGCCGGGCGCAGTGGCCACAGTGGTCGGGCTGCTCGGTCTCAGGGGCTTCTCCCAGCTCGTCTTCTCGCCATTGATCGCATCCAACGCCGTCACCTACGGGCCCTTCGGAACCGTCCTGGTCCTCCAGTCCTGGCTGGTCGGCGTCGGAGTCGTCGTCTTCGGCGGCGCGCTGGTCGGCCGTCTGCTGCACGAGGAACTCCCCCGCGTGGCACGCGCACGGAAACGACGAAGCTGAGATCCCCACACATGGACAGACCTGCTGAAGGCCGCAAACGTACGCGACGGACGCCTCCATGACGCAGCTCGCTCCGCGCGACTCTCTGGCTCCCCCGCGGCGTCCCTGACGCGGTCGTCGACGCGATCAGGGGCTTCACAGACGGCTGTCGGGGATGCCGTCAGCGTCCTCGTCGCGGTTCTCCGCCTCCCATAGCCTGCGGTAGACGCGGTCACGGCGTTTGACCAGCAGCGCGGCCACGCCTGCGGCGAGCAGTGAGCCGATCAGGACGGCGGCCTTGATGTGGCCGACGTCGGCCGGGTCGGGGAAGGCCACCTCGCCGATCAGCAGGGCGACGGTGAAGCCGATACCGGCCAGCACCGCGAGGGCGAAGACGTCGGCCCAGGCCAGGTCAGGGTTGAGCTGGGCCCGGGTGAACCGGGCGGCGAGGTAGGTTCCGGCGAAGATCCCCACCGTCTTGCCGATGACCAGGCCCAGCACCACGCCCAGCGGCTCCGGGCGGGTGAACACCTCGCCCAGCACGGGGGCCGAGACGCTCACTCCGGCGGCGAAGAGGGCGAACAGCGGCACGGCGATACCGGCCGAGACGGGCCGGAGCAGGTGTTCGGTGCGCTCTCCGGGCGAGGCATCCTCCCCCGCGCCCTGGTCGCGGGCGCAGCGCAGGAGCAGGCCCATCGCCACCCCGGCCACCGTGGCGTGCACCCCGCCGTTGTACATCAGCGCCCAGATGGTCACGCCCAGCGGCACGTACCACCACCAGCCGCGCACCCGGAACCGCTGCAGCAGGTAGAACACCCCCAGCCCGGCGAAAGCTCCCCCGAGGGCGGCCGGGTTCAGTCCGCTGGAGAAGAACACCGCCACGACCAGGATCGCGCCCAGGTCGTCGACGACCGCCAGGGTCAGCAGGAAGGCCCGCAGAGCGGTGGGCATGTGTGTGCTCAGCACGGCCAGTACGGCCAGGGCGAAGGCGATGTCGGTGGCCATCGGCACCGCCCAGCCTCCCGCACGCCCGTCGCCGGCCGAGACCGTGGCGAGGTAGATCGCAGCGGGCACCGCCATGCCGCACACCGCGGCGACCACCGGCAGGGCCGCCGCGGCCCGGGTGCGCAGCCCGCCGGCCACCAGTTCGCGCTTGAGCTCGATCCCCGCGACCAGGAAGAAGAGGGTGAGCAGCCCGTCGGCGGTCCAGTGCTCCACCGACAGGTCCAGCCCGAGTGCGGCGACCCCGAAGTGGAGATCGCGCAGCGCCTCGTAGCTTCCGCTCCACGGGGTGTTCGCCCACACCAGCGCCACCACGGCGGCGGCCAGGAGCACGAGCCCGCCGACCGTCTCCGTCCGCAGGGCCCGGGCCACCTGCACCCGCTCCGGCCAGGGCAGCATCCCGAGGAAGACCGAACGCTCCCGTGGGGCAGCAGGCATAGGGAGGAACCTCCAGGCCATCGGCGTACGGGCACACGGCCCTACGACACCGACCAGACTTCCCGGCACACCCCACGCCTCTTGGCGCGTTCTTCGCACCCTATCCGCCGCGCCCTGGCCCAGCCACGGCTGATCAAGGCGGTCCGGCGAGGCAGTCAACCGTGGAGCTCGACCTCGCACCCGTCGCCGCTGCGCCGCGCACGGGATTTCGTGCCGGAGACCGTCCGCTGGGACGTCGGCGGATCACCCGACGATCTGTCGCCGCACCACCTGAAGTGGTGCGGCGACAGCCGTTCAAGCAGCGCTTTTCGCGGAGTTGGGGCACGCGGAGGGGCCGGGGAGTATCGAAGCTGGCTTAGAGAACAAGGAAGCCCCGGGCCGCTGGCCTGGGGCTTTCGGTTGGAGCGGGTGACGGGAATCGAACCCGCGCTCTGAGCTTGGGAAGCTCATGTTCTACCATTAAACTACACCCGCGTAAGAGAGCCATTTGAGGCCTCTCAACGTCGCACACTGTACCTCATTGCTGGCCCCCGGTGTATTCGCCGCGGGGCCTTCGCGCTGTTCGGGGAGGCAGTCGCTCGGGTGTCCGGGGTGGGGCGCCCGGGAGGGGGATGGGGCTGTGAGGGGCGGGAGTTGGGGCGTACCGTGGGGCGCGGAGTGCCGCGTGGAGTGGCGCCTGGGTCATCCCCTAATGTGGCTTTTGTCGTTCACCTCTGTGGGGAAGGGACCCGATGGAGCGCACCGTCGTTCGTTGTGCCGAAGGGCACGTGTTCAGCACCGCTTCGTTCCCGATGCAGAACCTCGGTCCCGACCGGCTCGGCCCCGGGCGGCTGCTGCGCTGCCCCCGGTGCGCCCGGCTGAGGCACGCCGTACCGGTGCCGGTCGTGGTGGCGAAGCGATAGGGGAAGACGAAATCGAGCCGGCGGCGGGGCCGTAGCGGAGAGGCGCCGACGCCGACGTGAGGCCGTCTTCGGCTCGCGGGCCCGGTCCGATTGGGCCGGGCCCGCGTCGTCCGCGTAACCTTCGGATCGTGCTTCTCTCTGACAAGGACATCCGGACCGAGATCGACGCCGGGCGGGTGCGGATCGATCCGTACGACCCCGCCATGGTGCAGCCGTCGAGCATCGATGTGCGGCTGGACCGCTTCTTCCGGGTGTTCGAGAACCACCGGTACCCCCACATCGATCCGGCCGTGGAACAGGCCGATCTCACGCGGCTCGTCGAGCCCGAGGGGGACGAGGCCTTCATCCTGCACCCCGGTGAGTTCGTGCTCGCCTCGACCTACGAGGTCATCACGCTGCCGGACGACCTCGCCTCGCGGCTGGAAGGGAAGAGCTCCCTGGGACGGCTGGGACTGCTGACACATTCCACGGCAGGCTTCATCGACCCTGGGTTCTCGGGACATGTGACGCTCGAGCTGTCGAACGTCGCCACGCTGCCGATCAAGCTCTGGCCCGGGATGAAGATCGGGCAGCTGTGCATGTTCCGGCTGACCTCCCCCGCCGAGCACCCGTACGGCTCCGAGCGGTACGGCTCCCGCTACCAGGGGCAGCGCGGGCCGACGCCCTCGCGCTCGTATCAGAATTTCCACCGCACGCAGGTCTGAGGGGACGGAGGGCGGGAGCAGCCGTGGGTGACGAGCGCGAGAATCTGACCTACCCGCTCTTCGGGCAGGCGGTCCGCGAGCTGGCCCAGGCCGTCGCGGACGACGGCTACGAGCCGGACATCATCCTCTCCATCGCGCGCGGCGGCCTCTTCGTGGCCGGCGGCCTGGGGTACGCCCTGGACGTGAAGAACCTCCATGTCGTGAACGTGGAGTTCTATACGGGCGTCGGGGCCACCCTCGCGATGCCCGTCATGCTGCCGCCCGTCCCGAACGTCGTGGACCTGAGCCGGAAGAAGGTCCTCGTCGCGGACGACGTGGCCGACACCGGCAAGACGCTCAAGCTCGTGCACGACTTCTGCGCCGGCCACGTCGCGGAGGTGCGGTGTGCAGTGATCTACGAGAAGCCGCAGTCGCTCGTGAAGTGCGAGTACGTCTGGAAGCGGACCGACCGGTGGATCAACTTCCCCTGGTCGGTCTTGCCTGTAGTGCGTAAGTCTGGTGAACCGCAGATTCCGTCGCGAGAGGCGCTCTGAGTCACGGCTGAGTCAAGGTAGTGGTGGAAGGCGCACGACTATGGAGGTCCCTTGGCTCCTGAGCGTTGTTGCAGGTCAGGGCGCCTCTGTTCGAGCGGTGCAACGAGCCTATTGTCGTGGCTGTGGTCTATGGGGCTGGACATGTACCGATGCACCGCACACCACGCCTGGCCAGGAATCCTTGGACAAGACAGAACGACCGCGGGCGTTATCGTGGCCGCATGGAGGAGAACAGAGCGCTTCGAGTCGTAGACACATTGCGGCAGCGTGGCATAACTGCCCACTTGGCCCGCGAAGGCGTCTACCAGGTCGGCGTGCGCGTGGTCCTGCTCGACGGTCGCGAGGCCGTCTGGGACACCGACGACACCGCCGGTCTCGAAGCGCAGGTCATGCGGGACGGGATCCTGGTCGGCTTCGTGCCGTCCATCGAGGGCTCCGAGAACTTCGACATCAACCAAACCGTCGACGCGATCGCCCGGGCCGACTACGACCAGCCAATCGCCCGCGAGCGACCCACCGCTCCGCCGCCGTCCGCCCCGCTGACCCCGGAGGGTGGCGTTTTCCGTCGCTTCCTCGGTGGCTTCCGCGAGCGCTGAGCGCCCCACATACAGTCTTGAAATCTGTCGGCTTACGCCTACGCAGGTTCGAACCCTGCACCCGCCACACTGCGCTGAAACGGCCTCTGACCAGGAAAACGGTCGGGGGCCGTTCGTTTTTTCGGGTGACTGCGGCACACCGTGATTCCCCGCTGTTTCCCGTGGCATCGGGCACGCTGCGGGCACGGGCTGAGGTCGGTGGAGTCTGATTCGAAAATCGTCCCTTCCCGCAGCTCAGGTCGCTTCCGCTGATTGGAGGGACACTTGGTAGCCGAGCATGTTGAGCTGGCTGACCAGGCGTCGCGTTTGCCGGGCCCGGCCGGTTCGCTGCAGGAAGTAGTCCGCTCCGAGGTCGTGGTACTCGGCGTCCTGGGTGAGCATGTGCCAGATCGAGGTCAGGATGGTGTGCCCGAGGGCGACCAGGGGCCCGCTTCTTGCCGCGGCGGATCGCGATGCGTTTGTAGCGGGATGCCAGGTAGGTGTCCTTGCTGCGGGCCGCAGCGGTAGCCGCCAGGCCGAGCGCGTTCTTCAGCCACGGGTCGCCCGGCCGGGACTTGCCGGAGGTGTGTTTGCCGGCGGACTCGTGGTTGCCCGGACACATCCCGGCCCACGAGGCCAGGTGGGCGGCCGAGGGAAAGCGGGCCATGTCCGCGCCGATCTCGGCCAGGATCATCTCGGCCGAGCGGGTGCTGACGCCGGGGATGGTGGTTAGCAGCTCGATTTCGCGGCGAAACGGGGCGAGTTGGCGGGTGATCTCGTCACTCAGCCGTGCCTCGGTCGCGGTGACCGCGTCGATGCGGTCGAGCATGGTGCGGGCGAGGAAGGCGTGGTGGTCGGTGAACCGGCCGGTCAGCGCCTGGGCCAGGATCTCGCGTTTGGCCCGCATGCTGGCCCTGGCCATCTCCGCCAGCACCAGCGGATCACGCTCCCTGGCGATCAGGGCTTCCAGCATCGCTCGGGCGGACTTGCCCAGCAGGTCGGAGAGGACCGCGGACAGCTTGATTCCGGCGTCTTCGAGGAGCTTCTCCAGCCGCTGGGCCTCGCGAGTGCGTTCGCGGATGACCTCGGTGCGGTAGCGGGTCAGGTCCCGTAGCTGACGGATCTCCGGTGGCGGGACGAACGAGGGCCGCACGAGGCCGTGTTCGACGATCTTGCAGATCCACTCGGAGTCGGCGACGTCGGTCTTGCGGCCAGGGACGTTCTTCATGTGTCGGGCGTTGAGCAGCCAGCACTCGATGTCGTTCTCCAGCAGGTAGAACACCGGCTTCCAGTACGAGCCGGTTGCCTCCATGCCGACCACGGTGACGCCCTCGGCGAGCAGCCAGTCCCGCATCGCGAGCAGGTCTCGGGTCATGGTGGAGTACGTGCGGATCTCCTTGCGGCGCCGCTTGCCGGTCCCGGGAACGCGGATGCAGACCTTCACGTCCGCCTTGCCGATGTCGATTCCGGCGCATCGTTCGTGGACCACGTCCATGCCCCGGTCCTCCCCTCGTGCGGTGTGCTGTTGTGCAGCAGCCGTCCGGCGGGGACCGGCAGGCAAAAGAATCTGATTCACATGCTCGAGGCAACACTTCCGGATGCCTGACGGAGGGCCCCGGCGTCCTACTCAATGTCAGGTTCCGGTGGCACCAAGACTCCGCGACGTCAGCCGGACGGCCGTGACCCGATTTTGTCCCCTTTGGGGTATCGCCGTCCGGAGATCGGATTACTCAACGGGCGGGTCAAACCCACCAGCGATCTTGAAAACCGTCGTGGTGGCGACACCACCGTGGGTTCAAATCCCACACCCTCCGCTGCTGGATCACTGAAGATGGCCCCTGACCAGGCAACTCGGTCGGGGGCCGCTTTCTTGTCCGCTTGTCCGCCCCTTACCGCTGCTCCCCCTGATTCCCCGGCCGAGGGGCACGGCGTGGTTTGTGGCTTAGCGCCTCCCTGGCACGTGTCCGCACAGTCGATCTAGGGTCCTGGCATGGACTGGGGGACCCTCATAGGGACCGGACTTGGTGCGGTTGTCGGAGTCGGCTCAACCTTGATCGCTGATCGCTGATCGTCTGCGTTGGCAGCGTGATCACGTGGCGCGGCAGCAGGACTTGAGGCGGCAGTTGTATGGCGAGTACCTGGCGGCACTCACCCGGACGAGGAATCAGCTCAAAGACATCGCTGGCTCTACAGCGCTCGTTGGGGACGAGCGGGCACGCCAGGCGGGGGAGGCGTACCGGGAGGGCGGGGCTTACGAACTCCGTTATCAGATGGCCATCACCGCGCCTGCCCAGGTTGTGGGGCCCTCTGAAGACGCTTTGAGAAGGTTGCGCGACATGCGCGACAGGATTCAGGAGGGTGTGACGGGTAGGACTCTGGACGAAGAGTTCGGAACCTTGATCACGACCATCAAGACCCTTCGAGACGCCATGCGATCAGATCTCGGAGCCGACGCCTGGGACGGCTGAGCTTGTGGCTTCCGGCGCCGCTCTCGGTGAATTGGTTGGGTCCAAGCGGTCTCAGACGTAACGTGACGTAGTGAGTGTGGGATCCGGTACAACACAGTTGATCGTGCTGAGGGGCAACTCCGGCTCGGGCAAAACCAGCGTCGCGCAGGGCTTCCGGGCCCGTATGGCCAAGGCGTAGCGCTCGTCGGCCAGGACAACATCCGGCGCACCATCCTCCGCGAGAGAGACGAGCCGGGCGCATCCAATATCGGTCTGATCGACGCCGTGGCACGCTACGCACTCGATCACGGCTACCACGTGATCATCGAAGGTATCCTGTACGCCGACCGCTACGGCTCCATGCTGCAGGCGCTTCGCGATGATCACTTGGGGCAGACCCACTGCTTCTACCTCGAAGTGCCCTTCGAAGAGACCCTGCGTAGACACGCCACACGTGCGCAGGCGTCCCAATTCGGGGCCGAGGAGATGCGCGGGTGGTACCGCCCCGTGGACCTCTTGCCCGGCGGACACGAACGGATCATCTCGTCGCGGAGCACTCTCGCCGAGACGATCGAACAGCTGATAGTCGCCACAGGACTCCACCCTACGAACCCATCACCATGAGCGAACCCAGCGGGAAAGGAGCCTTGGCGACGACCCTCGCTTTACAAGTTCGATCGAGTGGGGCCTCGTCCCCTGCCCCGCTGGCTCTCCTTACCCTTGCCCCTCCGCAGGGAGCCGTCAGAGTCCGCCCGCATCCGCCGTCGTTGATGTCAAGCCTGGATGTCACCGCAAGATTTCGGCTTCGCCGGTCCGGGGATTCACTGCGACCTGAACAGGCCAGCCATACCCCTTCTCCTCCACCCAGCTCGGCGGCGGGTCGAAGCGGAAGACCAAGCACTCTTCAGAGCCATCCACCCCATACACAGTCTCCAGCACGGGGTCACAGATAGCCCACGGCTCTGGTTTCGGTCCGCCCTGCTCGAACCGTCGTATGGCTGCGCGGCGCGCCTCCTCATGATCCATAACTACATTCTGGCAGGCGTCCCTGTTGCAGGCCCTGCAGGAGGGAAGTGCTCCAGAGCGCACGGCTCCGGAGGCCCTTTGGGCCTGTGGCGTCGCTGCTGGTCACGGGGTCCGCTTCTGTGTACTCGACGGCTGTGCCTGTCCACGGATAGTCCACGGGCGCCGATGCCTACCCGCATGTGCCAGACCGGGGCTGCGGGACGAGTCGGGGCCGGGGGCTGCTGCTGGTGGAAGTACCCGCGGAGAGGTGGGCGGTAGGGGAGCGCGAGCTCGGCGGGATCGTGAGGTGCAAATTCACCCTGTTGGGCGGGGGAGCCACCCGCACGCGTGCGCGCGGGACGCCGACACGCCGGGCGCCGGTTCCCGGCCCAGCGATTTTTCGTTACATGAGGTGTCTTTGGTGGCGATTCGGACTTAACAGTTCATTTCGGATGTGAACATCGACGTGTCCGACACAGGCAGGCGCATCAGGCACTGCCGTGAAAGGAGCACGGAATGCGGGTTTCCCGTTTTGCCGCCGCGCTGGGCGTCGCGGCCGCCGTCCTGCTGAGCGGCGCCACTGGCGCCAGCGCCGCCACCGCGCCTTCGGTGGTATCTCATGCCGCGCATGACCGTGGTCACGACCACGGTGACGACTACAGGCGCGGTGACCGCGACGGCCGCTGGGGCCACCACCGCGGGGACCACCGGCACCACGGTCACTACTGGGGTCACCACCGCGGGGACCACCGGCACCACGGTCACTACTGGGGTCACCACCGCGGGGACCACCGGCACCACGGTCACCACTGGGGTCACGACCGCTACGACCACCGCTGACCGTCCTTGGGGGTGCCCTTCTGCTGTTGGGGAGGGCACCCCATCCGCGTCCTCCGTATACCTTCGGCCGCATGACTGACGAGATCTTCGGACACCCGCGGCTGGCCGAGATCTACGATCCGCTCGATTCCGACCGCAGTGATCTGGATCCGCACATTGGTGTCATGCAGGAGTTCAACGCGCGTCGGGTGCTGGACATCGGCTGCGGGACGGGTGTGCGACACCCGCTTTAGGAGCGAGGTTGGCCCGCGTCGTGGCTGAACTGCAAAATCCTAGCTTGGCGGCAGTCGGCCTGAGTGCCCGTCAGGCTCCGGATTCCCCGTGGCTCCCCGCTGAAACTGGCACGTTTGTGGCACGAGCTTCAGTCGCCCGCGAACCACAGGTAACTGCCTGGGGTGGCCGCGCATTGCTCCAGCATCGTTGCGAGATCGTCCAGCGCGGCGAGCTGACGCTCATCACCGCATCTTTGCCTTAGATCGTGGATCTCCCGGAGGGCGGCGGCGGACTCCTGCTCGTTCATCAACGTACCCCCGTACGGATCGATGGCAATGAGCCTCCCGGATATTCCAAGGAGCTGGAGCGAGCCAAATGCATCGGCCAAGGCGTCGCCGTGTCCGTAAGAGCTCCGCAGGAGTGTTGCGCGGGACTTGCGCCAGTTGTTGCGCGTCGGCCGCGATGAGTGCAGCTCCAGATCGATCCCCATGCCTCATGATGCACACAGATCTTCTGGAAGTGACGCGTTGGGTCCATGGGCTGGGACATCATCGGTGATCAACGCTGTGACCTGTGATCTAGCCGTCAACGGCTGTCAGCGTTGGTCGTCGTTGTGCGCTCTCGGACGGCCCAGAGACGGCCCAGTCTCACTTCTTAGGGCGGCAGACGGCTGCTTCCACTAGCGCGATGATGGCCTTGGCTTCGGCTTCGGTGACCTGGTGTTCCTTGGTGCTGAAGCGGGCTTCGGCGCTGGGTATGGGTTTGTCGGCTCCGCTGACGCCGGTGATGCTGCGGCAAAGGGTCAAGGCGTTGCCCATGGCCTTGTGCTCGTCGGTGACGAGGGCCGGGTGGATGGCCTTGAGCTTGGCGAGGAACGTGGTGCGCTCCGCGCCGCCAGGCTTGTTTTGGTCGGGGGCCTGCGCCCCGCTGCCGCAGGCGGTGAGGGTGATGACTAGGACGGCGAGGGCACAGAGATGTCGTCTCACGTGGCTAGAATGCCGGGCCGCCGGGGCAGGAGACAGGGATCGAACCGGCGACCTTCCGCTTTGCAGGCGAGTTGATCGGACGGAGTGGATCAGGTTTCGGCCCGACAACGACCAATGTTGACTCCCCGTGGCTCCCCGCTGCATACGGTGGCGTCCGCTGGCGTTGCCGTCAGACTGCCGTCATCGGCGTCGGAGGGGGCACGGCCTTGACGGCTTACCACCTGAAGCGGGCGTGATCCCCGCTGATGCGCACCATGAAGTTCCTGATGATCTCGCCTCCGTCGTCTGGGACCATTTCGAGGCCGAGCGCGTAGATCTCGTCGTCTGCTGCGCGCGCTGCAGCCACATCCTTCCGTTGCCAAGCGGCGTGCGATGCATCGATGAACGGCTTGAAGGCCGGCCACCCAGACGAAGGCTCGAAGCGGCACTCGAACCAGAACATGTCGATGGCCTCCAGCGTGAGCGTGCCGATGATCTCCTCACCTCGACGCAGCTGCCATACGCGGTTTTCCATCCAAGCCCTCTCGACGCAGAGGGCCGCACCGTATCGCGCGGTCGGTGGAGTCTTAATGTCCGAGTCAAGCCCTTGGCGATCTTGAGGTCGTGGCTGCGAGGATGACCGGGTGACTAAGTACGGGGCCTGGGAGAGGCACGTTCGTGACCTCGCGGAGGCCGTCATGGGGCCGAGCCATGAGGCCCCGCGTCGGGACGTGTTCCAGTTCCTCAGGGCTGGTGAGCACGGGCTTGCCGTTGAGACGCTCGCCGACTGGATCGGCGAGCACGGGGACGTCGAGCGCGTCTCACAAGACGACCGCCGTGCACTCCTTAGCTTGGTCTCGGACTTCCCTGAAGCGACGCGGGAACGCGTGCGGCGGGCCCTATGCGGTTGAGCGTGGTGGGGCAGCTGTGGTGAAGGGGCGATTGTCCCTGAGGAGGGCCCATAGGACGTTGACGCGTCGCCGGGCGAGGGCGATGACGGCCGGGATGTGCTTGCAGCCTTCGGTTCGCTTCTTGAGGTAATAGGAGCGATTGGGGCCGTCGCGGACGATGCTCGTCTGGGCCGACAGGTAGAAGACCTTGCGCAGGCGTCGGCTGTAGCGCTTGGGCCGGTGCAGGCTGCCGGTGCGGCGTCCCGAGTCCCGGGGGACGGGCACCAGCCCGGCGGCGGATGCCAGGTGACCGGCGTCTGCGTAGGAGGCGAGGTCACCGGCTGCGACGAGGAGCTCCGCTCCAAGGATCGGGCCCATACCCGGCAGAGACTCGATGATCTCCGCCTGGGGATGGGTGCGGAAGGTCTGGCGGATCTGCTGGTCGACGTGCTTGATCCGCTCGTCCAGGTCGAGGATCTGCCGGGCGATGCCCGCGACGATGCCGGCGGCGATGTCCTGGCCGGGCAGCGCCGTGCTCTGGGCCTGCGCGGCCTCCACAGCGGTGGCGGCCACCGCATCGGGGTTGCGCACACTTCGCTGGGCAAGCCAGCCGGACAGGCGGGCCCGGCCGCGGCGGCGCAGGGCTGCCGGGGTTTGGAAGCCGGTGAGCAGGATGAGTGCGCCTTTGTGTTGCCTCCGCATGCAGCGCGCAGGTCCTGGCCGGTTCGTGCCCCCCGCGTCGGCCGCGTTCTGCCCGCGGCGCGGCGCGGGGGGAGGTTCTCGACGCTTAAGCGGGCAGTACGCACACCGGGGTCGGGGCAGCGAACGGGCTTCCGGTGGCGGTCAGTTTCCCGGAGGAGCGGTCGACGGTGAAGGCGGTCACCGAGCCCGACTTCTGATTCGCCGCGAACAGCAGCTTCCCGTTCCGGGAGAAGGAGATGTGCCGCGGGAACGCGCCGCCCGTCGGCACGGCGTCCAGCAGCTTGAGGGTGCCGCCGTCGTCCTGTACGGCGTAGCGCGTAAGGGAGTTGAGTCCGCGGTTGGCCAGATAGGCGAACCGGCCGTCGGCGGTCACCAGCACCTGGGCCGGGTAGTTCCGTTCCCCGGACGGAGCGCCCTTGGGGGCGGTGGGCTGGGGCGTACCGAGGGTCAGCTTTCCGGTGCTGCTGTCGTAGCGGCAGACCACGATCGTGTTGTCCAGCTCATTGGCCAGATAGGCGAACCGGCCCGACGGGTGGAAGGTCAGCTGGCGGGGGCCCGCGCCGGGCCGCGTCTTGGCCTGGGACACCCGCGTCAGCCGGCCGGTGGTCGTGTTGAGCTTGTAGCTGTGCACCGTGTCGGACCCCAGGTCCACCGCGAGCACATGCTTGCCGTCCGGATCGGTGATCGCCTGGTGCGCATGCGGGCCCTCCTGCCGTTCGGGGTCGGGACCCGAGCCCGTGTGCTGTACGAGATCGGTGCGCGGGCCCAGACCGCCGTCCGGGAGGATGGGGTGGACGGCGACGCTGCCGGATGTGTAGTTGGCGCTCAGCAGGTGGCGGCGACCCGGATGTACGGACAGATGGCAGGGATGGGCCCCTCCGGTGCTCTGCGAGCCGAGGACGCGCGGTGCGCCCGCGCCGAGTGCGATGGCGGTCACCGCGCCCTGCTGCTGCTCGTTGGCCGCGTACAGGATCCGCCCGCCCGGCGCGAGGGTGAGGAAGGAGGGGTCGGCGACGTCCTTCACCGTCCCCTTCGATGCGAGCTTGCCGCTCTGCGGATCGTATGCGGTAAGCCCGATGCCGGTGCCGCCACCGCCGCCGGAGGTGTACGTGCCGAGGTAGCAGGGCCGTTCGCCGCCCTCGTCGTCGTCCTCGCGCCGCTCAGTCGTGGTCGCGCTCGCCACGATCGGCACCGCACCTGCGAGCGCGCCCGTCGCCACGGCGCCGAGGAGGAAGCGACGACGGCCCATCCCTGCGTGTGCACTCATGCTCTGTGTCTCCGGTCTCAGTGTCTCAGGGCTGCGGATGACACACATTGGCCTAAACCAATGTGCATGACAAGTGCCGCAACTGAGATTGCGCATGGTGCAACGCCTTCGAGTGACGTGAGGCGGGACTCACGCAGCAAGGCCCCCGCTGTGCGGGGGCCTTGACGGTGCGCGGCGGAGCAGCCGGTGCTACAGCGTGCCCAATTTGATCAGCACCAGCAGTGCGATCAGCTGGATCGACGACGCCGCCAGCGCCCTCGGCCACGGCAGGTCGTGCGACTTGCCCACCATCGAGGCGAACAGCGCGCCCGCCACCACCCAGGTCGCCCAGCCCAGCACCTGCACCATCGGGCTGTCGCCGCCGAGGAACATGGCGACGACCAGCCGCGGGGCGTCCGTGAGCGACATGATCAGCATCGACAGGCCCACCGTCGGCTGCCAGGTGCCGTCGCCGCCCAACTGGCGGGCCAGCGTGTGCGTCACTGCTCCCAGCAGCAGACCGCTGATCACCACGGCTATGCCGGTGCTGATCACCATCGGGATGCTGCTCGACAGCGTCGCGTTCAGGACGTCTTCGCGCGCCGAGTCGAGGCCGAAGACGGCGACCAGTCCGTAGACGAAGGTCACGATGAGCGCCGGGCCCCAGACCGGGTAGTCGCGCATCTGCCAGAAGGTGGGCCCGGGCCGGAACACGATGCCGTTCAGCAGCTGCTTCCAGTGCAGCCGCGGCCCCGATGGGGGCGCCGCCTGGCCCGCACGATAGGTGCCGACGTGCCCGCTGCCGCCGTCGTACGGGTCGTAGCCCTGGTCCGGGCCGTAACCGGAGCCTGGGCCGTACGCGTCCGGGGCCTCACCGACGCCGAACGCCTGGGTGTGGCCCGGGTTGTCGGCGTACGGGTCCGGACCGTGGCCGCGGCCCGCGTACGGGTCGTAGCCCTGGCCGGGGCCGCCGAAGTACTCCGGCTCGTCGCGTCGGCCGCCCTGCCCGCCGTGCGCGCCCTGCGGCGCGCCGTACGACCTCCCCCAGCTGGGAGGTGCCCCCTGCTGAGCGTGCGGGGGCACGGGCTGCCCTCCGTACGGCTGCTGCCCTTGCTGCTGCGCGGAGTCCCGGCCGCGTCCCATCCTGAATCCAGCCACCACTCGAACGTACCTGGTCGTGAGGACCGGGGTGGGTGCCCGGCGGAAGAGGCCCGCCTTTGCTGCCGAGCTGTGACATCCCCTAAGGGGAATCCTGGATGGAAACCCCCAGGTCAGACCTAGCGGACCCCCGTGCCCGCCATGTAGTTGGGCCAGGTGTGCTGGTTGGGCAGATAGGACGCGACCATCTCGTCGGGGATGGTGGACGGGGCCTCCCAGCCGGAGGGCCCCACGGAGTGGCCGTACGCGTCGTAGGAGCCTCCGGACGACGTCATCGTCGCGTCGCGGCGGTGGCGCCCGGAACGGTCCTCCGCAGGGTGGCCCGTCGGCTGCTGGGGCAGCAGCCGCCCTTCGGCCGAGAGCTGCTGCACACGCGCCACGAGACGGGCCAGGTCCAGGCCGAACTCGTCGGCCAGGACGCGCAGATCGATGCCCGATTGCCAGCTGTCGATGAGCACCAGATCCATGGCCGACGTCCACGCCGTCTCCCGGACCGTCGGGATCTCGCCCGTCGCCCCCATCGGCTGCTCGACGGTCGGCGCCGTGACGGCGGCCGCGGCGGTGGCCATCGATGGGTCGTAATGCGGTGGTGCGGCATGCTGGGCGTACGTCTGGGGCGGTGCCTGCGGTCCGGGCGGTGCCTGCGGGGCCTGCGGGGCCGGTGGCGACGGCGGCGCGGCCGCTGCGGGCTCGGCTACGGGGGTCTCCTCCTCCGCCGGTTCCACGCGGCTCGCCGCCGCCCGCGCGAGCACGTCCTCGGCCACCCGCCGCGCATCCTCCTTGCCCACGGTGCGGCGGGCCACCCGTACCTCCCGCTCGCTCAGGCCGAGCAGATCCGCGACTGCGCTGTCGCTGCCGACCATCACGGCGAACGCCGCCAGCAGCCGTGACCGGTGCGCCTGCGTCTCGTCGAGGGCACTCTGCGCCGATCGCACGTGCTCGTCGCTGAGGCAGAACGCCTCGGCCAGCACCGTGTTCCGATTCCACAACTGCCGGGGCTCCATGCCGGATCCAACGCATCGGGAGGACGAGGGAAATCGCCCCGAATCATGCAGCACCCAAAGGGACCATTCATCTCACCGATACCAAGAAGGGTAAGTCCGACATAGGGACCGGCCCGGTGCGCTCCGGGGGCGTACCGGGCCGGTGGTGGCCGGGCGTTTGGGACGCCGGTCCGCGCGGGTCCGGATCAGTCGTCGATCGCCGCCCCGAACCGTGCATCCGCGACCGGCGCGCCCAGCGAGCCACCGCCGTACGTCCACGAGCCGGTCGCCGTCACACCGCCCGTGCCCGCTGAGAAGACCCACACGACACCGTCGTTGGTGTTCTCGCCGGGTGCCGTGGCGAGCAGGCCGAACCGGCCGTCCTTGTTCGGGTCCACCAGCCGGACCTGGCCGCCGAAGCGGTCGAGTTTCTCCGCGGCGCCGGGGACTCCGGGGGTGTTCTGGTTGAAGTCCTTGACCTTGGTGGTCGTCAGGCCGCCGCTGGAGCCGCGCAGCACCCAGACCGCGCCCGCGTCGGCGGCCGAGCCGATGTCCTCGCCCGCGGCGCCTACGGCAAGGTCGGCATAGCCGTCGCCGTCCGTGTCGCCCAGCGACAGGTCCGTGCCCCAGCCGTCGCCGTGCTCGGCGACGCCGGGCACACCCGCGGAGTCCTGGGTCCACCACTGCGGCGGGGTCCCCGTGCCCTCGCTGCCGGCGGGCCCTTCGGCGCTGCCGTAGTAGACGCCGACGAGGCCGCCGGTCATCGTGTCGCCGCCGTCGTCGGGGCTGTTGGGCTCGCCGGTGACGAGGTCGTCGTAGCCGTCGCCGTTGAGGTCGCCGGAGGCGGCGACCGGGCCGCCGCGCAGATCGCCGCCGAAGACCAGGCCGTCCTGGTGCCCGGTGAAGAAGGTGGACCAGCCGTGGCCGGGCTCCGCTCCGGTGCTGAGCCCGGAGACGACGAGGTCGGCGTAGCCGTTGTTGTCGTAGTCGCCGGTGGTGAGGGACTTCGGGAGGATCTCGCGGCCCTCGTCGGCGAGGGCGGACCGGCCCAGGCCCCGGACCGTCGCGGCGTCCTCGCGGACCTCACGTGGCGGCCCGGAAGGGCTTCCGGCGCGCTGTGCGGCCGGCTGACCGGCGGCCTCGAAGCCATACACCTCCAGGTCGTCGCGGTCGAGTACGGCCAGCAGGTCGCCCGGGGTGTCCCCGGTGAAGCGGGCTGCGGCGAGAGCACTCCCGAACTTCTCCCCGGCCGCGGGGGCGGCGGACTCCAGCCACTGGCTGTCCGTACCGCTCAGGCCCTGCGGCGAACCCCACAGGATGACGAGGCCGCCCGCGTCCGCTGTCGTGCCGAGGTCCTCGGTGGGCGCTGCGACGATCGCGTCGTCGTAGCCGTCCGCGTCCAGGTCGCCCGAGGCCAGGGTCGTGCCGAAGGCGTCGCCCGCCTCGGAGGCGCCGGGTACGCCCGCGGAGTCCTGGTGGACGACGGTGCGGTTTCCCGTGGTGATGCCGCGCGACGACCCGTACTGCACGGCGATGTACCCGGCCCCGTGGTCGCCGCCGACGGTCGCCCCGGGCGCGCCGGTGAGGACGTCCTCGTATCCGTCGCCGTTGAAGTCGGTGTTGCGGTCGGCGGCGTGGGTCCCACCCGGGGTGCCGGCGTGGGCCACGGGAGCGGCCGTGATCGCTGCGCCGGCCAGCAGAAGGAATGCGGCCGCGGTGACGGCGGCCGAACGGTTCGTATGCACAAACGGCTCCTTCATTGAGGGATGCCGGGCTGGCGCGGGGGGCCGGAGTGCTGTCCGGCCCGGTGCCGCCCCTGGGACGGACATGCCGGGCCAGTACGAGGGTGTTCAGAAATCTCCAGAAACAGCCCGTCGTTTCCGATGCCTGTATGACGGCGGCTGGGGCGGAAGGGTTGTATGCGACATCCGACGCGGCGTCGTCCCGTGCTCGCGGTCGGTGACGCAACCGTTCCCGAAGCCGCCAGGCTGCCCGTTGCGCAGATCGTTCGCCCGCCGCCAGAGGGCAGTGCTAGAAATGGGGCATGGCCGGTCACCTCGGCCGACCCTGGGCTCAGTCGGTCCGATCGCTCGCCCGCTGGCGCCCGAGCAGGCGGCCTGAGCGCCCGTCGACGGGTCGGCGCCTGCGCTCGGTGCGAAGCAGTGTGCGAACGCTCGCCGGCCAGGTCTTCATCCTCCAAGTGGCCATCGTGCTGGGGCTTGTCGTCGCCGGTGTGGTCGCGCTGGTGCTGCAGTCGGAGCGGGACAGCACGAACGAGGCCCGTAACCTGTCGGTGGCGGTCGCCCACTCCTTCGCCAACGCGCCGGGAATGGCGCAGGCCCTGGAGAGCCCGGATCCGACCGCGGTGCTGCAGCCGCAGGCCGAAGCGGCCCGGAAGGCGACCGGAGTCGACTTCATCGTCGTCCTGAACACGGACTCCATCCGCTACACGCACCCGCTGCCCGACCGGATCGGGAAGAAGTTCGTGGGCAACGTCGAACCGGCGCTGCGGGGCGAGGTCGTCACGGAGAGCATCGTCGGGACCATCGGGCCCCTCGTCCAGGCACAGGTGCCGATCCGGGGGCCGGACAACAAGGTCATCGGCGTGGTGTCGTCCGGGATCACCATCGAGCACGTGAGCGGTGCGGCCGACGACCAGTGGCCGCTCGTGATCGGTGCCGGCGCCGGGGCCCTGGCGCTCGCCACGGGAGGTGCCGCACTGGTGAGCCGGCGGCTGCGGCATCAGACCCGCGGCCTCGGCCCGGCCGAGATCACCCGGATGTACGAACACCATGACGCGGTGCTGCACGCCGTACGGGAGGGCGTGGTCATCGTCGACGGCGAGGGGCGGCTGGTGCTCGCCAACGACGAGGCGCGGCGGCTGCTGGACCTCCCGGAGGACGCGGAGGGCAGACTCGTCACCGAACTGGGCCTCGACCCGCGCACGGCCGAGCTGTTGGCCTCGGGGCGGGTGGCGACGGACGAGGTGCATGTCGCGGGGAACCGGCTGCTGGCCGTCAACCATGAGCCGACCGACCGCGACGGAGGGCCGCCGGGCAGTGTCGCCACCCTGCGGGACACCACCGATCTCAGCGTGCTCACCGGACGGGTGGACCTGGCGCGCGGGCGGCTGCGGCTGGTCTACGACGCGGGCATGAAGATCGGCACGACGCTGGACGTGGTGCGGACCGCCGAGGAGCTGGCGGAGTTCGCGGTCCCTCGGTTCGCCGACTTCGTGACGGTCGACCTCGCCGATCCGGTGTTGTCCGGTGATGAGCCCACGGGCAATGGCGCCGACATGCGCCGTACTGCGGTCCGGGGCATACGCGACGATCACCCGCTCTATCCGCTCGGCAAGCTGATCCACTTCGTTCGGTCCACCCCACAGGCTGTGGCCTTCAGCACCGGGCGTGCGGTGGTCGAGGCGGACATGGCGGCGTTCTCCGGGTGGCAGGAGCAGGATCCGCCGCGGGCCCGGCGGATCGTCGAGTACGGGATCCACTCGATGATCGCGGTTCCGTTGCGGGCGCGGGGCGTCGTCCTGGGCATGGCGACGTTCTGGCGTGCTGAGAAGCCCGAGGCGTTCGAGGAGGACGACGTCTCCCTGGCCGAGGAGTTGGTCAATCGCGCGGCGGTGAGCATCGACAACGCCCGCCGCTACACCCGCGAGCACACCATGGCCGTCACCTTGCAGCGCAGTCTGCTGCCCCGGGTCCTGCCCGAGCAGGGCGCCCTCGACGTCGCTTTCCGGTATCTGCCCGTGCAGCCGGGCGTGGGCGGGGTCGGCGGGGACTGGTTCGATGTCATTCCGCTGCCCGGGGCCCGGGTGGCGCTGGTGGTGGGGGATGTGGTGGGCCACGGTCTGCACGCGGCCGCCACCATGGGCCGGCTGCGCACCGCGGTGCACAACTTCTCCTCCCTGGACCTGCCCCCTGATGAGCTGCTGTGGCATCTGGACGAGCTGGTGGCCCGGATCGACCAGGACGAGGCGGCCGACGGACGGGTGGCTTCGATCACCGGGGCCACCTGCCTGTACGCGGTGTACGACCCGGTCACCCGGCGCTGCACCATGGCCCGCGCCGGACACCTCCAGCCAGCCCTCGTGCTGCCCGATGCCACCGTCGAGTTCGTCGACGTGCCCAGCGGCCCACCCCTGGGCCTGGGCGGCCTGCCCTTCGAAACGGCCGAGCTGCGCCCGCCCGAGGGCAGCTCGCTGGTGCTCTACACCGACGGGCTGATCGAAGACCGGGATCGGGACCGGGACATCGACGAAGGGCTGGCGCTGCTGCGGCGCACGCTGGCCCATCCCGGCCGGACGCCTGAGCAGACCTGTGGTGCGCTGCTGGACGCGCTGCTGCCGGAGAACCCCATCGACGACATCGCCCTGATCGTGGCCCGCACGCTGGTGCTGAAGGCAGACCGGGTCGCCGGGTGGGACGTCGCGTCGGATCCGGCGGAGGTGGCCCGGATGCGTGGCGAGGTCGCCCGGCGGCTCGCCGAGTGGGGCCTGGACGAGATGGTGTTCACCACCGAGCTGGTGATCAGCGAGCTGATCACCAACGCCATCCGGTACGCCACCGGTCCGATCCGGGTGCGGCTGATCCGTGACCGCAACAACCTGATCTGCGAGGTTGCCGACGGGAGCAGCACCTCGCCGCATCTGCGGCGGGCGGCGATCACCGACGAGGGCGGCCGCGGGCTGTTCCTCGTGGCCCAGTTCGCCGAACGCTGGGGCACCCGGTACACATCCGAAGGCAAGGTCATCTGGACCGAACAGCCGCTGCCGTGACACGGCAGCGGACGCCGCCGCGTACGAGGGACACCCGGTCCGGCAACGCAGCAGCCGCCGCCGCGTGGAGCGGCAGCGGCTGCTGCTGAGAGATCTGCTGCGGCGTTACTTCACCGGCTCCGGCGCTCCCCCGGCGCTGCCGCCGGGCGGTGCGCCCACCTCCTGGTCGGGCTCGCCGTCCCCCTCCGGCTCCGCCGGGGTCTTCACGGACTCGAGCAGCAGCTGTGCCACATCCACGACCTGCAGGGACTCCTTAGCCTGGCCATCGTTCTTCTTGCCGTTGACCGAGTCGGTGAGCATGACGAGGCAGAACGGGCAGGCGGTGGAGACGATGTCCGGGTTGAGGGACAGGGCCTCGTCCACCCGCTCGGTGTTGATGCGCTTGCCGATCCGCTCCTCCATCCACATGCGCGCGCCGCCCGCGCCGCAGCAGAAGCCGCGCTCCTTGTGGCGGTGCATCTCCTCGTTGCGCAGGCCGGGCACCTTGGCGATGATCTCGCGCGGCGGTGTGTAGACCTTGTTGTGGCGGCCCAGGTAGCAGGGGTCGTGGTACGTGATCAGGCCCTCGACCGGGGTGACCGGGATCAACTTGCCCTCGTCGACGAGGTGTTGCAGCAGCTGGGTGTGGTGGATGACCTCGTAGTGGCCGCCCAGCTGCGGGTACTCGTTCGCGATCGTGTTGAAGCAGTGCGGGCAGGTCGCGACGATCTTCTTCGACGCATTCGGCTTCTTGGTCGACTCGTCCTCGTCGTCCTCGCCGAAGGCGGCGTTCAGGGTGGCGACGTTCTCCGCGCCGAGCTGCTGGAAGAGGAACTCGTTGCCCAGGCGGCGGGGAGAGTCACCGGTGCACTTCTCGTCGCCGCCCATGATCGCGAACTTGACGCCCGCCATGTGCAGCAGCTCGGCGAAGGCCTTGGTGGTCTTCTTGGCCCGGTCCTCCAGGGCGCCCGCGCAGCCGACCCAGTAGAGGTAGTCGACCTCGGTGAGGTCCTCGATGTCCTTGCCGACGACCGGGACCTCGAAGTCGACCTCCTTGGTCCACTCCAGCCGCTGCTTCTTCGCCAGGCCCCAGGGATTGCCCTTCTTCTCCAGGTTCTTGAGCATCGTCCCCGCCTCACTCGGGAAGGAGCTCTCGATCATCACCTGGTAGCGGCGCATGTCGACGATGTGGTCGACGTGCTCGATGTCGACCGGGCACTGCTCCACGCACGCACCGCAGGTGGTGCAGGACCACAGCACGTCCGGGTCGATGACGCCGTTCTCCTCGACCGTGCCGATCAGCGGGCGCTCGGCCTCGGCGAGAGCCGACGCCGGCACATCGGCGAGCTGCTCCTCGGTCGCCTTCTCCTCGCCCTCCGCCGTCTTGCCGCCGCCCGCGAGCAGGTACGGCGCCTTGGCGTGCGCGTGGTCGCGCAGCGACATGATCAGCAGCTTCGGGGAGAGCGGCTTGCCCGTGTTCCAGGCCGGGCACTGCGACTGGCAGCGACCGCACTCCGTACACGTCGCGAAGTCGAGGATGCCCTTCCAGGAGAACTGCTCGACCTGGCTGACGCCGAAGACGTCGTCCTCGCCCGGGTCCTCGAAGTCGATCGGCTGTCCGCCGCTGGTCATCGGCTGGAGTGCGCCGAGTGCGGTTTCACCGGTGGCGTTGCGCTTGAACCAGATGTTGGGGAAGGCCAGGAAGCGGTGCCAGGCCACACCCATGTTGGTGTTCAGCGCGACCGTGATCATCCAGATCAGCGAGGTGCCGATCTTGATCATCGCGACGAAGTAGATGAGGTTCTGGAGCGCGCCGACGCTCAGTCCCTTGAAGACCAGGACCAGCGGGTACGAGACGAAGTACGCGGCCTCGTACTGCTCGACGTGGTGGATCCCACCCTCCAGGCCGCGCAGGGTCAGGATCGCGAGACCGATGACGAGGATGACGTACTCGACGAAGTACGCCTGCCAGGCCTTGGAGCCCGCGAAGCGCGACTTGCGACCGGCCCGGGAAGGCAGGCTCAGCAGCCGGATCACCATCAGCACCAGGATGCCGACCACCGTCATCAGGCCGATGAACTCGATGTACATCTCGAACGGCAGGAAGCCGCCGAGGAGCGGGAGCGTCCAGTCGGCTGCGAAGAGCTGCCCGTACGCTTGTGCCAGAGTGGGCGGGAGGGTCAGAAAGCCGATCGCGACGAACCAGTGCGCGAAGCCGACGATCCCCCACCGGTTCATCCGGGTGTGCCCCAGGAACTCCTTGGCCAGGGTGATGGTGCGCGCCTTGGGGCCGTCGGTGCGGCTGCCCGCAGGCACGGGCTGACCGAGCTTTACGAACCGGTAGATCTGCGCGACGGCTCGGGCGATGAGCGCAACGCCGACCGCGGTGAGTACCAGCGAAACGACGATCGCGGCGAGTTGCATTTGGGGGCTCCTCGGGCCTGCGAGAGCGGACTGTGAGGGTGGGAGTCCCCGTGGCCCTCCGGCGCGGGAACCCCAGACTTACTAAGCGGTAACTTTTCCAGTCTGGCCTGACATTACCCAGGATCGCAGGCCTCATGAAGCAGCCCGGCCGGTGATCTGTGTCGCGCAGGCAACCCTTTCCTGGGTGTTCGCGGCCGTGGTGACAGGGTTCCCGGCATAAGAGTTGAGTCAGCCCCGCTCAGGTCTGTTGACATGGGAAAACGGATCATGCACGCTTGAGCCTGTTCCACTCAAGTCATCTGGAGGACAGAAACCATGGCACGTGCGGTCGGCATCGACCTGGGCACGACGAACTCCGTCGTCAGTGTTCTCGAAGGCGGTGAGCCCAGCGTCATCACCAACGCCGAGGGCGCCAGGACCACGCCGTCCGTCGTCGCCTTCGCCAAAAACGGCGAAGTGCTGGTCGGCGAGGTCGCGAAACGCCAGGCGGTCACGAACGTCGACAGGACCATCCGGTCGGTCAAGCGCCACATGGGCACCGACTGGGGGATCAACCTGGATGGCAAGGACTTCAACCCGCAGCAGATCTCCGCGTTCATTCTGCAGAAGCTGAAGCGGGACGCCGAGTCGTACCTGGGCGAGAAGGTCACGGACGCGGTCATCACCGTCCCGGCGTACTTCAACGACCACGAGCGCCAGGCCACCAAGGAGGCCGGCGAGATCGCGGGTCTGAACGTCCTGCGGATCGTCAACGAGCCCACCGCGGCCGCACTCGCCTACGGGCTGGAGAAGGACGACCAGACCATTCTGGTCTTCGACCTCGGTGGCGGCACCTTCGACGTCTCCCTGCTGGAGATCGGCGACGGCGTCGTCGAGGTCAAGGCCACCAACGGTGACAACCACCTCGGTGGTGACGACTGGGACCAGCGGATCGTCGACTACCTGGTCAAGCAGTTCACGGGTGGCCACGGCGTCGACCTGTCCAAGGACAAGATGGCCCTCCAGCGGCTCCGTGAGGCCGCGGAGAAGGCCAAGATCGAGCTGTCCTCGTCCACCGAGACCACGATCAACCTGCCCTACATCACGGCGTCCGCCGAGGGCCCGCTGCACCTGGACGAGAAGCTCACCCGCGCCCAGTTCCAGCAGCTGACCGCCGACCTGCTCGAGCGCTGCAAGACCCCGTTCCACAACGTCATCAAGGACGCCGGCATCCAGCTGTCCGAGATCGACCACGTGGTGCTGGTGGGCGGCTCGACCCGGATGCCCGCCGTCGCCGAGCTCGTCAAGGAGCTGACCGGCGGCAAGGAGGCCAACAAGGGTGTGAACCCGGACGAGGTCGTCGCCATCGGCGCCTCGCTCCAGGCCGGTGTCCTCAAGGGCGAGGTCAAGGACGTCCTGCTGCTGGACGTCACCCCGCTGTCCCTCGGCATCGAGACCAAGGGCGGCATCATGACCAAGCTCATCGAGCGCAACACGACCATTCCGACCAAGC